>JAFLXO010000064.1 GCA_029786595.1 Nitrososphaerota archaeon | reverse complement strand
GCTGGCTATTCAGCTGACGGTGAAAATCGCACCCTTGATGACAAGGTGATCATAGATGCCACCAAGCCCATCACCGGCTTCCCGACGGTTGCTGGTGCCCCCAAGGACCTGGTCGCTTCCATAATGAGGAAGATCGAAACTTCGTCCAAAGCTAATAATTAAATACGGTGAAACAAAAAGGTACTTTTATGTCGTTACAGCAATTCATAGATGACTATTGGAAGGCCAGGCCTGATGATGTCCTTGAAATAGACGATAAGATCAGCGTGGATTACGAGCCTACATGCTATGCCAACGAGCTGAGGGACCGCAATCCGATACTGCTGTTTAACAGGGTCGATGGCTATGACGGCATCAGGCTAATCAACAACGTCTTCGGAACGAAGGAGAGGATAGCCTTTTCCCTTGGATGCGCTGAAAAGGACCTCTACAGCAGGTGGAACGATATAATAAGCAAGAAGAATGGCACCCCTTCGATCGTATCCGATGCCCAAGTAAAGGAGGTGATTTATGGAAAGGATTCGCTCGACCTGCTCAAGTTACCAGCGCCTAGGCACTATAAGGAGGACGGTGGAAGGTACATAAGCGGAGGGCTCATCGCCGCAAGAAATCCGGTCGATAAAGACATAATAAATCTGAGCTTTGCCAGGATTCAGCTCCTAGAGAAGGACAAGGTAGCACTAAGCATGCACTCAAGGGGCCACCTGTGGAATTACTACCTCCTGTCCAGGAAGGCGGGCAGGCCGTTGCCCGTTACCGTCATCATAGGGGCCCATCCCATATATTATATGGCCGCGGCGGCCCGCATTGAGGATGAATATTCAAAGGTAGGCAGCGTCATCGAGCCCAGGCTTACCCAAGGGATCACGAACGATATACCGGTGCCGGCCGATGCCGAAATCGTGTTCGAAGGGGAGATCTCCTCTAACGAAGAGTTCCATGAAGGGCCGTTCAGCGAATATACGGGATATATATCCAACAGGTCAACAAACAACCTCATGCACGTCCGATCGCTCTACATGAAAAGTAACCCAATTTTCCTGGACATCAATCCATCCAACGCCAAGGAACACGTCCTGCTGTCCAGCGTCGCCAAGGAAGCGCCTATGATACAGGAGATCGAGCGGTTCATGCCGCCCAATGAGTACCTCTTGAACTGGCCCACCGCTTCTTCACACTATATGGCGATAGGCTCCATAAGGAGGCCGGAGCCCGGGCTTGCCAAGCAACTGGGCCTCATACTGCTCGGGCTGGACCATTATCTCAAGATAGTGGTCGTAGGCGATGGAGAGGAAAACACGAAGTTCAGGGACCTCATGGGAAGGCTGGCGAGGTCCTCCAGCCGGGTGGGGAACATGGACATACTGCCGGGGGTCTTCTGTAACAGGCTCGACCCGTCAGCTAGCCCTGAAGGCACGAGCAGCAAGGTCATCTTTGTAATCAATAGCAACGATAGTGTAACAGCTGCTCGTGGTGGGGTAGAGAACTCACTGATCCTTTCTCACACATACAGGGATGATGGTGGGTTGAACATTATATTGGATGATGATATAGACCTATCGAATGATGATGAAATAATCTGGGCACTGTCAACCAGGCTACAGCCTGCTGAAGGGATAAGGACTATGGACGGAAGGATCGTAATAGATTCAAGGAGGCCCCATCTGCTGAGGCCGACCATGCCTGAGGACGTAGTCCAGAGGGTAAGAGCTAAAGTTCGTTCACTAAGAGTTGTTTCTTAACAGAAGCGTACTCATTGACCATAGAATCGAGGATCCTGTGCAGATCATAACGGTACTTGACGGCCTTCCTGTAATAGTCGCCGCTTTCATTGAGCCGGTGTATGCTGGCGTCCATTTCATTGAGGGCCCTCCTCGTGGAAAGTATGAACATTTTAAGCGCCGCCGAATACCTCTCAAGGTCGGTCGGTGCTATCTCCTTCTCCTCCTTTATCTCCTTGGCCAGCTTCCTCACCCTTCTGAGCGATACCTGGCCATCACCTATTGACGCCACCAGCTTCTCAGCCTGGTTGCCGCTGAGCCCGTGCAGCTCCGCCGCAGTGAACGGCGCCAGCCGGTTGCTGGCCACCATGGACCTTATGGAATCCGGAAGCTGCAGCAGCTGCAATCTGAGGGATATGTAGGCCGGGCTCTTGCCAATGTTCCTTGCCAGCTCCGACGCGCCTCCCCATCCCTTTCTGTGAATGTAGCTTTGAAAGGCCATGGCCTCTTCGATAGGGTTCAGGCTCTTGGATTGCACGTTCTCCGTAAGCGCAAGTATGAACGCATCCTTTTCGTTGACGTCCACCAGAATGGCCGGGACTTCCGTGAAACCGAGAAGCCTACAGGCCGCCAGCCTCCTGTGGCCGGCAAGCAGCTCATAGGCCTCCTTCTCGGGGTTTGCCTTAAGCCTCAGGATCAGCGGCTGCAGAAGGCCGTACCGCTCTATTGAGCCTGCCAGCGAATTTATGTCACCAAGGTCAGCACGGAATACAAATTCGTCGTCGTCCACTTCGCTAACCTTCACCTTTAGCTGCTCAAACCGTCCAACGCCAACTGACGAGCTCAGCATGGACGCTCATAGTCTGGGCGGTTATTAAACGGTGTAGGTAGAAATAGTTGCCACTGTTACTACTACCTAGATTTCATAATATTGATAATTTTTGCTGCATCCTGCGAAGTATTCCATATAATATCGAACAGCTGTATAAAACCCTGAGCGAAGACCTGATCACGTATCAGTATATAACTGTCATCCTCCCTGCTGATGTTAAGATCCTCATCATGCTGGATAGCGCCCAGGAGCACCTTGTCGGAATCAAATACGTTCAGCCTTATCTGCAGGCCGTTCTGATGCCTGAAAGGGATCTTCCTCATCAGGTACTCGGCCTCCTGCAGGTTGGTGGGCGTAACTTCAGATACGATCTCTATCCTGACCCCCCTTTTCTGCATATCAAGGTACAGGTCCATCAAGCCATGCCTGATGCTCCTGAGCAGGCCGTTACCGGACATTATGAGCCTGTATTCGTCGGTCGTCGAAAGGAAGAGCCTTGAGAGTTCTTCGTAGAGCCGCTTCCTGTTGAATATAAGTTTGTACTCCTGTTTAGCACGGGGGTTGGCCTCTACCCTTTCAATAGTTCCAACCTTATCAAAGAACTCCTTGATGGCCGACCTGCTCCTTTTGGCCTCCTGATCTATCATGCTTGATATCAGCGACATGACATCCGAGGCCGGCCTCGCAGAGTAGCTGTTTGACCTGTCAAGCTGCTTTTCTATCAGGCCCAGCCTTGACAGCCTGTCGAGGTACTTGTAAACCACGCTCCTGTCCCTCTTAAGCGCGTTCGATAGGTCGGTGGCGGTCTGCGGCCCATGCGTGTACAGCAGCAGATAGACTTCAAACTGGGCCCTTGAAACTCCGATCTTCTTCAAACCTTCAAGCGTTTCTTGGTTGCCTATAGATCTTAACATCCTTTACATGTTCATGCACCCGATCAGATTTAACCTTTTCCGTGTGCAGGGCCACCGCTTTCAAATAACGTACTGGCCAGACCGGGGATGTGGTGATAGCGGGACATAAATTCTCCTGGCGCAAAAGGAAGTCTGTCCATGGGAAGCCAGCTTCCCTTGCCTAGATTGGAAGATTATACGCCGTTCAGGATGGCTTTCAGCCCCCTATACCTGTTCCTTATGGTGACCTCCGTAACGCCCGCCGCCTCCGCTATATCCTTCTGCGTCTTCCTTTCGCCTTCAAGGACGCACGCAAGGTACAGGGATGTGGCCGCAAGGCCAGTAGGGGCCTTCCCAGCCGATGCCCCGGCCGCTATCGCGCTTTTCAATATCTCCATGGCCCTCCTGGTTGTACGCTCGCTTATGCCGGCCCTAGCCGCGATCCCTGTGATGCTCTTAACGGGGTCGGTGACAGGGACCTTCAGATCCAGCTCCTTCAAGATAAGCCTGTAGGCCTTGGCTATATCCTTCCTCTTGATGCCGGACACCAGCGCCGCATCCTTCAGTGTACGGGGCGTCTCCGACGATCGGCAGGCGGCGTATAACGATGCCGTAATCAGGGTATCTATGCTCCTCCCCCTCACAAGGCCCTTCTCCAGCACCTTCCTGTAAACGTACGCGGCCCTTTCAGCGATGTTCTTTGAAAGGCTAAGCTTGTCGGCTAGCATATCCAGCTCAACCAGCGCTTGCCTGAGGTTTCTGTCAGCCGACCCCTGGCTCCTTTTGTCCCACACCCTCAGCCGGTCGGCCACAGACCTGCTGGCGCCGGCCAGCGCCTTCCCGGAGGCATCCCTCATGCCCATCACGGTCGATAGCCCCATATCGTGCATGGCCAGTGAGGTCGGCGCTCCCACCCTGCTCCTGTCCTCGCCCTCCTCCTTTGTAAAGGCCCTCCATTCAGGTTTGTTATCCTCCATCTTTTCCCTTACTACATAGCCGCAACTGGCGCATACAATTTCCCCTGTAACGTTATCCACTAATAGCCCCTTGTAACCGCACTTGGGGCATCTTTCCACGTTTTCTCCAGGCCGTACCTTCTTATAGGACGATCAGATCAGCTCCGGAAATGATGTTTGTAGAGAGCGTTAATAAGGTTATTTGAACTAAATCGTCAGTTTCTGACGAGGCCGGCTGGATGGACTGTAGCGGATGGGTAGAAAGCCGTAGCAGCCGGTAAATTGGCTATAGGGCTTCTCAGCAAAGGTATAGTAGAGGAAAAGAAAACTACTGGGAAATTGCATCCCATCCCTCATCTTTCTCAATCTATCAAAGGGTTTTCATAATATTTAAATCATGTACAAGCCCAGCCTAACCATGATTCAGAACATCGACCCGGCCTTCTTCATAACGCCCATAGCCGTCATGGCCTTTTCCTTCGCCCCGATAATATACCTGAACAAGAAGGGCAGGCTGGCCATCAGGGTCGTGCTCTATGCGTTCGTGGCTTACTTCTCCGCCATAGCGGTGAAGGTCATATTACAGGATTTCACCGTTGGGCTTGTCCAGTCAACGGGCAACCTTGTAGCCCTCGGGGTCTATTATGGACTCCAGACTTCTCTTTTTGAAGTGGGGATCGCATACCTTATCGTGCGTATGGCCAAGGGCTCCATGAAAAGTGGAGATGGAGTGGGGTATGGCCTGAGCCTAGCCATGTGGGAAAACGGCGTGCTAATTTCAATACCACTGCTCCTGGACTATGTGCTGTACTATGCGATGGTGCCGGGCTCCCCACAGTTATATCATGCGCTTTTGAGCGATGCGCCATCCCTCTTCCTTCCGCTGACATCCGCCCTTCCCCTAATCGGCTTCGCCGTCATCGAAAGGGTTTCCTCCCTGCTGCTGCACCTCTCTTGGGGGTTCCTAGCCGTCCTTGCAGTGTTCACAGGCAGGAAGAGGTACCTGGGGTATGCCATGGCCATGGGGTTTGTTGACTTCCTGGTTCCCTTTGAGCCGGCCATAGGGACCGCGGCGTTTGAAGGCCTGGTGTTCGCGGTTGCAGCCATTTCGGTTGCCGTTACGTTCCTTGCGATCCACAGGCCGCATGTGGCTGAAGGCTCTGGGGGTAGAGGTTTCAACCTCAAGCAACTTTCCTATGAAACCCTTGTCAGAGCGGTCAGGTACGGCAAAATGTACCTGGTGATCTCCATAGCGCTCCCGATACTGGTGGCGGCCGAGTTTGCGTTCGTACCAACCAAGAGCGGCGTAAATTTGCTCTCGCTGTATCCCCTCATACTGCCGCTCTTTATCGTAATTGGCTCCATGGGCGGGCTGATGATATTCACAAGCGATAAAAGGAAGGGAGTTTATGAATACCTTATGGCGTACGGCGCCGACGCATCGACCATATTCTATTCGATCCTGCTTGCCACCCTTGGCCTCGCGCTGATCGTGCTAACTGCATCGCTGGCTATAATGGCGGCTGTATTCCTGATCGCTGGGGTCTCAATTTCATTGGAGGTGATCGAGGAGCTGCTCCTTTACACCCTGCCGCTGAGCTTTTCAGCGCCGGTATTTATGACCATGTCCGGCATGATTTGGTCGGCGCTGAGCACACGAGTAACGGGGGTAAACAGCCCCGTTGGAATTGCCCCGATGCTTGGCGTTGTGCCGGTCATCGCCGTTTTCGTGATCTCCGCGATAATGGGGCCAGCTCAATCTATATACGTCGCCGCGATCGTTTCAGTGCTGATCATCGCTATAACTATCATGACCGGGCTGATAGCTGACAGGAGACTGGTCAGGGAGAGGTTCCTTTCAAATGAGTGACCAACCATGAGCGGCGCAACCCTTTCGGTAAAGGAACTGACGACGGGCTACTTTGGCAGAAAGGTAATTGAAGGCCTGTCCTTTTCCATAGA
>JAFLXO010000063.1 GCA_029786595.1 Nitrososphaerota archaeon | reverse complement strand
TATCCGTTGTTCCAGGGCTTAATTCCTTCGTAGGTTAAGCACGCGCGGTACATAGTTCGCTACAGATGAGCCAGAAGCGATACACAAAATCAACATTTATATATCAAGCCGTCCTTAAAAGGTTCGTTGAAAGGGATAATTCTGGCCGGAGGAAACGGCACCAGGCTCCGCCCGCTCACCAGCGTCACCAATAAGCACCTGCTGCCGGTGTACGACAAGCCGATGCTCTTCTACCCTCTCGAGCTTCTCACTAGGGGGGGGATAACGGAGATAATGGTGGTGAGCGGAAAGGAACATGCCGGCAACTTCATGAACCTTCTTGGGTCCGGCAGGGAGTTCGGCGTCCGCTTTTACTATGCGCTGCAGGACCAGGCGGGCGGCATAGCTGAGGCGCTGGGCCTGACCGAGGGCTTTGCCAAGGACGATAATATGACTGTGGTGCTCGGGGACAACATAGTACTTGATGATATATCCGAACGTGTTTCGGACTTCAGGGGTGGGGCGCGGATATTCCTCAGGGAGGTCGAAAGTCCGGAGCGGTTCGGCGTCCCCGTGTTCGACGGGAGGGGTAACCTCATCAGGATAGAGGAGAAGCCGGAGAAGCCCAGGTCCAGATATGCCGTCACCGGGCTGTACCAGTACGATAACACGGTCTTCCAGAGGATAAGGGAGCTGAAGCCGTCCGCGAGAGGTGAGCTTGAGATCACGGACGTAAACAATTCATATCTGAGGGAGGGAAGGCTGGATTACGTGTTCCTGAAGGAGCCGTGGATGGACGCCGGGACCGTGGAGTCGCTCTTCGAAGCGTCAAGGCTGATCAGGGAACGTTCTGCATCGCGCCGTTGACCTTCATAAGGTACCTCTTCATATATTTTAGGTAATGATCGACGGTGGCCCTCAGGCCGGCCTCGAAGGTCATCGCCGGCCTCCATCCAAGCTCCCCCCTTATCCCGCCGGCATCGATAGCGTACCTGACATCGTGGCCAGGCCTGTCCTCCACGAACCTTATCAGCGATTCATCCCTGCCCATTAGCGAAAGTATCCGCCTGACAACAGAGATGTTCTCCTGTTCGTTGTCAACACCTATAAGATAGGTCCGTCCATACCTCCCCTTCTGCAGTATGGCATCTATGGCGGAGCAGTGGTCTTCAACGAATATCCAGTCCCTGACCTGTCTTCCGTTGCCGTACACCGGTATAGGCCTGCCCAGGTGGGCGTTGATTATGGCCTTCGGTATCAGCTTCTCCGGGTGCTGGTTCGGCCCGTAGTTGTTGCTGCAGTTCGATATGGTGACGGGCAGCCCGTACGTGTTGTAGTACGCCCTGACTAGGAAGTCGGCGGCGGCCTTGGTGGCCGAGTACGGGTTCCTGGGATCGTACTTAGAGCTTTCGGAGAACCTCTCCTGGGAGCCCAGCGGAAGGGAGCCGTACACCTCATCGGTGGATATCTGGTGGAACCTGACCCCGGTCCTCCTGACCGCCTCCAGCAGGTTGTGCACCCCCACTATGTTCGACCGCACGAAGTTCTCGGAGCTCACTATGGAGTTATCGACGTGGGACTCGGCCGCGAAGTTCACTATGAGGTCGACGTCCCTGGTCGCCGACTTTACCGCCTCCGCGTCGGCTATATCCCCCCTTATGAGGGTGTATCTGAGGCCCGAAAGGTTTTCAGTATCGGACGCGTAGGTCAGCTTGTCAATTATGACCAGTTCATCGTCGGGGTGTTCCCTGAGCCGGTGGCGCACGAAGTTCGACCCGATGAACCCGGCTCCGCCGGTGACCAGCACCCTCATGCCTTCAGCCCTCCTTCCCTGGCATATACAAAGTTCACCTCGGCGTTCTTCAGCGGGGGGAGGGCGGCATCCTTTGAGGAAACGATCGGATGCTCTCCAGGCCATGCGATGCCGATGCCTGGGTCATTCCAGGCGATGCCCCTCTCAGCCTCCCTGCGGTACTCTGCGCCGGTGACGCCGTAAAGCACATGGATGTCATCCTCCAGCGCGAGGAAGCCGTGCGCGAACCCGGGGGGAACCCAGAGCATCAGCCCACCTCGGAGTTCAGCGCCGGCCCATCTCCCGAAGGTGGGGGAGCCGGCCCTTATATCGACCGCTACATCGAAGATCCTCCCGTTCCCGATCACGGTGACCAGCTTTCCCTGTTCATAGGGCCTCAACTGGTAGTGCAGCCCCCTGAGGACCCCCCTTTTGGACCTTGAACAATTGTACTGGACAAAGTTCAGTTCCAGCCCCAGAGATTCGAAGGCCGATCGCCGATGGAGCTCCATGAAGTACCCACGATCGTCGTTAAACTGCTTGGCCCGTATCAGCACCACCTCAGGGATTGACTGCCTCCTGAACTCAAAGGACATATGGTCTCCTTATACAAAGACTTTTAAAAGGATTTTCACCACATAAACACATGAGGACCCTTGTTGTGGGGGGCAGCGGCTTTGTTGGCAGGTACCTGGTAAGGCACTTCGACGCGGTCGGCACGTCAGGTACGGGGAGGGATGGTTTCCCGAAGCTGGATATAACCAGACGGCAGGAGGTTGAGAGGTTGTTTGAGAGGTTCAGGCCGGAGCTGGTGATCAACGCGGCGGCCATGACCAACGTCGATGAATGCGAGAGGCGCAGGGAGGAGGCGTTCATGATAAACGCAGATGGGGTCAGGAACATAAGCGAAGCGGCTTACAGGGTGAAGGCGAAGCTGGTCCAGATTTCAACGGACTACGTATTTGACGGGGCGAAGGGAGATTACGGTGAAGACGACCCGACCAACCCAGTAAACGTCTACGGCAGCTCCAAGCTCAGAGGCGAGCTCTACGCCCTTGAACGAGATGCCCTGGTGCTCAGGATTTCGTCCCCCTTCGGGATA
This sequence comes from Nitrososphaerota archaeon, assembly GCA_029786595.1. Taxonomy (GTDB): domain Archaea; phylum Thermoproteota; class Nitrososphaeria; order Conexivisphaerales; family UBA164; genus JAJZYL01. Next base: position 3,727 of record JAFLXO010000063.1, on the reverse strand, counting down.
AACCTGGGACGGGGAAAGGAAAGCTTTTTCGAATATGTATTAAGGGCGCTGGCCGGAGGGGAAAGGGTGAAGGCCCTGGTCGATCAGATTACGACGCCAACGTTCGTAGAGGACGTGCCAGAAGCGATCGACGCCCTGGTCCAAAGGGGGAGCACGGGGGCCTTCCATCTGGCCGTTAGGGAGGCGATCAGCAGGTACGAATTCGCCATAAAGGTAGCCGAATTTGCTGGATTCGAACCCGGCAGGGTGGATAGGATCACATCGCGCGAAATGAACTTCTATGCCAGGCGCCCACGGGACACTTCTATGAAGACCGATAAAATATCCGGTTCCTTTAGAACGACAGAACTATCAAAGGACCTTAAAGATCTGGTGACTGCCGCTACAAAGCATATTTCAGATCATCGGTTGATTTGACACTAAACGCCGCTTCTCCATTAAGGCAGAACGTCAGATATCTAACAGCCGTTAAAACAAACCGGTTGCGGGCGGCTATGGGCGAAGTTGTGACCGGACTTTAAAAGCTTATATCCAAAGCGTAAAATGGACTCAGCATGAATGACCCCCTGGTGTCTATCCTCGTCGTCAATTATAACTCCGCTCCGATAATACACATCGTTAAGGAGCTGGTGATGTCAGTCAGGGCATCTACATATGGAAATGTCGAACTTGTATTGCTAGATAATGGGTCTGTGGACGGAAGTTTTGAGGAGATATCAAGATATGTACAACACGCCGGATTAAATAGGTTTGAACTTCAACGGGCTACAACCAACCTTGGGTTTACGGGTGGAAACAACCTGGCCTATAAATACGCAGACCCGAGGTCAAAATATATAGCGCTCATCAATAACGACGCTGTGCTGGACACAGGCGCCCTCAGGTTGATGATAAGGAAGCTCGAAGGCCAGAAGGAGGTTGGCGCAGCATCGGGCATATCGATAAGGTACGACCGGCCCATGCTTGATGGATCTATATGGTTTGTAAATGAGATGTATAATTCCGTAGGCCCACCGTCAGTGCCCTTTACCGCCGCTGGGGCGTTCAGTGAAACCGTACAGACATATCCGTATGGGGCAGGCGCATTCATAAGGAGGGAGGCGCTTGACGATATCAATGAAGATGGCAAGATCTTCGATGATGAATTGTTCATGTACGCTGATGACGTCCTTCTGGGGTTCAAGTTATGGAATCGTGGTAAAAAGGTCATGTTCTACCCAGCGCTATGTACGAGGCACAAGGGCGGCGGCAGCTCCGACAGCGGCTTCAGGATCTATCATGCCCTCCGGGGGAGGGCGGCGGTATCAGAGGCGTTGATAACAAGATGGAAGAGGCCGCACGAACTGTTTCTTCGGAGGATGTTGATATCGGCAGTTCTCAAGCGGCCGGCTATGGCCGCGCAGTTCGTAAGGGCCGTTAACGATGGGCTGGCGATAGGCCGAAGGCTTCGTTTGAAATACGGGCTAGATTTTTACAAGGCACCGGTTATCATGGTGAGCGCCGCAGAGGTTCTGGAACGACTGGCCCTTCCCACGCGCATAGCCAATAAGAGGGCATATGAAGGTCTACCCAGGTTGGCGAAGGCCATCTTGGGTGGCGGCTGATCTGAGGCTGAAATTGCCCGACTCCCTGGCCGTTCTCATGTTCAACAGAAATGACAATAAGGGGATTATAGAGAATGTGGGCCTCCTGCATGACGTAGTGGATGAAATAGTTATAGTTGATAGCTCTGATCCATTGGTTTACGATGGCCTGATCTACGGGCTTGACAAGTACAAGGGGCATGTAACCGTACACAGGGCCATCCCTTTCGGATACGTAGAACCGCTTAGGATGTATGGCATTGAGAAGATCAGGTCGAGTCATTTCCTTTTGCTGGATGCAGATGTGCGGCCATCGGCCGAGCTGCTGAAGTTCTTGGGTGAAACCCAAGAGTATAGAGATATAGTATATGTACGTCTGCATGATCTGACCTTTAACAGATATTATGATTCACCGGCTCTATATCGCAAGGGGGCCATTACCTTCAGGGGTATAATACATGAGTGGCCTATAATAAGGCAGGACGCTCATGTAAGCAGATTATACTTGCCATATGGGCTAGAGAGCTCCACCAGCTTGGATATGTGGTCGGAAAAGTACAGGCGGTATTATTTCATCGAGGCCATCTGCAGGCCTTTCAGTTACAACTACAGGAAATCGGTTTCAAGGCGACGAATGTACCATATGCTTGGAAGAAGCGATGGCGAACTTCCAGCGGCCCTGACCCTCGGCTCCTTGGCGCTCATTCCTGTGAGCGTATTTTACAGGGATCGTTCATTTCGGATAGCTAACTTCGAGGGAAGATATAATCTTAATCGATATCTGTATTTCCGCAGCCTTCCCCGGGGGTTAAGGAGTTCGCTCATATCCATTTCAGAGGAAATGTACAGGAATGGGGGGATAATAAGGTATCTCAACCTTGATGACACGGTCTACGTGGAGAAACTTACGGAACAGTTCCGCTGGAATATGAGTGGAATACAGCTGTTTTACGCGTTGTTAAGGTACAGATATGAGATGGGAAAGTGCGTGAGCGATCTAGCTCAGCTAGATTATAGGTAGGACATAACCTGTGTAAAGTGCCGGCGAGTTAGTTTTTATTAAAAGTTAATGGGTGCCTTTCCATTCCAAAAGCTCTGTCACCCCGTCCCTCAGCTCCTCCATTGGTTTCCAGCCAAAGGCCTCCTTTACTCTTTCGTTAGAAACTTCTGACCTTCGTATATCCCCCGGCCTCCTCCTCCTGTAAATGGGGTCAACCCGTAAACCGCTAGCTGAAGTGACCAGATTCAGCAGTTCTCTGATGTTCAGGGATCTTCCGGCCGCTAGGTTGAACGTGTCATCTCTGGCCTTCCCAGTGGTTGCGGCCCGAGCGAGCAGTTCTGTTACATCCTTTACGCTTATGAAATCCCTGGTCTGCAGCCCGTCGCCGTATATTATCGGCCTCCTCCCCTCCGATACGGCCTTCACGAACGCCGCTATAACCCCCGCATACTCCGGGTTCTGCCCGATCCCGTAGATGTTGCTGGGCCTGAATATCAGATAGTGCATCCCGTACGTCGCGTTGTAGACCTTCACAGCCTCCTCCCCCATCAGCTTTGAAGCGCCATATGGGTTCACCGGCGCCACGGAGGAGGCCTCGGTAAGGGGTACGGCGGCCGGCTCGCCGTACACAGCCAGGGAGCTGATATATATGAAAAGGGAGACATCGCCATGGCGTGCCGCCTCAAGCGTTACCGCGGTGCCAATGGCATTGTTATGAAAGTACTTGAGGGGGGCAACGACGCTTTCGGGGGCGCTTATGTGTGCCGCCAGATGGAACACAACCTCTGGCCTCTCCTTTTTAATGAGGCTGGCCAATCTCCTCCCATCGGTTACATCGACCTTTTTAGTTTCCCCAAGCGGCCTTATATCAACTGGAATCACCTCAACCCCCTTTTCCTTCAGCCGCCGGACCAGATGCCGGCCGACGAACCCTGCAGCGCCGGTGACAAGCGCCTTCACTTCAGCCCTCCTCCATCATCTAACGTTTTACGGCCACGCTCATGGCCCTCCATGCGCAGATGCCCTTGGGGCCCATTTCCATCTATCAGGGGGCGCCCGACGCCCGTATCGGCGGCGTTCAAGGCCCATTCCCCCCGTACACCTCAAGGTACTTCCTGTAGACTATGTCCCAGCTGTATTTCTC
>JAFLXO010000062.1 GCA_029786595.1 Nitrososphaerota archaeon | reverse complement strand
AACTCCTGCGCCGGCGCCACGTAGAGCGGGCTGCTTGAAATGATGATGTCATAATTCTCCAGGTCCTGCAGCGACAGCTCCTCTGTCGACTTTGTCTCCCACCGTGTTTTTAGCTGCACGCCTTTCCCATGCAGCACGAGGATCTGCTTATTTGCGGCATATGGAGAACGCAGCCATGCCAGGCTTTCACCGTCCCTGGACCCGAAGAGGTCAAGTATAGACGAGCCGTGTCCCATGTACTCCTCCCCGACAGCTTCCAGGAGGCTCGACTTGCCAGACCCTCTCACGCCAAGGACAAAATATGTTGAAGGGCGGCTGAAATCTATCTCCTGGTACCCGCGCACCCAGATTGTTTCAATCCCGCTCTTTTGTTCGCTCATTTGTTCTGCACCACAGGATTCCTGTCAAGGACATAAGGCTGTACGCTTTCCAGCACGGTACGCTCACGCTTTGCCAGCAGCGGAAGGGCCCATGAAATGAACTGCCCCTCTATTTCACGGAAGGTGTGCACCGAAACGTACTGCCTGGCCGTGTACAGCTTCCCAGCAGGGTTTGCGGCGCCTTCAATCTTCACCCCCGGCTCGTGGACAACCTGCAGCCTTTCTGATTTCAGCCACGGCGAAATATATTTGCCTGCTTCCTCGGCCTTGAACCCAAATGGGATGCTGACTATTTCATCACGCACAAGGGCAGCAGAAAATGAGTATGCTATGTTCCTGATGATCATCAGCTCGTCGTCCTCCCCCAGGAGGGACACCGCTTCGGCTACACGGTATATCCTTTCGATGCCGGTCAGGCGGATGGCCTCCTCAAGCTCACGTGCAATGAAGACTTCAAGCGTCTGCTTCGGGGCCCGTGTCATGACCCTGGCGAAGGCCTCCAGCTTTCCCGGGTTGCTCGTCTCACTCATGTTCATGAAACAAAAGCGGCTTTTGGGTAATATGCAAAGGGGCAGCTACCGCATCAGCAGGCAGGTGCTGGACAGGCTGCGCGGGCTGAAGCTGAAATATGGTTTCCAAAGCTACGAAAGCGTCATCATATACTTCATGAATACAGTTGAAAGGGAAGGCATGGTGCCGCCGGCCACCTACCAGGCTATATTCACTGACTCAAAGCCGGTGATCATCACCGGCCCCTCCGGATCCGGCAAGACCACCGCTGTCAAGGAATTGATCAGGAAGGAAAGGAATGTGTTCGTAATCGACGTTGCCAACGAATACGACCTGCAGAGGCTCAACATTGGCGATTTCTTCGGCTTCTCATGGAGCGACGGCGGCAGGTACAGGTTTGTCCCCGGGTCCAACCTGGAGGTCAGCAGGGCAGAGGCTGGGGCGATATTCCAGCACCTGGAATTCATCAAGAACAGCGGGGTCCTCAAGGACTGGACCGTCGTCATCGAGGAGGGGCACCGGTTCAGGGATGATGCCAACCTGAGGGCTCTCCTTATTGAGGCAAGGAAGTTTGTCCGGAAGCTGATCATAGTGACCACGGACTGGCAGGTATACCGCGACATAGCGCAGGTGTACAAGCCGGCGTAGCTCCCTACCTTACCTTCTTAAGATAACGTACAGGACTTCGATGAGGATCAGTGCCCCCATCAGCACATCGTCCAGTGCATCCCTGTCTGCATCGTTCATCGTCAATCAACCAGTCCAGCTTCTCCTGATCGTCTCCTTGACCTTCCTGGCTATCGCCCTGTAGGCGTTCCGTGTTGCAAACAGGTCAGGATAGTGCCGGCTCAGGAAGTAGTATTCGCGGTCAAAGACCTTCGCTGCAAACTCGGTGAACCTGTCGGTGTCGCCCAGGCAGAGCGATGTCTCCAGGAGCTCTTCCACAAGCCTGGACTTCATCTTTTCGTAGCGCCTCACATCGTTGTTGAAGTTGTCGACATAGTGCTTGAGATACAGCGGAGAGTTGGCCAGGTGCAGGTCATGGTGCAGCTCGTCATAGTTGATGTCGCTGCCGAGCCCCCTGCCGGGCAGGATGGTGTGCACCTGTTCGTGGTGGTCGTCCTCAAACGCAGGGGGTCCAAAGTCCTCCCTGTGCTCAAACCCGCAGCTGTGGCACACGGTACCGTCAAAGTTCTCAGTGAAACAGATAGGGCACAGCCTGGCTACATCGTGCCTGGCGCCAAGCCTTTCCCAGGCCTTTGTCGTGGCCTGGTATGTGAGGCCAAGCTCCAGGCTGATGTCCTTCAATGAAAATTCTGGGTGAAAGAACCTGAGATAGAACACCTTCTGCTGCGTAGTTTTTCCCTGTACTGTCGATGTGTCGACATCGGTTTTTTCGGCCAAGTGGAGTGGGCTATTCATCATCTTTATCACTCCTTAAAAGCGTCAACTTTTGCATCAGGTCTGACAGCTGTTTCTCGTTGATGCTCCTGCTGTACACGGTCGTGCCAAACCGTGCACCCTTATCTACAGTAGACCATCCGTACTCGACTATGCGGATCATGTATTTCCTGTGCTTGAACTGTTTCATTTCCTGACCACCTCAGCAAGGAACTTTGCGTCAACCATCGCTAGGTACTGGCCTGATCCCTTTTCATGAAAGATTACTATCGGCACTTTGCCCTCCTGCGCTGCCTTTGCTACCGTGTCCTGCCAGACCGTATAGAATGGAATCTTCGCCCTGTGCTTGACCTCGATGTACAGATGGTCGTGGATAACATCGGCCTGTGTGTGCCTCGAGCTTGAGCCTGAAAGGGGGTTGCGCTCAGAGCCGAACATCCTTGCTACCCTGCGCTCCACTGCCTTCCATGTCCTGTCAGTCATCTGCGTCTTCCCCCAGCCACAAGCCGCAGCAGCACAATCAACGATGCCAGTGCTAACATGGCGCTTCCAAGCAGGAAAAGGAGGAGATGCCGCGAACGGGCCTGTTCAACCAGGTATAATGCTGTGCTCTTCATATGCATGGCTGCATAGTTGCACACAAGGAGGGCTACGAGGGCTTTATGGGCTGCCATTATTTCAACACCATAATCCACTCATTACTCCCATGGCGCTGGTAAAGCAAGAAAGTACCTGGTGTGTAATCATACTTTGTTTCAATTTCTCTTTTAATTGCCCTGGCATAGGAGACGTAATTCTCGAACTGATTGATATTGGGCCTAGGGGTATTGACAACCAAAGTCTCCAAAAGCCTGGCATGTTTAGTATAGACCTTTATGTGCAGCTCACTAGTGCCTTCGGCCATCATATCATATTCAACCTCATCTGCCTCATGCCCTGAGTTTGTGATGGCATTTCCATGTATTCCCCCCCCTCAAGTAAATGGCCGCCCCATGCACCGTCTATTTTCGTTGTGCCCCCCATCTGTTTAAAGAAGAACCTCACACCGGTTTCCCTGCACTGATCCCTGATGCTCAGCGCCCATTCTACCCTCATCGGCCTTGCGTTAGGGCCGCTTTCACCCCCCACGATAACCCAGTTGACAATTTTCAGGTAATTTGTAATATCGCCCAAGTCCCCGAGAAGCGGCTCGAACGAGACAAATTTAACTGGCGAAACCATCCCACTCAAGCCGTTTATCCTGTTAAGGTATTGTTTCATTTCTACAGATACGCCTATCCATATATTTGACTTAAAGAGATCGGCATACAGCGAATAGAACCTGAGCATAGCTTCTGGACGCTTGGTAAGCACCTGAAATGTATGCCAGCTGGCCTTATTCATGACCTCGAATATTTTTACCCTGTAGTCATCGGGGATAGTTTCGTTGAAAAGGTCGGCCATCGAGCACACGAATACCAGCCTTGGCTTCTTTTGGTCTGTCGGTTGTGCCAGCCTCTCCGGCCACAATTTTACATCGAAAGCGTGAACCCATGCCTGCGAACCTGGTATATGCCCCGCCCGTGCTATCCTTTCCGCATAGCAATTATGCGTCATTAAACCATTTGCAATGAACGTATGTGTTCCTGTTGTTATATCTATGAGATTTTGCACTCCGATGTTTCTTAACCCCACAACACGGTCATGTTCAATTTCCAGGGAATGATCGACTAGTGGTAATGATTTCCTAGTTACCGCAGGTTGTATGACAGAGAAAAACCTCAACCGCTCCCTTCTGGGGCCTTCAATTCGTACATTATACAATGTTCGATGATGGGTTTTCCATGTTTCTATTTTTGTTTTAAAACCTAGCGATGTGAGATAGGATGAAATGTTTTGAATATAATCTACATTTGTATTCGACAGTCTTATATTAGCACCACTGAAAGAGCCTTCTGCGTCAAAGAAACCAGCAATATAACCCCGCTTATAGTCTTCACTGTCTATTGGATTCAATATAGCATCCAACTTTTCTATCTCTTTCCATGATCTAGTTTCAAGTTTCAATAACTCTGACGTATATCCGTGTCCGTTGTTTTGAAACATCTTACCTTCATACACATTTACATCTTCCAGTTGTAGGAACTTTTTCGTTCTCTCGATAGCCTCCCAGTCCTTCATTGCCAACCTCCAATATGGTGAGTGTTTCCGATCATGCCCCTTTTCTGGTTCGTACCGCCATGTTCCATCTCCGTCGGTTATTCCAGTGAGATACCCTTTTATGTAATCCCTACTAAATTCAGCATCTACACCGTGGGCATCAAAACCCACCCATCTAAGTGCGGAAAGCATCGTTAAATTCTGTGTTATGATCCATGCATTTACATTACCACTTAACCATCGATGATCTCCTGATGCTACCACTGCGGAATGGGTTGTTTTAATTTCGTACGCATCGGTGATTGTATGAACCACGCCAGTTATTTGCGTTCTTCTAAGACACCGATTACCCTTGCCAGATGCCACATACTCATCAAAACCGATTATCCAATCACCTACTTTGGCATCCCCTATTGGTCTCCACTTCCAGTCAGCATAAAGGATAAGCGTCTCAGGCGACAGACAGTATTTGCACCCTGGTGAGACCTTGTCGCATCCCCACACGGGGTTCCAGCTCATTTCCGTCCACTGGATTTTAGTGTTGTTCATATCACACGCCCCCCAATATTGAATGCGTCTAATTTTATATCAGGTTCAGGCAATTCTCTTAATGGATTCCTTGTATATTCCCCGAATGGCACAGATTTGAACAACCAACGCTTGTTTACCCATCTCACCAACGCCCTGATCCTTTTGTCTGACTTGTCATTATTGAAGGCCATGACATAGGGGTAGACGCCATAATCATTCCACAGAACGTCTATGCGGTGCATGTCCTGCTCATGCGTAGTGTTGAAGCCTACCAGCACATAACACGTCAATTGGCGCCCTGAGAAACCTGCATCCTTCAAGATTTCTACTCCACGTCTCACCCATGGCTCGATCTGTGGATAGTCCCATGAAAAGTAAATCATTCTGGCCCGAAAGCTCGTGTCCCACGGCTTGTTTTCTGCGAGGAGTTTTGCCCTTTCCTTTGTGATGCACCGTATGTCGTAGCCCTGTGTAATGCTTAGCTTTAGCCCCATTTCCTTAGCATCGTTAAGCACTTGGTTATGCTTCCACTCATCCGCTAGCGCGATATCGTTGTCCAGTAGTAAGACTTTAGAGAAGCCATTTGGCACCCAGTCCCTGAGCCTCCGGTATTTGTTATCTGCGATTCGCCCCTCCTTGCGCCATACGTCGCAGAACTGGCATTTTCTATCACAACCCCTCTGGCAAAATCCGACAGCCCTGTCATCGTTATAAAGCTCATAATCTGGTTCCGTGGCCTCAATTTCGGGGGGAAGCTGGATTCTATTCCCGACGCCAATGCGCCCCCAGTCGAAAGCCGTTCCGCCATAATGAATTTTCGCAGATGGATAAAGTGTCCTGTACATTTCTAATGCGTTAAAGGCTTTGGCCTTGTGCCATGTAAAGATAGCCGATAGCCATATCTCGTCTGGTGATGAATCAGTCTTATTCAAATTTACTTTATCCCCACGTGCTTTGGCCCATGCAGAAATGCGCATCAGAGCCAAGTTGGGGATTGTGGAATCAAAGTCAATAAGCAAGTGGTTCATTCTGTCTCATTCTCCATCTTCATGATTTGGTCACGCTGAACCTGCCCGGGCTACTTTCATATATCTGGCCGTTCCTTTCCAGCGACGCGATAAGCTTGGCCCCTTCTGGCTCCTCTATGCCGGTCTTCTTCAGCTCGGCCAGTGCCTCTGCCTCTGTGGCCCCCTTGTTCTCCGGGCCGCAAAGCTTCTTGAATATGTCTAGTGTTAATTCTACATGCGAGCTCCCTACGTCCACTTCCGCCGCCTTAAAGTTGGCTGAACCCACTTCCTTATTCTCTGCGTTATGCTGTCTCTGTAGGTGCATCTCCCATTCGCCGTCATCTTTGCAGAACCAGCGCTCTTTCCCATCCGCATCCGTCATGTGGTCTTTGCATTTGACATATGTCTTGCCGCCCCTCTTGGCCAGTTCCAAAATCAATGAGTTCGACAAAATGTTATAACCAACACCCGCTTTCCCATTTTGGGGGGGTGTCGTGGTTTGTTTCATCGCGTCAAAACCAACAGAACCAACAGAACCAACAGGTTTTGGACCCCCCCCATCTTGGTCATTTTGGACCTGTTTTTGACCATTATTTTCCGTCGGAGAGGGGGGGGTGTTTTTGCTGTTGGTTTTGTTGGTTTTGTTGGTTTCGCCATCATGAAACAGA
>JAFLXO010000061.1 GCA_029786595.1 Nitrososphaerota archaeon | reverse complement strand
AGGCGCCGGGAGTGGGATTCGAACCCACGAGGCCAGAAAAGGCCACAGGCTCTCAAGGCCTGCCCCCTACCAGGCTAGGGTACCCCGGCTCAACCCACATCTCCACTTGAGGGCTAGTGACATCCTCCCACAGCTAAAGCCTGTGGGCTTCCCTGATGACTATCTCCATTGCGGGCGCGTTGGTCAACAGGGAACTTATTCCCTGTTTCAACGACACAAGGCTAACATCGTAGAGCCTGAGCCTGAGCGCTGAAAGCATGCTATACCATTGACTCTTTGAGTATTTAAACAGCCCCCTTCACGCACGCTTTTGTGATAAATCTTTGATGTTTGATATGGTAATGATAGTGGGTTAGCCCAGCTCTGTTTTCCCATAATGGGCTCAACTTTTAATATATGCCAAAAATTCAGAAATATCGTGAGCGGTCATTGCCGGATTAGACGCACATTCCCTGCCAATTGTAGAGGCCTTTGTGACACCATAATCATGTCCTGGAAATACTACAGTAGATTTATCAAGGTTGCAGAGCCTTCTCATACTTTGGAATAGTTCGCCGGCATTTCCCCCAGGGAGATCGACCCTCCCACACGTCCCGACGAAAAGGGTGTCCCCAGTAAACACATTCCCCTCAAGGCGATAGCACACGGAATCCGGGGTATGGCCGGGGGTATGTAAAGCTACTATGGTTATGGAGCCAACCTTCACTTTATCACCATCCTCTATGGAGATATCCTTCTCTATTGGTGACATTTTATGAGCTACTACCTCTGCGCCGGTCTCCCGTCTGATGTATGCGTTGTCCACATTGTGATCAAAGTGGCTGTGCGTTGAAAGGATATACCTGAGCTTAAGGCCGCGCTCGGCCAACATTTTTAATACCTCTTTTCCACCGAAGCTCGCGTCTATTACAAGCGCCTCTTCAGCGGAAGAGATGAGGTATGTGAAATTGCCCATATCTCCAACGGCCAGCTGAAATATATCATATCTGGGAGCCAAATCTATCTGAAATTGCAGTTAGGCATTCATAAGCGTTGCTATTTAACAGGAAATATGCAATGCTCATTGTTAGAGCCAGGCCTTATCTAAGAATGATTATCGATCCCTTCCACGATGCCTATTTTGTTGAAATTATAAGTGGATGAGTAGCCGCGGTCTATAATGTATTGTCGCCATAGCCTTAAACGGTCTTAGCGTCATAGCCATCGATAACGCGTAGTCAACTATTAATTATTAGTCAACTATTAATTATAATAGGGGTCGTAGCTCCTTTGGTAATATTTAAATGTAAATACGCTGCCGGCAGATATTGTTAATGTTCATATCATGAATGTACGCATGTACCTGGTCGCCCCAACTAACGGCATTAATTTGCATTTAGCCTTGGCGATTGATTACTTGGAATGTTTTTTGTGGGGAAAGGATTTAAACTGTAATAACATATCTCATAAGGTGCGTTTTTATGAAGCTCAAAATAGGTAATCAGGCCCCTGATATATTAAACGCGTTCATTGAAATCCCAACTGGTGAGGCGGTCAAGTACGAATATGACAAGGAAAACGATATAATGAAAGTTGACAGGATACTGTTCACCTCCATGGTGTACCCATTCAACTACGGTTTTGTGCCTGGTACCATGGCCGAGGATGGAGACCCGATAGACATTATCGTGCTGGGAAGCGCCCGCATATCCCCAGGCTCCTACATGGAAGTGAGGCCCATAGGCATGATAAACATGGAGGATGAACGCGGCGTCGATAAGAAGATAGTGGCGGTCCCCATTGATAGGGTCGACCCCACCTTTTCAGAGATGATGGAGCCCGCTGATATACCAGAGGCTATAAAGAACAGGATAATTCATTTCTTCGAACAGTACAAGGAGCTGGAGCCTAACAAGTGGGTAAAGATATCCGGCTGGAGTTCATCATCCGAGGCAAAGAAGCACATTATGAGCATCATGATCTAATTAACGCCCCGAATTTTCATTTCCTGAATCATATTTCTATTAACCACCGTAAGCCGGGATCATTTAATCTAACATATATTATTACACACAAATGGACAATACGTTACCTAGAGGAAGCCTACAATTGAACCGAGCCTGAGCCCTTATGCCAGATTGTAGAATAGCCGGTCGAAATCGGAGCGGCGCAACAGGGTCCCCTCCAGGAGCTTGGTGACCTTTTTCATTGTCGTACCGGTTATCCCGAAAAGTCTTGCCACCTGCGACTGGGTTATGCTTTCTCCGGCCTTTATCGCGGTTATGTAGTACGCCGCAGCCCGCAGTGAAGCTGGCCTTTTCCCAACCAATAGGAGGGAGCCGGATTCCCTGTCGTCCTTCATGCACGACTCCAGGAGGTCTATCGCCTGGCTCATTATTTTATTGTTTATCTTTGGAACTTCCCTGAACCTGAGTGATAGTAGTGAGTTAAGCTTCGAATAGAGCTCCAGATACATTTTCCCCCTTTCCGTTATCATGTAAGTTTTTACCCCCCGATCGTTCCTGCCCTCCTCAAGCAGGCCGGGCAAAAGCAGCTCATCTACACGCTTCTTCAGCCTGGAGTATGGAATGCCGCAGGAATAGACCATCCTTGAAAGCGATGTGCCCCCCTTTATCGATGCCGCCTGTAGCATGCTGGCCAATATGTCATGGCTAGATCTGGATGATGTCAACCAATCCGTACTAGTAATCAAATTATATAAAGGTTTTTTATACCTAAGGACGCGCTGTACTGAAGGCTACCTTCATTAAGTTTATATATCCAATTTCTCCTACCCAATTTGACATACTATGAATAAGTTAACGACAATACTAATGTCTATACTATTACTAGGAATTATAGTACCGATAGTGGCACCAACGGCATTCATGGCCGTGCCATCACACGCGAGTACCAACAACACAATAATATTACAAAGCTATGCGGTAGAGACAGGATACCCATATTATAAGATTACCACAGCCAACATTAACATATCAGCCCTCTCAGCCAGCAATGTCACTGTAGCTGTTGATGGAGTTCCAACCGTAGGTCTTCTTGACATCAACCTCTCGGGGATAACTATTTCTTCGGGCAGCGTTGAACTTTACACATCATCAAGTGGCCTTGCCAGTATAGGAACAGGGGACACAGCATATGTAACACTGCCCACGGGCTATATCACTTCGATACAGCACGGGTCAACAGCAGGTCCTTTAGTTCATTTCTATAATTACACAGCCAGCAACGGAGTGACCTATGCGCTGGGTAATGATTCAATAATAGGTCCATCTCCAGGCAATGTAGGTGGCGGATCTTATTACATAAAGGCCTTCTTTGGATCAAGCGCTCCTGTGGCTGTATCCACAGCTAAGTTGGTTATATTGCCATCCATCAGCATAAGCCCGGCGTCCGGAGGGGCTGGAACGCCTATAACGGTAACAGGGACAGGGTTCACCTCGAGTTCGTCAGCAAACGTAACATACTCATATAAATACGATAGTGCGAGTAAGTTAACAACTGTAACTAAGACTGGAATCGCTACCAACAACACAGGAGGGTTCATGTACACGTTTAACGCTCCAGAAATGGCGTTGAATGATACTGGAGCTTCCTTTCATACTGGCACCGTTTCTGTAGTTGGTAATGATACAACCACATTAAAGGCGACTGGGACACAGACATTCACGGAGAACTCTAGGCAATTAATAACATTCGCACCAACGACAACAAGCGGAACATCCAATAACTTGGTAAATTCGGCTCTTAATTATAATGATACTACAACTAACTTACTTGCACCGGTATATATAAAAGAACCAGTTAACATAATAGGAAACTATTTTGATCCAAGTTCGGCATTAACATTCACATATAATGGTATATCACTGGGTACAGCAACAACAAATTCAACCGGATATTTCAATGTCACATTTACTATCCCTATAGTTGCGGGCGGAAAGTATTACCTCAACATAACAGATCCCCTAGCCACTATAGGATTATACACAGCTACCACAGAGACGTTGGTGGTTACACCCACTAGTGTTCAACCAAGTGGTTCCATAGCCATAAATGGATATGGGTTCCCGTCGAGTGATTCAGTATCAGTTATATGGGTGCATGTAGTTAACAATCCTGCTGGTAAGGCTAGCATACAATCAATATCTAACACATCAATTAGTTCAAATGGCGAGTTCACGGCCTCATTCACAATTCCATTGCTTACTCCAGGAGGGACGGCTTCTGTCGGAGCTAATTTAACGGGGACCTCCTTTGCCTATACTAATACATATACATTCACTAACATAACAATAGTTCCCATGATGGAGATTTCGCCATCCACTGGCGCGGTTGGCACAACAGTAAATGCTACAGGTTATGGGCTTAACGCTGGTACAGGAACATCATCTTTCAACAGTGGTAAAACAACGCTATCATTAGGTCATGCAGTAGGAGATTATCTGGTTGCCTATGACAATGTGCCTGTATTCGGAAGCTCGGTAGGTGCAACGCCCAGCTACAATGGTACATTAAGCGTATTGCTATCCGCTGTTGGGACACCAATGATTCATGAAGTACAACTGGTAAATGCGACTGTCGCCCCATATGTTCTGGTAGCATCCTCACCTCTGAACGTGACGGGTACGATCAATGGCGTCACTTCACAGGTTAGTGGTGTTTCTGCAGCTCTGGCTAGTATCGAGTCATCACTGATGAGCATAACGTCATCATTAACATCATTAAGCAGTGCAGTAAGCAATATTAGCTCCGGTATAACTAACATCGAGAGTAGCCTTAGTAGCATAACATCAACACTCTCATCGATCAGTGGAACGCTGACTTCGATGGGCAGCACCTTGACTAGCATCCAGACAGCGGTTAGCGGCCTTAACACATCGAACTTGGCATCAACGCTTAGCAATGTGATGACATATCTACTTGTAGTCGCAGTACTGGCTATAATTATCATCGTCCTAGAAATAGTATTACTTGTAAGGAAGAAGTAAAATTCTTCCCCCTAACTTTTTTTTAATAATGAATTCCTAGCAGCAGGATTGCAATTACTTTATAGCATTAGATTATGGTTTTTTATTAAGTGATTCATAGCTCATGCAAAGGTCTTACCGTTTATCTTGATAAATATAATATGCTTGATTGCCTAGATTTCTTATCGGTAATATAAAGGGCTTTTAAAAGGCGTGGACAAAAACCGCGGGGCCTAACCCGCGTCCATAAGGCGCATAACAATATAAATTACTAGAGCTTGCCAGTAAATTATTTGTTCAAGGGTTCCTAGGAATACTGCCTTAATATGCCGAGACGCCGTAAGGTAAATCGTGTGCCACCTAATTAAGGATGACGTTTAAGTTTATATGGCGCTAACCTCGGTCAGGCCCACCTTATCTATGCTTATAGTGCTGTGCCTTCGGTTTAATGGATTTCCTTATAGCCCCAATTTTAGGTGGGGAGCATAAGCTATACCCAAATTACTCCGTTTCATTAAGGTTTCGCCAAGCAGCCCAAATCGCTTTATCAGATGTACAGAGTACACATTTAAACATAATATATTTCCTACTATCTGAATCTAAATAAACTAGCAGCCTTGATGCCGTGGAATAGCTCTGCTTATATCAAGCCTTCCATGAATTTAACACCTTAGGGCATTAAAAATAGGGAGGATGTGGGGCAGGAGGGGCCCCTACTTAGTTCACGCTTCGGATACTAAAGGTGATGCATAGTATGCGTAGTGATTCTCCGGCCCGTTGTCCATTATATTTCATAGGGACTTCTCCCTCCACCTGATAGTATAGCTCATCTTACGCCGCTCGAACATCATCACCGCTGCCAGCCCAGCATTCACTACCATTTCATCAAAGCTCAGTATTTTGCGAAGCTCTTTCTTTATATTCTTCCGGCTGAACTCTATCGGGTTCAAATCCGGTGAGTAGGGGGAAGGAAGATTAAGGATACCCCAGTGCCTTCAATGTCCATCGTAACAAGCCTTGCATGGTGTATTGCCGCGTTGTCAAGGATTACGGCGATCTACCTTCTGGGTTCTCCTGCCTGACGAGCTTGAGGAATTCAAGCATATCGGCCGCCTTTGCAGCCTTTGATGCCATGACAATATCCCTGCCGTTGATAGTAATGAACCCAAATATGGACTAGCTGTTCGGCTTTGGCCTCATCACACTCTCCCTGTATATTATGAACCTTGTGTTCAGGGCCCTCCTCCTTGCCGGATCAAGCACTACCCTTGCTTCATCAGGAAAGCCCATTATCGGAGCGTCAACCTAGCTTAGCGCTTCATTTTTTAGAGCATATATTAGGCCAACTTCGACGGCTTGTGTGAACCACATACCCCGTAGTAAGGACATTTCTTGCACCCTTTACAGGCGGCTGATGCGTTAGCTTCTATCTACATGCTATTAAAGTGCCAGATTTTCATATCAGCTGGAGAGCCCAGTACAAGGCGCCAAATATGGAACCCAAACATCACAAGCTTGGTACGGAATAGGACCTCCTCAGCAGTAGGAATGACCTAGAGATAGGAATACCCTAATAGTAGGACAGCCATCTCGATGGCATGGCGAAGGAAGTGGTTGTCACAAGACGGGGGGGACAAACGACCATACCCAAGGAGTACCGACAAAAACTGGGTATCAGAGAGGGCTCCAAGTTGAAGGTTGATATCGTAGGTGAGAAGATCACGTTCACCAAGGTGCCGTCGCTCTTAGAACTGGCTGGAACAAGCAAATTGAGCAGAGAGGAGGCCTACAGGCGGCTCGACATGATGAGGGAGGAGGGCTGATGCTCTTCGACATCCGGTACTTCTGGGTTGTATTCACTTCAAGGGATCAGGAGACGACAGAAGGTCTGAGGGCCATCTTTGAAAGATCGAAGACCGCGTCAACATCCTCCATAGCCATCTATGAAGTTTTCAGATTGACGCTAGCGAGCGAAGGACTGGCTGTAGCAAGGGTGCGAACCGAGATGATGCGGAGGGGGTTCAAGGTGATCGACGTTGACTCGAAAATTGCCGGAAATGGGGCAGAAATCAGCACCGGCTCAGGGTGCCCATGGCCGATGCGTTGATAATGGCAACCGCGAAGAAGCTAGGTCTCCCGTGCGTTACAGACGACCCTCATTTTAGGGACGTTAAGACAGTATGGGTGTGAACGGAAAGCATCGGCCGCGAAACATTTATTGCCCCAGCATCAGCGGCCACACATCGGGCGCAGGTGCAAGGTTGAGCTGTCCGTAAATGCTCACAAGCGCCTGTTAGTGTCGCTCAATGTCGCCTGGGAGCAGGACGCGGGTCTGGCCGTCGTAATGTATCAATTCAAAGGAGCAGGGGAGGTGCCTGCAGCCAG
>JAFLXO010000060.1 GCA_029786595.1 Nitrososphaerota archaeon | reverse complement strand
CAGTACCTGATCCATCATTGATGAAGCGAGTATCCACGTTTCGCTTCCGGTTTCGTTATCTACCTTGACGTATACATATTCGGCCGATGGATTGACCCCAACCATCTGATCTGTAACGAGTGTAAACGGCATCGTAGTCCATACGACCAGATAGTTATCCTCCCCGTTCAGTTTAACCTTATAGTACAGGCTAGGGTCATCAACCTGAGCATAGCCCAAACCGACTTCGGTATTGCTCAAGCTCGTCTGACAACTTGGGCAATAGGCCACTACCCTGTAACCTTCATATAGCAACCCCTTTTCGTAGGCAGCCCTTATTATCCTCCATTCCCTTTCTATATACTCATCTCTGTACGTCCAGTAAGCGCCATCATAATCGAAGGACATCCCAAGCAGTCGATCCGCCTCCAGCCATGACCTGTTGTATTTCATGATGATGGATTTACAGTATTCGACAAGGGCCTCCACTCCTATTTGCTGAAGCATTTCGTTCTTATTACCGGAAATTCCGAGCTCCTTTTCCGCCTGTAGCTCAACCGGCAACCCCTGCGTATCCCAGCCAGCCTTGAACCGGACCGAATTGCCCTTGAGCGTCTCCATCCTGAAATATAGGTCCTTTATCACCCTGCCCCTTACATGACCTATATGCGGCTCCCCATTCATGGTGGGCGGCCCTTCAATGAACGCGATCCTCCCCTTGGTTACCTTATCAACCATTGCGTGTGACCTGGTCTCCTCCCACAGCTCCCGAGCATACTGCTCGATCCTAAAATGCTCTTTTAGAATGTCCAGAAAGCCCCCTTCTTCCATGTTCGTCTTTATCCGTTTCACATATATTATATTACTTTATCGGTCATGTCACATCATCTCACTGTAATGCACGTAAGCCTACCTAAGGGCTATCCCTTACGGATTCAACAACAGTTAACAAATTTAAATATAATCATGCAAGGGGTCTGATACCATGTCGAACAGAGGAAGCATGTCAAGAATTTTCTCCCCAGAATGGTTTTCCATCGCCCTGGGTACGCTTGCCCTTTCCATTGTACTTGACAAGTTTGCGGAATTTTTTTCATTCAAGCCGCTGATCTATCTTGGCACCATCTTCCTGATACTGGGTTGTTTCTTTCTGCTAGTGATTGCCTTTTTAGTGGCTAGGAGGGCGGTAAACTTGAGCAGCGTAATCAGGGAGGATTGGAACGATTTGAACAAGATCAGCTTTATGGCTGTGCTTCCACTTTCTGTTCTAATTTTTAACGTCTCATTGGTGGGATATTTCCCGCACATAGTTAAACAGATTTATTTATTTTCCACTTATAACTATTTCATTGATTTCTTGGCCATACTGTTTATAAGCCTGTTTTTGGGCTATAAATTGTACACCAAGGAGCTGGCCATAGGTGAAATAACCTATGCGTTATTGATTCCGCCGGTAGCGTTATCGACCACGACCTTGCTTGGGGTAACGCTATTGCCCTTTCTTTCAAAGGGCTTGGACCAGTTGATATACTTTCAGATAATATTGGGGTTAGGCATCGCCCTCTTTCTGTTCATATTTTTAGGCTCCCTAGCGCTTGCTTCCCATGCCAAGGACATCAAGACCCTAGAGTCATCTCCTGTAATCATAATCCCCATGGGCGTGGCGAGCATCATTGTGATAAATATACTTGTGTTATCAAAGCTCAACAGCATCTTTATCATACCAGCTAGCATAGCTATCACTACATCCATGGTGCTCTGGGGATTTGAACTATGGAACTTTGGAACGGCGCTCTTAGTGAGCATAGCCAAGGTTCCGCAAATGCGCCCTAGTATCAGCGTTTGGGCATATACATTTCCACTGGCCATCTTCTCCATCTCTTCACTACAACTGGCGCCGATACTTTTCGGCTTAAACTACGTTTACCCTAGCTATCTCCTCTATGGAATATCAATAGCGGCAGCGATAGGCCTCTTTGCTGCATGGATATATTCATCTGTCTTTACAGTCGTCTTTTTATCCAGAATCCATAAACGGTTAAAAGGATAAACAGGATGCCCAACCTTTAGTAAATAGGGAAGGGCCTGCCGCGGATATTTAACAATTGATGCAACAAAATACTGCAATTATCGTTTAAATTAATGCGAAGTATATCAACAGCTCTGGCGATAAATATATTCATACAGGTCTCTACAGGTCTCAATCCCTACCAGTCAAGCTTTTAAGCCCGTAATATTTTACCAAATCCGTTAGCGCACCCAACTTGGCGATTCAGCTTGTGGTAGCGCAACATTGCATGGGCCCGTAGCGCAGTATGGATAGCGCGGCAGCCTCCTAAGCTGTAGGTCATGGGTTCAAATCCCACCGGGCCCGTATAAGATCTATGCTTGAACAGATGGTGGTATTCCATTAAACTAAGGCAAGCTTTACAGACTCCCAAGCCCTCAACATAATTCTAGGATTTTCATGAATATTGTTATTTTGAAGGTAACCAGTAAATATTGCATGAGGCCTTCTTTCCCAGCTCGCGTTACACGGTTAACATCCGTATAACTTATTTGAACTTTATGATTTTATCGTACAAGCTTTATTCATGAAGCCTTAAGGAAAATTATGCTGATGAAGTAATTTACATCCAATGATTCTCCAGATATATAATGAGCTTCAAAACCAAAGGACATTTTTCTTGAGCGCGTGTAAAGACTTGCGTGCTAATTATTACTCAATTTATTGATAAGATCCTTTCTGCAGCTTCAATTCCTGATATACCGCTGGAAGCTATCCCTACTCCATTGTATGATGCACCAGCAAGGTACATGTTTGAAGGAATTGTTTGATTTATCTTCTGTATTAGCTCGGCGTGTCCTACCTTATAGATGGGCAGCGCCGCATCCCAGATTTTTACTTGTGATTTTTGTGGAACACCCTTTGTTACGCCCATTTGTATCAATTCTTTGGTAGCTTGTTGGATATAGTATTCCTCTGATTTACCAGAGTCCCTAGTTATGAAGCATCTGACCAACTCATGACCTTCCATATGTGCATAGTCCCATTTACGGCTCATTAATGTGCAGCCGCGTAATTTATATCCGGAATAGCTGGGCACCAAGAAGCCGGAAAATTTTCCATGTAATTTTACAGAATCTGCTGTGTAAACTGAATTTATAACTGTTATTTCCGAGTATTCGATTGAAGATAATAATGATTCTAGCCCTTTATCAACATTATGAACAAGCTTGGCTGCTATATACGATGGTACTGCTAAAAGTACCCTTTTACATTTTATACCAATCGATCCGACCATTACAATCCAACTACTATTATTATTACTGATGCTATCGACAGCGTGGCCAGTAACTATTTTGACACCTATTCTCTCAGCATATTTTTTGAAACTTTGAACAATTCCATTTAGGCCGGTAGGAGTTGAGCTTATTCCAAAATGTTGGTTCGTGCGCCTTCTGCTGAAATATAAGGAAACGCTTTTCTTCTGTTCAACTATCCTATAAATATACGGTATATACGATCTAGAGCTAATTATAGAAACATCAGCCCCCATTATTCCACCGAATAGCGGGTCTACCACGTTCCTTGTAAATTCTGAGCCAAACTTCTTTTCAAATAGATCCTTGATGCTTATATCGCTCTCCAATTCATTTAATTTAATTAACGGTTCTATCATAACACGGAAATAAGCCTTTGGTGAAAGTAATCCTGAAGTTACAAATTCACGTATATCTTTTAAATTGAATGACGGCACGCCGGTAACAAGCGATTCAGGAAATTTCCTGAGCCTATTTCTAGAATATATAAGAAATTTGGATGTTTCTGGGCATATTAAGTTATTATATGTATCAGTCAGTTTTAGCATTTCATCAAATTTTTTATATCCAGTTATTAATTCGTCGGGCCCCTCTTCTACTGTTACACCCATTATATTTGAAGTCCGAATTTTACCCCCTAAATCGGTTTGCGCTTCAAGAAGCAAAACTTTTTTCCCTGCCCCAGCCAGCCTGATAGCTGCTGAAAGGCCGGATATTCCTCCTCCTATTACTACTACATCGTATTGCTGTTCATCAAACATAAGCATTTATCCAAACCACATGGGTTAAAATGATTTCTGAAACTATACAGGACGTTTACCTTTAACGCGATTATGCGTCAAGTTATGCATTTAAAATACAAGCTGGGTCTGAACCGAGCGGGTCACCAAAATATGCAAAAGCCCTTGCCCTGCTGCCCCCACATTCCCATTTGAATTTACAGCTACCACAATTGCCATTAAATGCCCTTGCCCTGATGCTCTTCAATAAAGGAGATTCTCGATATACCTTTGCGATATCATCATGCCTTACATCTCCAATAGGCAAAGGCAGGAACCCCCCCGGATAAATAATCCCCTTATGGTCGATAAAAATTATGCCATCCCCATCGAGCGTACCGCTCTTACCCAAGGTGGATGATGATAAAGGTTTTCCCATTAACTCGATAAGGTCTTCATGGAGCCTTTTATATATCGGTGATGCATAGCTCTTTCCTTCACCCCTTTCCTTCAATACCCTTCTTATAAATGGGCATTCTACCGTCCTGATCTGGATATTGTAATATGATGCATCATATAGAAAATTGCAGACCGCTTCATACTCTTCCTGTGTAAGATCAAGCAGTTCAGAACCCCTGCCAGTTTGTATAAGGAAAAAAATTTCCCAAATCTTTACCCCCATATCATAGATCAATTTAAAAATTTTCGGTAGTTCCAAATAATTGACTTTCATTACAGCGGTGTTAACTTGAAGTATAATGCCTGCTTTTATCGCATTATTTATTGCTCTTATTGTTTCCTGATATACTCCATTCACGTTTCTTATGGTTTCGTGCGTAGAGGATAGGCCGTCTAGGCTTATTGACATGAATTTTGCACCAGAATTTTTTAATTTAATTAATGCATCGGAATTTAGCCTTGCGGATACGGCTGGCGATATGGCCACAGGCAGGCCTAAATAAGATGCACTTGTTACGAGTTCATTAATGTCATCCCTAATTAAAGGGTTCCCACCCGTCATTATGACTACTGGAGGCCTGGCAAATTTAGTTAACTGATTAAATAGCATTTTTGCTTCTTCTGTTGTTAATTCTTCAGGGGATCTTGATTCTATTGCCGAAGCCCTGCAATGAATACACTTCAATTCACAAGCCTTTGTGGTTTCCCAGAACACTATGAGCGGTCCATCGTTATAGGGATTTTTTGACATTATATTTAGCATGTCTTTAACGTAGGCTTATTAACATATTCTTAAAAGCACGTATATACTGAAAAAATCATGTCAAACAATGCTCGCAAGGCACTTTGGAAGATCACTACCATCGTCAGGGGGGCCGCTTCTCATATACCTATAGCCCTTTTCTTTAAGGTATTTTGAATATTCGAAATCTAAATCATAAAGTATTTCCATGTTGGTCAGCAGGAAGCTTAACGGTACAACAACTACATCCTCATATGGCCCAACTTCAAGGTCATATATGCTGGGGCCCAACCATCCTTGGCGTGAGCTCTGAAAACCCAATAGAAAATTTTTGTTCTTAACACGCGAGCTAATCTTTTCAGCAAAATTTCTAAAGTTCTGAAGATATTGATTTGATACATCAATACCCTTGGGGATGCTATGAGCGATAAAAATCAGTGTAAAATTTCCCAACCCTTTGATATCAGAATTTAACCTGTTCCCCCATACTATGGGTATACAATCGACCTTTGAAGCTTCGGGCGCAACCTTTATTTTTACGGCCCCCTCATTATATGAAATGCTTTTACTGATGTCTATTGCGGTTTTTCTTGAATAAAAAGTAAACAGAGGTAAAATTTTAATGTCATTAATACCAGATTTAATGTTTGATTCTATTACGTCCTTGAGATATGGTTCATTGTAGAGGAAAGCGTAGTCAACTTGAACGTTTTCAAGCTCGTTTCTAAGCCCTTCTGTTAGGTTCTTGATTTTTGTCCTTATAGGAGACCCTCCTATAAACTCATATTTTTTTGTCGCTGTTTCAATTTCAGAATTAGTAGGAGCGCGATTGTAAAGGTTAACTAAAAAATCTTCAAGCTCGTTTGGGCTTGATGGAGCACCAAAATCTGTCAATATAATGCTCTTCAATCCAACTGTATTATTTTAATCTCTTAAAAAGTGTTAGGATGATTTCAACAGTTTTTATAGTTCGGCTTAAAGGCAGTTTAGTAAATATCTCTAGTTATTTATTTTGTTTTAAGTGTTCCCTTTTATGTCTATGATGGGCTCAAGTTGCTAGTAACCGCTGGGTATAATCGTATGCCGCCTTATTTAAGCATCTCCTTCAAGGAGGCCTGTGGTTTGACTCGATACAATCTATCATTAATTATCTTAAATCCCTGGAGATTTTATGATATGTTAAAATTTCCATCTATGCACGTGTTCCGTCAGTTTTTTTAGTTCCCTCCAATCTGTCCCAGGTAAAACACCATGTCCCAAATTAAATACGTAGTTATTAATCCCCCGCACATCTTCAAGAACTATATCAGATTCCTTTATCATCGTTTGGCCCCCTATAAGCGAATATACCGGATCAAGGTTTCCCTGAAGGCCGATCTTTTCTTTATTATATATTGATTTAAGTGAGATTTTCCAGTCAACGCTCATAACTGTTGGCTTGATGCTTCTTACTACCTCATTAATCAAATGAGAACAGTCTGTGCAGAAGTAAATAACAGGAACTCTATTCTTAATATGTGAAACCAGTTGAAGAAGTTTTGATAAATAATATTCTGAGAATTGCCTCTCGGAAAGAATACCCATCCATGTGTCAAACAGCTGAATTACGGAAGCGCCGGCATCGATCTGGACATCTACGTCTTTGATGATCAGGTCAATCACCGCCTTTATCAGCATATTCCAGTTTTCAGTCATCATAAATGACTTTGTTTTAGGAAATTCCCTAGCGTACTTGCCCTCTATAATATAGCTAACAAGAGTGAATGGGGCACCAGCAAAGCCGATGACTGGAACATTGGTACTGCGTTTGATCTCTATAATCTGATCTCTGATGAACCATAGATTTTCGGCTCGCATGTTACTAACCGTATCTATAAATTTATTTAATGAAATAGGGGTTTTTAGTTGTGGACCAGCACCAACTGTATAAACATATTGAAGCCCAGCCTCTTCTAATGGTGTTACAATATCGGAAAACATTATAGCTGCATCGACATCAAGCCTCTCCACAGCTTCAATTGCTATTTCTGAAGCCAATTGGGGGCTTCTTACGATCTTTGAAAGATCATTATTTGCTATATGTTTGGCAAACCCAGGCATATGCCTCCCTGCCTGTCTCATGTACCATGC
>JAFLXO010000005.1:4651-59980 GCA_029786595.1 Nitrososphaerota archaeon | reverse complement strand
TCATGAAGGTGGATCTGACAAAGATCAGAATGCCGAGCCTCGGAGGGGTTGCCATGGTCAGCAGCTCGTAGATCTTCATGCGGGACTTGACCATCGCCTTGGCGTTCGTGAACTGTTCCATGAACTCATGTACCAGTTCAAGCTCCCTTGGCGATCCCCCGCCGGAATCGTCCACCTCGCCAAGGAGGAAGAACAGCTCGCGGGTGGCCCAGGAGGCCCCTTTCACAACGACCTCCGAAAGGCGGGAGCCGAGCGAGAGGGAGACGGCCACGCCCTTCAGCACCGCAGTGAACTCCTTCGTATACCTGCCCTCGGCGGCCAGCTTCCCTATCGTCCGGGCCATGCCATACCCCGACTTGCGATATTCGGTTACATCACGCACGAACCCCTCAAGGCTCCTTTCTTCGGCGTCGGCGGCCCTCTTCTGCATGTACACCGGCAGGCTGAAGGCCAGGGAGCCCGCCACCAGCCCGGCCGCCACTGGAGCCCAGAGCGGGACATGCAGGAAGGCCATTATGGACCCGGAAACGGCCCCTGCTATGACGCCGTTGCGGACGTTCCCCACGTATGCATCGCCCGTCTTCGGCTGGGCCGAACGGATCAGGAATATGATCACCACCCCCATGACCGGGATCACAAGCACCGTCATCACCCACACGAGGGTTATCGAAGCGGCCGGGGAGATGAACGCCGAAGCGATCACCAGGGTGGGCATTATGAAGAACATGGCGGTCATCATCTCGCCCAGGTCGGAAACTGAGTCGCCGTACTTCGAGAAGCGGAATTCGAGCCACCTGAGAAGGGACTCGGCCCTGCCGGTGAAGTACCCAGCGATGTCCCCGCCCGACCTGAGCTCCGAGGAATAGCCGTAGAGCAGGTCCCTCATCGACTTGGACGGGTGCTCCTTCGCAAGCATGTCTATCGCTGAAAGCTGATCCTGCCCGAGGAACTCGACGGACTGCCGGAGGTAGATAGCGTCACGTTCTATATACTTGAAGACGCCGCGCCCTATCAGCCGCCTAAGGGCATCGTACAGGGACACCCCGGCGTCGGCCATGGTTGACATGTACAGCGCGAAAAAGGGGAGCTCGTCGTCTATCGCCCTCCTCCGGTCGCCGGCGGTGGACTTTAGCGTAATGCCCGGCGCCATGAACACGACGAAGAGGGGGACCGCCAGCAGGGCCAGCGGAAGGGGGGTCTTCAGGAGGAATGCCAGGGCAAAGGACAGAGGGATTGCGGCCATGAAGGACCAGGCGCCGTAGGTGATGTACCTGTAATAGAATGCGTTGGGCGTATAGCCCACCCCGGCTTTGATTATTTCGCCTGACGACCCCCTTGCAAGCCGGCCGGCCAGACGGTCGAGGTGTTTGTTGCGCCTGGTCGGCCTGACGCGTTTGATTTTCGGGCGAGGTGGCAGGGCGATGCTTCCCCGCTTCATTTCATCAAGATAGTATACGAACCCGCCGATCAGCAGGCCGATCCCGGTGCCGATCATTGTAGCTGAGGCAAGCCCCACGTACCCCGTGCGCCCAAATCGCATGAGCGACAGCCCGATAAAGACTATGGCGAATAAGGGAACCACCGATAAAAAGTACAGCCGCCAACCGTAAAAGGGAAGCTTCATGAGAAGGCATGCCAGCACCGTTTAAAAGGCAAGGCAAGCGCGGGGCCAGAGAGGCACTCTCCCATCACACTGCTTGTGGCCGTAGGCTATCGAATTTATTCAACCATAATTGCTAATCAGCTTTTTTATCGCCGCGCAACCACCTGAGCGGTGTCGATTTTTATGGATATAGTTCGATATAGTACTAGGTAGTACTATGGACATGGGCAATCGTACTATCAAGTACTATAATAGTACGATATATCTTTAATCGGTAAACACCTTATCATGTATAATACCCGCCGCCAGCCGCCGAGCCTCATGGTTTTATCCCACGCTTGGAAAAATCAATGCGGCCGGCCTCCTTTTCCTCCTGTGGAACAGTTTTTTCAGCGCCGCTTTACTGCGCCGCACGCTGCACCACCACCGAGAACACCTCTGCGCCGTCCGAGGCCCTGATGAGCTGCTTCGCAACCGTTATCTCCTTCCCCTTCCAGCCGTCGGTTTCCCTGCCGAACATGCCCGAAAGGATGCCTGCGTTGGTCCTATTGACGATAAAACTCCTCTTCTCCCCCCTCAGTTTCAGGACCACCTTTGTGGTCGAAACTCCCTGCTGATAGAAGGTTCGCACATAAACGTCCTCAATCACATACTTTACAGGCTTTGGCGGCAGGTCCTGCGCCTTCAGGTATTCGGACTGGCCGTATACGTCTTCTATGTTGACCATGATGGCACATGCGAAGGAGGTTTAAAAGGGCACACCGCAATGGAACCCTGCTCAGATAGGAGGATCAGGAAGATGTTTGCACGGCTGTTGGGGGATTATACAGAGCCCTTGATACAGCTGAGTGGCTGAGGGGATTACGCAACAAAAGGCATTGGAGCCTGATGTAAAAACGGTAAGAGGTTATATACATATATATAAAAAAAATAAAAAAAGAAAGAAGGGGCCGGTATGCCTTCTCAGTTGGGACCTGTATATTCTAACATATTGGGGTTCGTTATGGTTATGATCGACCCGTTCTGAGCGGTGTACTGCACCTGAGTTACTGTTATATTGGTCATATTATAGGTTGCTGAATCAGCGACTATGTACCCGTGCATCGCTGCGTTGGAATTGCCCGATAGCATCGAAAATGTTGCAGGCTGATACAGCATGCCGTTCATATTAAAGTGATCTATGATGTAAACTGTCACATTCGCAGCCCTGTCCGCAGCCAGCGTGCCTTTGAAGACGTTAAGCACAAAGTGAGAGTTGGATATGCCCCTGACCACGACCCATGGAATGCCCAGTTGCGTATTGGCATATGCGAACCCAAATCCCTCATTTTCCCCAGCATCGGTCTGGTAAAGCGCATTCTGCACACCGTTGATGGACACCGGATTGGTCCAGTGAGATGACGAACTTATAACGCCGATCATTTCATTGGCAGGCGACGTGCCGGTTGCATTGGGATTACCGGTTATGTATGAATTGCTGGTGGAGCCCAGTATTCCAGAGGCCCCTTCTGCGATCTGCACTAGGCCTGCAGATGCCACAAAGTCTGCGATATAGGGAAATGACGAATTATTATCTCCCGGGCCATAACCGTATGTGGAGGCATCGCTTGGGGTAGCGCCGGTCTGTCCGTAGCCAGTTATTATTGTGCCGTTTATCAGTGAGTTTGGCGTTGTAACCATTTCGGTGGTATAGGGTATCTGCGTTCCGTCATAGGAGTATTTAATGGCGTCAGGGTTTACCACGAACGCGCCTATCAGCACGTCGCCAGTTTTGAGATTTGGATTCCTTGAGCCTGCTATTCCGGACATTATGTTTGCGACAATGTTGAAATGCGTATCCATGAGGACCGTAGCCAGCTCTGAAGCAAATTCCTTCTCTCCGCTCCTTACCTCTACTACCTGGTGATTTCCTATAGTGCCAAGCCAGAACGTGTATCCATCTATTTTAACAGAAGCCTGGACGCTCATCGCTGCCAGGATTGGCGCCTGCTCAAATGAAACTGGGTTGACTATACCTATCCTTGGTGTTTCCATCAGATTCTGCTCCAGGCTTATCAGCTGAGAATTCTCTGAAGTTATGCTTGAATTGAGTAGGGTTATAACGGACTGCTCGCCAGAAAGGCCATTGCTGAGGTTCAAAAGGCTTGAATTTATAGACTGGAATTCAGCGGTCATGGAACTCAGGCTCTGTGCCATGGCAGATATACTGGCCTCAGCGTTGTTCAACTGCGTCTGTTGAGAAGGTATGACATAGAACTGGTCATACGCGAATGCAGAGAAGCCTATTACTGTTAGAACTATCAATACAGCGGCTACTATTTTCAGATTCATTGATGCCTAATACATAATTAAATTTATATATTTTTACCTGAAATCCATTTCAAGACAAATTGGACGCTTCGCTCAATCAAGTTAACATGACATTATGCCAATAATTGCACATAAGGATATTGGGCATGGAGTTCAAACCCTTATGTGAAGTATATATCCAGTGGGAAAATCCAGGCCGTCCCTAGTGCTGCTTCAGGTGGTCGGACATGTATTCCTTCTTGACAAGGGCCCCGCACTCCCTGCACCGGTATATCTGCACGCCTGCGGCAACGTCGTTGACCACATCAAAGCCCGGGGCGCTATCAGTTTTCGCTGGCGCTGTATCGGGCGCCTCCGCGGCCCTCTCGTCTGCCGGCTTGGCCTCCAACTTGGCCTCTGGCTTGGCCTCTGACCTAGCCTCTGACCTAGCCTCCGGTTTAGCCGCTTCGGGTTCCGTATCCTTTGCCGGTTGTACTACGGGAGTAGCATCTAAAGGCCGCTCACCTGAACCGCTGGACTTCAGCGCGATCCCCAGAAAGGCGCTGTACCGCACCTTCCTTCCGTTCTCTTCGGATGTTAACCTCGTCTCGCTGTAGTTGCGGCCGTTCTTCTTCACGTTCAGGAAGAAGGTGGGCATAGTTACGGGCGCCAGCTTCCTCGCCTTGCAGTAGCTTACATACGCCTGATAGAGGTCAGCCTTGGCGATGCGCTTCTCCGGGTCCTCCTCCACCATGTCCATGAAAAACGCCTCCACAGGGTTTGACATCCTGATGTATTCGTCCTTTATCTCCTCTACGCTCTTGGAATTCGAGAACACGAACCCGTTGTCCATGAGGCGCCGCAGGCCTTCAAGCCCCCAGTTCAGGAGGCCGGACAGCTCCTCCTCGGTCGTGAGCTTCTCAAGCAGCCGGGCGTCGGCGGTCCTTTTGTTGAACGTCATCGGGAACTTGACGATGATGAAACGCCGGAAGAACGCATCGCTGTCGTCGTATGCCATCGGAACCTTGTTCGCGCTGAAAACGAGCTTTGCATAGTTCACGAACGGGGACCGCTGGCCGTACTTTCGCTCAGCGGTGATCGGGTCGCCGCCGGTGAGCATCTTGAACACCCCCGTGGACTTCAGCGCCACGTCGGACAGGTCAGCAAAGAGGTTAGCAAGCTTGCCCACGAGGTCGGCCTTGGCGAAGTGGTTGTACTCCAGCTCCTGAAGGCTGCACGTGGCGATGTTCGATGGCCCCAGAAGGGCCTTGATCAGGCTGATCAGTGTGGACTTGCCGTTGCTGCCGCCGCCCACGAGCAGCAGCGCAGCTGCCACCGGATATCCACGGTAGAACATGTAGCCTGTGAACTCCTGAATGACGGCGATGTCTTCGGGGTAGACGATTTCAGAAATGAACTTCAATATCAGCGGGCACTTCGCCTTCGGGTCGTACTTCACCGGAAGCTGGATTGCGGAGAAATACGCCTTATCGGGCGTGTGGTCGATAAATTCACCGGTCTTCATGTTCAGTATGCCGTTTTTCAGGTGGAACACATCCGTGTTGTCCGCTATATCGCGCTCATAGGTCCTGCGCTGTATGTGGCCAAACATTTCAGCAATGTAACGAAGTGATATATTGCCGCCTGAAACACGGGCCTGCTGCTCGGCCCACGCCTGGATCGCCTTCTCCATCCCCTGCCTGTACATCCCCAGCCCTTCGTCGTATACGTACAGGCCGTCGTCCGTGGTGATGATATGAAAGCGCTCGAGGACGTGGTCGGCCGCGTCCGAGGGGTTGCCGAGGCCTAGGAGGGACGGCGATTCGTCCGCAGTCACGGAGCGATCGCGCACGATCCATTCGTGCGCCTTCCGCAGCGTGTATTCGGCATACTGTTCGGACTCGTTCCACTTGCCTATCCTTGAATCTTTCATTATTCGGTTGATCTGCTCATCGCTGAAGCCGTAGCTGATCAGCCTTATGACGAGCGCAAATTCAGCCTCAGAGCGGGACGCATATCCTTCAATGTCGCCGTTGAAGAGGCCGTTCAGCCGGCCATCCACGGTGAGCAGGTGATCAAAGGTGTCCCTCTCGGGCCTGGTGTCCTTCAGCACCTCAACCTGCCAGCCCAGCCTCCGGCCTCGATCAAGGAAAGATGCGAGGAGCCCCTTTCCGACTACCGAAATGTCCATGGTCCCGACGGCTTCGTACGTGCTCTTGCCGGAATCTATGTGGCACTTCTTTTTGTCGCACAGCGCATGGTCGATGACCGTGCCGATCCCGCATACATAGCCGCCCCACCCGCACACGTCAACCTGATGTTTGTCGCCAAACACCTTGATCCTGCGCTGGACCTCCTCCTGTGTATAATAATATACATGGGCGCCGCCATGGGGCGTCTTCACGACGCGGGTGGTCTTCGCCAGCCTCTCCCACTCCGGGAAGAAGGCCACAAAATCATTCCACGCCTCAAAATCGAGCACCACGAGGTTGTGGGATGTGACGCCGCCTATCACCGCATGGTTACGGTTCGGGTCCTGCCCGAACCACTCATTAAACTCCTCCTGAGAGAGATGGCGCGTTTGAAAATTCTTCCAATCCACGGCGGGGGTCTTTTTCCCCTGTTCGAGCGGGATGACGTTGAGGCCCATGTCAAAATCGATCTTGGCCGACATGCGCACGCATGCAAAAATTTGCTTAAAAGGCATGACAGGGTCGCCCTTGGGGTTCGGATGACCGTGTCACCCCTGTCAGGGCTGTCAGGGGGGTGCCATATTGTAGCCCCTTAAATTTCCACTGCCCTATTTAAACCCCTTATTCCACATGTAAAAACAGCGGTTTTTAAACACAAACCAAGAGAAAAAAAGGGAGCTTATATAGGGTGAGTAAAGGTTAGGGGGTAACAGTATACCAACCCCATGACAGGGTTGACAGGGTTGACACGCTTGATCCCTACCCAGAAAACCAACCATGTCAGGGGTTTTTAGAAAAATATTTGGAAGGACATTGATAGCATTAATACTGGGCGCCGTCTTGTCCGCCCTGTCCATGGTTTTCAAAAAAATAATGTCTGGCGGTGTGGGCACCGCCTAACCCTTTGCCTGCTGAGGAGCGGCGTTGAGCGAGTCATGTAAAACATCCTGATAATGTTTTACATAACCCTATCCTCTGATTTTTACACCTTCAATTTAGCGGTAAACCTCACCATAAAACCATATTACTCTCCTCCGATATTGCCTTCCTATGCATCGAACATGGCGATCATCACAGATAACAAAGACCCAAATTTTGATTCAACTGCAAAAAGGTAAAGTAATGATTTATATGTGTCTATTTTATTACATATGCTTTTTGAAGTCATAGGAAATTTCCTGACTCCAAGTAGCTTGAGTTCCTCGCTCAATATATATATGAAGCTTATTATAGCTCCCCCAAACGCAGAAAATAAAAATTAGCAGCTACGTCGGCAGCACTGCCCACGGTGCCCTCTGGGTATTCTCAAAAGCAAAGTCTAATTCGTAACCAACTCAGTTTATAAACTTAAGAAATAGGGCTTTCTGTCTTTCAAATATTCCAGATTTATTATTATTGTATTTATGTGGATGAGGTTCAATATGGCTGCATTCCCTATATAATAAAGAATCGATTTCTATGGCATGATTAGATGGTCATTCTAGTTCGGAGTACTGGTAATGTTCAATCTTCGCCCTTGGATGTCCAGAAGTACCTAGAACCTTTATGTTCGATCATGGATGTAAACATCAATGATGCGTTAATGAAATCGGAAAGCTAATATTAACTGTCTTCTGCAATGACCTGTAGGAGTTCTGAAGGGTTTTTACAGATCAGCGTCCACCTGTACCATGGTTTTCTGTCGCCAATTGCCCGCCCGCTAGGCGTGAATAGAAGGTTTCTCAATGATTTTCGCAGGGCGAGCGGCTCCGTTGTTTCTGTCATCCGAAAGGCCTTCTTCAGCAATCTGGAGTTATCATCGCCTTTGACCAGAAAATCAACCTGAGGGTCAATCCTCTTCAGATGGGCGTTATTCTGAAAGCCCTCGGATCTGAGAGCGAAGATATCCGAGGCCTGAAAATTCCTGCAATCTATGGCCCGGTCAACGAAGAAGTACCCTATTATGTATGGTGCCCAATGGTGGCCATTCTGAAGGGTCGAGTAAAAGACGAGCATGCCGCCGGCTTTGAGACCCACGAAGAGCCTTACGTCCCCGAACCCCCTTATGACATGACCATATGTATAGGTCTCGAATTCAGGGTCAAGGTGAACTGCAATATCAGGGAATTTTACCTTTTCGAACCCGATGTCCCTGTAAGTGGGAATTTTCTCACTGGTCCTTTCCTGCTCCGGAAGTGGCAGGTATTCATAGGTTCCGTCATCAAATATTCTCCCCCTGCCGTTCGGATTAGACCCTCCGGACCCGACATTGATCAGTATGCATGACATGTCCGTGACACAGATTATCTGAGCTCCCTGAGGAATGCCTCCAAGCTATTGAATTTCTTCTGCCGGAACTGCTTTCCGTCGCCTTTGTAGCTTGGGGCCCTACTCTTATCAAACCACAGGTAGCTGTTATCCTTTTCCCCGAGCAATAGGGAAGGGTGTAAACCTTTATAATCTATATCGCCTTTCCATATACCATCCTTACGGTGATCATGGTCCTTGCAGGGTTCATAGTAACTGCCCCATTCATATTCACTCTTAAATTCAGGGGACGGCTTGGGTTGATACAGGTCGCCCAGTGGGTTATGTAGAGCGTTCTTCACTTCCCGTGTATGTGTATCCAGGCTGTCCCAAAGGGCTTTCTGTGACGGAAACGCTTCCCCCACGCGCATCAGATAGAACAGATAATTCCGCCCATCCCTGAATAAGCGTTGGCCCGTAAAGCCCGCTATCCAGGTTGACTTCCATCCTTCTTTCACCTTTCTACTGCTGGCTCGCATCCTATGCTTACATGTACACAGAGTTATTATCCCTCCTTCAAAGTTCGGCCCTGTGGCAGCCTGTAAAAATTTTGACCCGTCATATTCAACAGATTGTACTATGTAAGCATAAACCTCCTCTGCCTTGTACTTTTCCAACTTCCTTTCAAGTTCCCCCTTTGTTACATCAATTTTATTAAAAAATTCCCCGTCAGATACATTCTGATGAAGTGCTTCTTGACCGTTACCTAAGCACATAATTCCTATATATATCCATTCTTATATAAATGCTTCATTAACTGGCGAGTTGGTTTGAGGTTTGTAAAAAAATTTAACGCATGTTCTGGAGCAGCCATTACCTAAGGCCCGTACACACCTTCACTATTGAAGGCCTCAGACATATTTCAGGTCTGACGGTAAAGGTCTTCTATCACCAGCGGCGTGATAGCTACAGGGCATATGTCCCAAGCTCGCGCACCGCCGCCCTGAAAAATATAGGGCATACTCGGCGCATAATATCAATAGGACGATCAATAATAAGAAGAATACACGGTATATGGTACTGTGCCAGAAGGCGGGCGCAGCCCAAACATCAAGGTATCAAGGATATCAACGCTTTTCCATACTCCCTTCTTCTGACTTTCCATCCCCATTCAAGCTCCGTATAATTACCTCATCCTTTCATTAAAATTACATCTTGCTCCCCGAGGCAAAGGGAAATAGGAGTAGGGGGTTAAATAGGGCAAAAAAGTTAGAGCAATGGAAAATGGAAAACCATTGATAGCATTGAAACTCTTGATATTTGGCGCAGCTCAACGATTTGCAAACGTTTTTACCTACCTAAGCGTTTTTTGGAGCATCCTCTGGGCACCGCCTAACCCTTTGCCTGCTGAGGAGCGGCGTTCAGCGGGTCATGTAAAACATCCTGATAATGTTTTACATAACCCCCTCCTCTGATTTTTAC
Source organism: Nitrososphaerota archaeon (assembly GCA_029786595.1). Taxonomy (GTDB): domain Archaea; phylum Thermoproteota; class Nitrososphaeria; order Conexivisphaerales; family UBA164; genus JAJZYL01. The sequence continues at coordinate 50,188 of JAFLXO010000005.1, read as the reverse complement.
ACCTTCAATTTAGCGGTAAATTTCCGTACATCATTTGTTTGCTTGATCGATCGATAGACCGTGTCCTTTGAACGCTGTGCCCCGGATATGCGTATATTGGATGGGGCTGATCTGCGCCGTTCTAACCCAGGCCCGCGCTGGGCTGATAATCTGCAACCGTTTTCCAAGGCCCAAAGGGGCAAAAAATTTTTAAATATCCCAAAATAAAATTGGTCGTATGAAAGTTAAGACATTAACTATTATAATAGTGGTTGTGCTGGTTTTAATAGCGGCAGCATTCGTTGAAAATACATACAGATCAGGAAGCTTGAATAATAAAGGCTCAAACGGCCAACCAGCGGTTTCATATTCGGCAGAAATTTTAAACGATACTTTAGCGGCTACTACGTCTAATGCTGCACAGACAATAACTGTAAAAAATACAGGTACAATTAGCATTGAAAACATTACTTCGGAACTCTATAACGGCACAGCCCTTCTTCAAACAATGATATATGTTGGCCCGGTCAGCGCTGGTATGATAGCAGCGTATACAACTGGACCTTCTATAACTGTTTACTACGGTCAACAGTATACGTCCAATATAAAAATATACTTTACAAACGGTGCCTATCAAAGCTTCAATAAATCTATAACCCTGACTGAGCTGGGTCCCGTTAATGATTCATTTCTTGTTAAAAGCGATAAAATAAGCTTGACATCCGGCAGCTCTTTGGCAACCTGGGCTGTTACCTTTTATAACAATGGCACTGATGAAATAATGTACGCGCAGGCGCATTTGATCTCTGGCGGACAAACCTATCAGATAGATTTGACAGACCTTAAACCTGGGCAGAGCTACACTGGGACACTGTCAAACGTCACGTCACTTAGTTCTGGCCAGAGCGTATATGTTAGCTACTATGCGATTTATCTCGACGGGCAGACCTCCAATCTGCAGCAGAAAGTTACCGTTTGAATTTAAGAAATTTCAAACGGTCTTATACGCAGACGCTTTCAAAAAGCTTAATGAAACAGGTAATTTTTTAGATACCGTTCTGATCTTTTAGCTAGTTATCCTGCGCCGCAGTGATGTTCATTATTAATAAATAAAATAAAATTAACATGTATGGAAAGGCAACATAATGTGTATTTCGTATACATCCTAATCCGGCTTACGGGCATAACATCGTTCAAAAATGAGGGGCAGAAAGATAAAGAAATTAAATTCCATTAGCTGCAGGCCATATCCCCTGGCATAGCGGGTACAATTTTAGATATAATACTGTTTTTTATGCCGTTCCTAGAGCCCTTCCTGCTTTTTTTAATGATATGGCTTTACGGAAGGTACATGGCCGCCAAGGCTTACAAGGGGAGGACGTCAAAATGCTTGCATTGGTAGGCTACGCCGCCAAGTACGCTGACTGTACCCTTAATGCGCCTTTGATCGGGCGTTTTAAAAAACGAAAAAGAAGGGTAATCCAAGGTAATTTAAGATCCATGGTCAGCTCAAGGCTGGAGGACAAAATCCTGCTATGCTTTCAGATTAAACAGGCCGTACGATAAGCGGCCTTATACGTTTAACGATTTAAAACAAGGAATCGATCTTAAAGCTTTTCCCACAGGTTTTCCGCTGACCCGCGAACAGGCAGCGCTCTGGAGAATTTTTCGATCAATGGTTTTAGATCGTCCCATTCCTCCTTATCGATTGGGGGGACCCCTACATCGTCCTTTATTCTCTTCATCAAATTGATAGAATGCGTGTATCCCTCTTCGGATTTTGGGATTAAGAACCACATGTAAATTAAAAGCGGAGTAAGCTTGAAAGGCTTTGTCTGGGACCCCATGAACTCCATTACAATAAGATCATCTAATTCGTGTGCTTCCGCAAAAGAAAGCTTCTTAAAATAACTGTACAATAGAGAAGTAGGAAGGAAAAGAACCTCCAACAGATTTTTCATGATCTGCGCGTTAGAAACAGTTATCGAGCTTTGTCTTGAAAACGAATCGAGCAGCTGAGAAGCCTGCTCTCTATTCAAAAACGTTGAGTTTTCTCCGTATTTTTTAAGGATCTTTCCAAACGGCTTGTCCAGCATGCCTATTGAATAAACCTTTTTCGCCCTGTTAAAAAAATTGCTCCCGTAATAAAGCACGTACGGTTCATAACTCATAGCTAGCTAATTAAATTAAGGGTGCTTAAAAACGTTATTAGCGATATCGGTTTTAAACAAACGGAGGTTAACGGTGGGCGTGCTTTGCCTGTTAAGGATCCTTTTATAAAAGGATGTTTTTAATGTCCATCATCTGCGTAGTTGCAGTTCGTCAATCAACTTATGTGAACTCGAATTCAAATAACGTTATTTGAAATAAAGCGTGTTTTGTTTAATTATTCAAAAGTTCGATGTTTTAACGCTAAAAATAAGCATTATAAGCATTTGAAATGACCAATGCAGCTTATTAAAAGTAACAATTTTATCTTGGCAAGCCTCTAAAATTTATTAAATGATGTTGGCAAAAAAGGGCTGTGGGCTTTATTCTACGACGCTCGCTTAATAAAATTAACATGGCGTTATTTTAATAATTGCACTTAAGGATATTGGGCATGAAGTTCAAACCCATATGTGAAGTAGGTATCCGGTAGGAAAACGCAGGCTGGCCCTAGTGTTGCTTTAGATGATAGTCCATGTATTCCTTCTTGACGAGGGCTCCGCCCGGTCCTGTCCACCCTGTGCATGGTTTGTAAAAAAATAATGGCCGGCGGTGTGGGCACAGCCCAACCCTTTGCCTGCTGAGGAGCGGCGTTGAGCGGTTATGTAAAACATCTTTCCGATCACCATCCGCGCCTTTTAAGCCATCCCAGCATGCTGTGTTATGAAGGCTGTCTCCTCCATGCTCGCCGGCCTGCTTGTGCTGTTGATCGCCGTAGCGTGTGTGCTGGCCATTTCGTTCTTCGCCGTGGGCATCTTCAGCAGCCTGTATCAGGAGCAGCAAGTTACGAACCTGTTACATTACAAGGACGCCGAGTACCTGTCCATGGCCATCAGCGGCTCCACCCTTGAGGTCACGAACGGCGGGCAGTACACGGCCAGGATAACGCAGATAATGGTATGGAACCCGAACACCGGCAGCCCGCCCACGTTTATCAACGAATCCATAACGCTGTACCCGGGCTCCAGCTACAACTTTACGTTGCAGACGCCGTACCGGTATGCGATTTTGACGTCCTACGGAAACGAATGGTACGTCCCCTTCGACATAAACAACCCGACCGTTGATATATACGCTCTCACCATCACTTCTACCCCTGGCGGGTCCACCACCCCAGCGCCAGGCACATATTATTACACCTACGGCGATAAGGTCACGCTGACCGCCGCCCCGGCGCAGTATTATTCGTGGGGCGGCTGGACAGGGACGGGGCAGTACAGCTACAGCGGTTCGGATCAGACGTTCTCCGTGTACATGTGGTCTAACATAACAGAAGCCGCCACATTCAACCCAATATACGCAACAGTAACATTCGCACAAACAGGAATGAGTTCAAGCGCAAGCGGCACAGTGCTAACAGTGGATGGCAACCCGTACACATATTCACAATTGCCAATCAGCTTCACCTGGCAGGAGGGTACAACCCACTCATTCTCATGGATATCCCCTGTCTCCGGCGGCTCAGGAGCGCAATATGTATGGGAAAGCACAACCGGATTATCATCTTCGCAATCAGGCTCGTTCACAGTAACCGGCAGCGGATCCATAACCGCAGCATACCAGCTCCAGTACTACTTTACCGTGGGCATAGCCAGCGGCTCAGGCTCCGTATCCGGCTCCGGCTGGTACAACGCTGGCTCCACTGCAACAGCCTCAGAATCTCCAGCAGGCGGATGGCACTTCATCGATTGGTCTAACGGCAATACTGGTTCAACCTATTCTGTCACCATGAACGGGCCCAACTCTATATACGCGAACTTTGGCATTAACTCCTATTCAGTCACGTTCCAGTCAAATCCGGTCAGCGGTGCACCTGTATCCACGAACTACGGTTCTGGAACCACGCCTTACAGCGTTACGGTCAACTACGGAAGCACGATAACCTATACTTTCGGGAGCTCTTTCAGCGGCGGCTCCGGAGTGCAGTATGTGAATCCGAATCCTTCGAGCGGTTCGCAAACCATCTACGGTTCCACCACCATCACGGCTTCATACACCACACAGCTTTACGTGAATGCGTATGTGAACTCTGGCTCTGGTTCTGTATCTGGCGGTGGCTGGTATAATGAGAGCACGCTGGTGACGGTGACGGCGTACCCATCTACAAATTGGTATTTTTCATCGTGGACTGGTGTTTCGGGCGGCAATCCATACCAGTTCAACATATACTCACCAACTTCGATCGGCGCGAACTTTGGTGAAGATGGTGAAATATTCTACTCATCGCAGGATTATGGCACTGGGGCGACCGCAATTTCTACCGCTACGCTTTCTAACGGGAAACAGTTAGTATATAGTGGTGGGAGTGATGCCGTAGCTTGGGTGCCGCCGGGCACATATTCGATTTCCTATAGTAACTCACAATACGGTTTGAGTGTATACAGTGCGCCTTCTTCTGTATCAGTTGGTTCCGGTGGTACGGCCAGCGTTACGGCGGCATACTACACGCCAACTGGATTGAGTGCCGGCTTCACCACCGGCGTTGGTACATACACGATTTACGGATATCTAACTACATCCGATAATGGCGCAGGGCTGGGCGGGCAAACAATAACTGTATATTTCGATAATGGCGGCGGCGGGCATTTAGCGACCGGCTACACTGTAACCGCTAGTAATGGGTATTATTCATATACTGTGAACAATCCAATCGGCAATACAGGTATATCTTATGCTAATGCGGTTTTTAATACAAACGGTGGGTATATGGGTGCTACAAGCCCTAATACTTAACGAGTAATTTAATTACTATGATCATGATTTGTAACTTGAATTTGCAATAAGAATATTATATATATTTGGATTCTTTACCATAGCAGTGGATAGTGTAAAGCTCAAGCTAATATCACCATCAGTTGTTTGCCCAAAATTTACTGTGCTTCCCGTAACAATTACCAAAGTTGCATTAAACGGAGAAACGCCCGAAGACGGAGATACGTAGTATAAAATATTATCTTTTGGATAAATGAAGGTACAATTCACTGGTGTAATTACAATGGACGTGTTCAATACTTCGCCTGCGCTGTTTTCTACAGTAATCGTTATTGGGAACGTATAATTCGTGTTCGGTTGTAATACAAGCGGCTTATAATAAAGAAGATCGACTCCAGCAGGCGCAATGCTTTGTTCCAGTGTGGGATTAGTTGAAGTAATAACTATTTGCGCTGGCACGTTTGAATTGGCTCCGCCGCCGTTTCCACCAGTTCCGATTCCAATGTTGCCAAGCCCACCAGCACTAAATATAATAAATCCGGCTACAGCGATGATTATGATTATTATCGCCACCGCAAATGCAGTCGTGATTCGGCTAACGCCCTTCCTCCTCATTCTGACACCAAAAGGCATACACCTTTTCTTGGGCAAAACGGGCTTAAAAAGATGATGACGGGCTGCCACTGGCTATTTCTCGTTCCGAAGAGGGTCGTCAGTTATGGCATATCTTAGTTTAAAAGCGCCATGGCTTGATATATATTCCTTAATCCCCAGGCTTTCGATGGGCTCATTCCCAAAAGTCAGCAGGACCCGAACATGTATAAGCTTATATCTGTATAATCTTATCCCCATCTTATGGGATTCAGGCTCACGCCCGTAACCGGCCCGGCCCTGGTGGGCAGTGATAGATGCCAACCAATCCTATTTGGAATCTGTTGATCGCTGGCATTGCGCGATCAGGTTAACAGCGCCTTTTTATACGATGAAAAATGGATATTCCGCATAATAATGAATGATAAAATGAATCTGATAATAAGTTGCATGGATTACAGGATTCAGGATGCAATAGATGATGCAATTGATGATGATGAAAAGTTTGTCATAATGAGAAATGCGGGGGCCAATGTAAAGGAATTAAGAAATTCCATAGTAAGGATGATTAAACAGGGGGGCGTTAAAAGGATTAAACTGATGCCTCACTCCGATTGCGCGGCAATGAAAATAGTTTACTCTGCATTAAAGGAAAATAAGCACTATGATGCCGTTATATATGAAAGCCTTGTAGAGCAGTTCAATGGAAAAAATTTTAATTCATTGAAAGAGCTTGAGATCATCAATAGAGCCATGCAATATGATAATATAAAAGGCCTGTTAGATGAAAATGATGTTGGAAAGAGCATAGAAGTAGAAAGCATATTTGTGAATACGGAGAAACTGCGATATTATCAAAGAAATGGTTCATTCGTATTATCCTTCCCAGTGTCAGCCAAATATAGCGATCTGTTTAATAAAATAGGTAAAATCCGCGGCTCCTATTTCCTTCACTCATTAGATATCGATGATCTGGCAGCGGATATGATCATAGCGAACAAACTGGTGGGATTAAAAAAACTATTCCTGCTATACGCAAATGAGGAGGAGAAGGAAACCTTAAACGAGCATATTGAAAGTATGAAGAAAAGAGATATTTTAGGCAATGACATAGCAGTAGAGATGCTGCAAAATGGGCTTTAAAGGATGGATGCTGTTGCCTGATATCGTAGGAGAGAAACCGCTGTTACACATGGGCGTAATGCCAGATTTCGATCGAGCCCTGGCAGGATTGAAACTTGATCTTGCGTCCTAATTTAGAGGGTTTGACAAGAAGTGTTTGAATATCCTGGTTATCCTTTCCATTGTGCTCAATCTGACGAACTCGTCGGGCCCATGAATGTTGCTGTCATAATCTATCACGCCCAGGCCTACCGTCGGTATGCCCTTTCTACTAGTATACCTTCCATCGTTGCCGACCAGCTCCCCTACACATCCCCTGCCGCAGCCCTGGGCCTCTGCAACCTTAAGAAATTCCCTGACCAGCGGATGGCCTGGATCGGTATGGTAGTTCCCTCCTCCTTCGAATGGCCCGAGCTCCACATCCACCAATCCAGCCTTTGCCAGTTTTTCTATTGTGCCCCTCAATTCGGCCATGGCTGAATTCATATCTTCCTCTGGCAGGAGCCTCATATCGAAGGTAATGGTGACGCTCGGGGGGATTACATTGTTCTTGAAACCTCCGCTTATAATGGTGGGCGATAGCCTGCCCCAGACCTTCCGGTGTGGCTGGCCTTCCGGTGAATTCAAGGAGGACCGCAGGCGCTCCCGCCTGGCTGAAAGCTCTTCCAGGGCCCCCAGAACTACGGGGACCTTCTGTATTGGATTCCTTGCCAGATGCGGATATCCGGCGTGGCCCTGTTTCCCCCTGATTATTATCTCCCCGTTCACTATCCCGCTGGCGCCACAGGAAACCTTGCCGCTCCCCGCATCGGCTATGATGGCGAAGGCCGGCAGCCCGTTCAGCCTGTTGATCAGGTCCCCGAGCCCCCTGGCGCCGCCTACCTCTTCGTCGGCGGTAAAGCAGAGCGTCAGCCCAGTTTTTAACCGTGAGGCACCATCGATCGATTTGAGCGTTCCCAGCATCACGGCAACGGCCCCCTTATCATCAGCTGAACCCCTTCCGTATAATTTATCACCAGTTTTAACTAACCTCAATGGATCTGTAGTCCAGCCAGGGCCGATGGGCACGGTATCGAAGTGGGATGCTAACAGAATAGGGCCGGCTCCAGCTATCTCGACTTTGACGTTGGGCCTTGGCGCGCCGCTGCTGCTGGGCATAATTTCCGCGGAATACCCCAAACCTTCGACCTCTTCCTTTATCAGGCCCGCACATCGCTCGTAACCGCCAGCGCTGGAGAGATCAGAGCCGATGGCAACCAAATCCCCCAGCACGCGTTCCTCATAACGCATTATATCATCGTACAAGAGACCTATACGCCCGTTCGGAATACCATCGCTCGCTCATTAATATATATATGACTAAGATCTACACGTACAACGTGGTGGAGGCGCACCGCAACGGTTCACTGCCCAGGTAGGTTGGTGAAGAATATGCTCGCTTGCTTGAAGCGATGGGGTCATCATGCGGGGCCCTAGTATAGCCAAATGCGAGTAGCCGAGAGAGTTATGCAACAAAGGAGATTTGCGGAAAAGTATATAATATGACACTGTCATACCCCGGAATCATACCCTTGGCTAAGGATATGAGCGTTGAAGATATACTTGCATTTGCAGACAAGTACGCGCTGGGTAGCGAAGCAAAGAGGGGGTCCGTTCATTTCCTGAGGGTGTGCGTCCCGGGTGGAATTATGACCCTTGATCAGTTTATGGGCGTCGCTGGAATAGTTAAGACGTATGGCAGGGGGTATGCGGAGATAACGACGCGCCAGGACATCCAGACGCACTGGATTGACGCCGAAGAATCAATAGAAATATTCAGCAAGTTACAAACTCTGGGTCTCTCAACGGACCAGTGCGGCCAGGCAAGGTCCATCGTTGGGTACGGAGACGTGAGGAACATAATGGGTTGCCCCGTCGCTGGAATAGATAGGGAAGAAATCTTCGATGCTACTGCGCTGATAAGGGAATTGAAATCGTTCTTCCTTGGTAACCGTGACTTCATGAACCTTCCGCATAAGTTCAAGGCATCAGTTTCGGGGTGCCACCTTAACTGCACCTTCCCTGAGATACAGGACGTCGGCTTCGTAGCCACAAAAAAGGAAGGGGGAAGGACGGGCTTTGTAGCCTTTGTAGGGGGGGGATGCGGGAGCCCTGCAAAGATGGCAAAGCCACTCGAGCTTTTCATAGAACCGGAGGCCGTCTTCGACGTAGCGGTAGCTCTTCTTGAGATATTCAGAGGACACGGGAGGAGGGCGAGTAAGTCAACGGCCAGGTTCAAATTCCTTGTGGAGGAATGGGGCGCTGGCAGGCTGAGGAGCGCGCTTATGGAAAAGGTGAGCCATGGGCTGGAGATCTATGCCCAGGGGCCTCCGCCGACGAGCGGCACGGAGCATATTGGGGTCAACCGACAGAAACAAGGGGACCGTTATTATGTTAATTTTCCCGTTCAAGGTGGAGTATTAACGTGCGAGCAGATGTTTCAGATCGCGTCCATCGCTGAAAGGTTCGGGCGGCCAGAAATAAGGCTAACCCCCTTCCAGAACCTAATACTATCGGGAATTGAAAGGAAGAACGTAACGATCGTTATAGATAAAATGGAGAAGATAGGATTGTCACTCAAGGCGTCGCCTTTCAGTTGGACCGCCCTCTCCTGCGCCGGCGGATTTTGCAGTAAGGCGCCAGAGAGCATAGAAGGCAGGACCGATGATATAGTAAAACATATGGAGAAGACATTTCCCACGAGCCTGAAGGATATGAATATAAACATATTCATCAGCGGTTGCCCCCACGCATGCGCAAGGCATCCGGTGGCCGACATAGGTCTTCAGGCCGTATCCTACAGAGACGGCGGTAACATGCATGTAGGCTACAATATATATGTTGGGGGCGGACTGGGCGCCAACTCCTCCTTTGCGAGGCCCATCATAAGAGGTATCGAGGCGGATAAGGTCAGCACAGCTGTGGAGGAACTTGTATCAAAGTTCCTCCGAGACAAGTCGGATGGGGAGACATTTAGGGAATTCTATCGAAGGAATATAAACTTGGGGGCGAAGATATAGGAGATGGCTGAACGATGGCAACCCAGGAGAAAACACACCCTCGATTTGAAGGGGTATTCATGTCCTTACCCTCAACTGTTGACGATGAAGAAATTAAAGGAATTATCATCGCGAGACGTGTTGGAGGTGGTTCTTGACAGCCCGCCCTCCCTTACCACAATACAAGGCATAGCGAAGAGGGATGGCCTGAGGCAGATTTCCATCGAAGAAATAAGTCCGCATATATGGAAGGTGACGATCGAGAAGCTATGATTTCAGCTGCCCTCCATTTAAGGGTTCTGGCTCTCTTTGCCCACCGACACGGGGGTGCCGGCCGTGGCGATACTGACAAGTCATCTCCACGCTTCACTCCATCTCTAGTAGCCTGCAATATATCTTCTGCTATTATTCGGACGCGGGAAGAAACAATATTGACCACCAGTGTGACGTTTGCAGGAGTTGAATAAGATGCTTGTCGATCTGAACACCGAGGCAGGGATGGTGGTCGTGTTAGGAGGGGGAGAGGAGTCGGAGCTCAGGGTGAAGTCACTCGTAGAGCAGGGAGCAAGGGTTTCCGTCATTGCGGAACGTTTTATCCCTAGCCTGACGAACTTGGGTCCACATAAGGTCCGCCTAGTCAAGGCCGGACACCGGGAATGCCTTCGAATTATCAAAGCCATTAAGCCCGCCTTCGTGATATCGACCATCCGTGACCGCGAGTTCAACGTCCAGCTAGTGAAGCTCGCACACGCGGAGGGCCAGCTCGTGAACGTGCTTGACGCCGCAGCGATGGGCGACTTCACGATGCCGGCCGTCGCGGTCGTCGGCGACATCAAGATAGCAGTGGCCACGGGCGGACTGAGCCCTGCTATGGCCAAGCTAATAAAGGAGCGTCTAGCAAAGGACATAACCTCCGAGGATGTCCTGCAGGTGCAGCTGCAAGGGCTAATCAAGGAGGCGATAAAAGCACATGTTCCGAACCCGGCTGAACGCAGAAAGCTCATCTACAGGATCATCCGTAGCAAGAGGATCTCCCACTTGCTAAAATGTAATGCGTTTAATGAAGCAGTTCTGTACGCAAACAAGCTAATAGGAGATGTCGTTCAGTATAAACAGCCGGCGGAGGTGAACACAGGTGAAGGGTAAGGTCTATATCGTGGGTGCTGGACCAGGGGACCCAAAGCTGCTTACCCTGAGGGCGCTGGAGGTCATAAAGAAGGCGGATGTAGTGCTGTATGACCGCCTTGTCAGTGCCGAAGTGCTGCAGCTACTACCTAAACATGCTAGGAGGCGATGCGTGGGCAAGTCGCCACCTAGGAAGCGCAAGCTCCAGCAATCGGAGATAAATGACATACTGATTGGGGAAGCAAGGCGAGCACAGAATGTCCTTCGCCTTAAAGGCGGCGACCCTTTCATCTTCTCCCGGGGTGGAGAAGAAGCAGAGGCGTTGAAGAGGAAAGGGATTGACTTCGAGGTCGTGCCAGGAATTTCCTCAGCTATTGCTGCGCCACTTTATGCCGGCATACCGCTTACACACAGAGACATATCTTCCTCCGTAGCCATCACGACGACCCGTGAAGCTTCATCAAAGAGGGCGCCGCGGGTTAAGCTCTCAGAGATTGCCTCAAATGTCGACACCCTCGTCATCCTGATGGGTGCATCCACCTTGGGCCGGAGCTGTATGGAACTCATCCGCGGTGGCCTGAGCCGGGATACACCTGTAGCTGCGATTCAATGGGCGACGACCGAACGACAGCGCATCACGCTCTTCACATTAGGCGAAGCCACAAGCGATAGGCGTAGCCTGGCGCTCAAGCCTCCATGTGTGATAGTGGTGGGCCGGACGGCTGCATTAGCGAACAGCCTTGGCTGGTTCCGGAAGGGCAAGGTGCATACTTGCAAGGGGTTCAGGGTCACATGGGCTAGGGGGAGGGTGGAAGGCAGGAAAGAGTGAGTAGACACACCGATCGAGATTTATAAGTTCCTCCGCCCTTTATATAAGGTATCACAATTCCCACGGCCTGCACCGGTACAGGCCCCCAGCTATAGTTACATTTCAAGAGGAACTCAACTACCCGGCGCAGGAGTTGGTTAGGATCTATCCCAAGTACGCGCCGCCGTTCCCGCCCGACGAGCCGGAGGCCGAAATGGTCCGGGCGTACGAAGCGATGGAGTTCAGGTCCTTCTTCTCGGCAAGGAACGCCGAAGCGTTCCGAAGGTATGCGGAGAAGGGGGTGATATAATAACACACTCCCATCTCGGCACATTCCCATCTACTGGATGGGCAACAATGTTTACAATGGAGGTAATATGAGTACATCGCCTCTATTCGCTTTTCTATTTGTTGCCGGTGGCGGCTGTGGGACGCTATTATTCCCTAGCGACCCATGTTGAATAGGTTGTGCCAGAGCCCGACGCAGAACAGCGCACTGTAGATCCTGTCCTCCCTCCTCTGCGCTACACCCCATCCCAGCATCTTCTTGTCAGCAGCAAAGCCCGCCTCTGGATTTCTTCTCTGGTGGTACTTTTCAAGATAATCCATTGTATTCTACACTTGCTCCTTCATCATGTGCTTCTATGATCCATTAAGGGTTGAACTAATGTGATGATAATTTATGTTATATTTATTAAACATATATGTTTAGTTTCTACTAATAATAAACATTAATGTTAAATAAAGGCCTAGCTTAATCATTGCCGATCAAGCATGCAAAGTTATAAAAAACGTTATTTTTCAGCACGCGACCTTTCGGTTATTGCTGTATTTTCCGCCATGCAATTTGTGCTCCAGTACTTTGCCGGCAGAATCACTTTTATTCCTGGCGCCGAAAGGCCAATAGTCGCCTTCCCGGTCGCTTTTATGGCTGCTATAACATACCTGCGAGTGCAAAAAATTGGGGCAATAGGGATCACAACTCTCGTGACCGGCATTCTAATGCTATTCATGTCAGGATTTCCGCCAGTGATCTTTGAGTGGATTGGCGCCACAATTGGCGCTGAAGCGGTTGTTATAGTTGGACACGGATTAAAGGGGAGGTGTGGAGCTCTTTGCCTGTCACTGGCAGGAGGCTTTTTGATGCTTGGCAGAGGGATAGGTGTAACTGTGGGGCTTTTCATTTTTCTGCCAGTTGCAGTGCTCCACAATGTAGCCACGCTGGCGCTTCTGTACACTTACATAGCGTTCAACGGTCCTGTGCCATTTGTGCTGGGAACTATTGGGGCATACGCAGCCATACAGGCTTATGGAAGGTGGTTCGGAGGGGGTATGAGTAAATGAACTTTGAAGAAGCGCTTGACAAACATTTGATGGGGAAGGCCAGCTTGGAGGATTCCGTGAATCTATACCTTCTGACCAATTCGCCGGAGCGTTGGCTGTCCCTGTTTTCAGCTGCTTCTGAATTGAGGAATAAAACTCTGGGCAAAGACCTGGTTGTTGCCGCTCATCTGGGCATGATAGCTCCCTGCGTATTAAACCCGTTATGCAGGTATTGTTCTGCTTCCAGCACCGACCCTAAAATAAATCAGGAAAGGGAGTTATTATCAGTAGAAAAACTGCAGGAGTATGCTGAGGCAATAAAAAAAATGAATGTCAAATTTATTCACCTTGTTGGTGGCACAAACCTCTTGGGTTTTGACAACCTTGTAAGAAAAGCCGTAATGGCTGTAAGGGAAGTTACGGATCTTCCGCTTGAAATATCAGTGGGCCCATCTCTGTCCAGGGATATCATGAAGTGGCTAAAGTCGAAAGGGGTATTTCGCATAGTTTGCTCACTTGAAACGATCAACAGGGTTGCTTTCAGTGAAGCGAAACCAGGAGACAGCCTGGAGAGGAGAATTGATTTCATGAAAACTGTAAATGAGGAAGGGCTGGAGTTCAAGTCAATAATAATGAATGGCCTGGGTGACTACCGGGATCTCATTGAATCAATTCATTTTCACAGACAGTTCAGGAACCTGACCAGCTTATCGATTTCAACGTTCACCCCTATAAAGGGCACCCCCTGGGAAGGAAGGTCCCCTGCATCTGTATGGGATTCCCTGAAAGCTTTATCGATAACCCGCTTCTTATTTCCTAGCGCTGACATTGGCCTTCCATTCGGGGGAGGCGAAAGCCTTTTGCCAGTTACGTTGCTGGCAGGGGGTGGGAACGTCATGATGCCCGCGCTCATTGATGCCGCAAAAAGGACCGATAGGACTAGAAGCATTTAAAAATACGCTTCGTCAGTTGGGTTTAATTTCACTGGCGCATCCGGTACACGATGATCGATAGCGTTCTAAACGTGAAGGATTTCTGGTACAGATATCCTGATGCTGAAGAATGGATTCTGAATAGTGTAAATCTTGAAGGCAATAAGGGGGAAATGCTACTAATTGCGGGTCCGAGCGGATGCGGCAAATCAACCCTTATGAAAGCTATAGTGGGGTTGATACCGCATGTTTACGGCGGAGAATGGAAGGGCAGCATTGCTGTAGGGGGCAGGGCAGTAGCTGAAATGCCAATGGATGAAGTAGTTAGATCTGTGGGCTACGTTTCGCAAAATCCTGATAACCAAATAGTTTCTACAGTTGTGCGCGAAGACGTGGCATTTTCTATGCAGAACTTCGGTTTTGAGTTTGAGGAAATGGTAAGGAGGGTTGACTGGGCACTTTCAGCCATGAAAATTTCTGACCTTAAATGGAGGCCGACCCTTGAGCTCAGCGATGGACAGAAGCAGAGGGTAGCGCTAGCCGGCGCTATTGTGCTTAGGCCGAAGATACTTATAGTGGATGAGCCAACGGGCTTCCTGGACCCGTGGGCCGCAAGGAAGATACTCAGAATCATAAGGGAGCTCAGCGTTCAGTTCGGGGTATTCAGCATAATAGTGGAGCACAGGGTCGAACTCCTTGGGAAAATCGCTGATAGGGCGCTCATACTGGAGAATGGCAGAGCGTCCTATTATGGCAACGTTGATGGAGCCTTAAGCCATTTTCAGACATCCCAGGAATTGGATGTGCGGCTTGATCGTTTAATGCCAGAAAGCAGCTGTGAAGCGGGAGTAAGGTTTGACCATGCATATTACAGGCATCCAAACGGCAATTATGCAGTTAAAGACGCGAGCTTTGAGATAATGCCTGGGGAATTGACTTTCCTGGTTGGGCCAAACGGAAGTGGAAAATCAACGTTGCTGCGCCTGCTCAACGGAGTGTACAGGCCAAGCGATGGAAGGGTTCTGGTATGTGGTGTTGACACAAGGAAGGCAAGAGTTACTGAACTTTCAAGAAATGTCGGTCTGGTCATGCAGAACCCGGACCACCAGCTTTTTACTGAAAAGGTAATTTATGAAATAGAGACAGGAGCAAAAAACTTCGGCGTCGAAAACCCCAAGTTGAGGGCGATAGCCGTGGCCAAGGCGCTTAACATTGAACACCTCCTGGACAGATCGCCGATCACCTTAAGCTGGGGTGAAAAGAAAAGGGTATGCATAGCATCGTCTCTGGCCTGGGATCCGCCGGTTCTTGCGCTTGATGAACCCACCGTGGGGCAGGATCCTATGAATAAAGCTGGTATGGCGCGCCTACTGTCATTCCTGGTTGACTCCGGAAAGACGATTATAGTAGCAACCCATGATACAGAATTCGTCAAGCGATTTATACACCCGAGGATTATACATGTTGTAGCGGCTCGTGTTGAAGAGACGAGAGAATTCATCAATGATGCTGATTGGGCACCTGCAGGAGACGATGAAGAATGAGTTTTATAATGAGTGGTTTTTATGAGGCGTTCATACAGAGGCCAATTAACAGCGTTGTTCATCGAAGGAATCCTTTCGTAAGGCCGATTTTCCCGGTTATTGCAGTATTCGCTTCATTAATTGCAAATAACGTGTTTGCCGCACTGATTATACTGGCATCAGTGATGGCATTTGCAGCAATTGCAAACTCAATACACAGGGAGATAATAATCCTGCGGTCGGCATTCATATTTTCAATTCTGCTGTTCCTGCTGGTGTTTCTTGCAGATGGGTGGGGATTGGCCTTAGTCTCCATGTTGAAATTTATTAATATGATGGCGTCAATATCGTTGATCAGCGCCGTCATATTGCTCGAGGAGCTGGAAGCCATGGGGAGGTTTGCGCGTATGCCCCGCGATATGACCTTCGTGTTTGCCGCAGCGGTTAAATTCATACCTGTAATATTGATTGACCTGCAGGAGATAATTCATTCCCGGATGTCGCACGGTATCGAATTTACTTTCAAAAACCCTGTGAAGCAGGTAAGGGCTCTGGTGCCCTTGCTGATGCCCCTCACGGTGATGACAATAAGAAGGAGCGAGGAACTGGCTGATGCAATGACTGTAAGAGGATACGGTATGTCTGATAGGCCAACACTGCTTTACCGTTTTCAGCTAGCTAAAAATGACTGGGCATTCGCAGTGATGTCATCAATTGCCGGTTTGGCCATGTTATATGTCATATTAAACCCAGCGATTTTTATCAGAATATAAAATAATTAAATTGTTATCAAAGGTTTTGTTCGCAATCCTTTGTTGCATAATTTATGATCTTACTCTTTATATTTGCATCAAAAGGGTCCCCTAATGATCTTTAGTGTCTGTCCCCTATAGTCTGTCCCCATTTCTGTTAGCCATATTGTACGTGAACACATGATTTCATTGAATATCCCTGAGCTCAGTATTGATGTGAAGTGTTCCCCCTACCATCCTCTTCAATGAGGAAAACACCGTCTCTACCTGCCACCCTACCTGTGCTTCTTCTTCCATGCCTGCGGGTCTGACAGGAACTCCCTCACTGCCCTTATATAGGATCCCTTGCCTGTGGAGTTCATCCTTGGTTTGATAACAGGCTCAGCGCCTACGGCGTAATTGAAGATAGCCCTTGAATCATATGCTGAATCGCCAAAACCCTGCTTATCTTTCCCGCCGTGTTCTTTGCAGCAAGCTTGCCGAACTCCTTCCCGTCAGTTACTTGAACACTGCTAGTTGGCTTTGTCGCAGCTTTACCCACCCCTCCTGTCACGCTTCTGCCTGATCCCTCTATTGAATGCCTTAATGCCTGTGGAATCTATTGCTATATCAACCAGTTTATTTCGCATCAAGAAGTACTTGGGCTCCTTCTGCTTCCTGCATATGACGGTATCCTTGCTCCCCGAGAATCTTAGCAAATCCCTCCGTCTGCCGGCAGGCCATTCCCTAACAGCAAGTATCAGCGCATCAGGATAGCTGTACGGTTTGCCCCTCTTATCCTTGTTCACCTGCTTCTCCCGGTCAGGTCTGTGCTGACAAACACGTCAACTACCTCATTAACCAGCTTCCTGTTGTATTCTGGCCGTCATAATTATGCAACCTTGTCAAATTTGTGCAACAAAGGAGGTATTGGTAAACCTAGGCCGAGGTCTATATCATCCCAATTTGTATCCAATTTTGGCTTGTTCATTTCCTTGTCGGACATAATACTACGGTGAGCAAGCTTGCTTTTTATTCTAACCAGTCACTAAAACGGAACCAAAATGTTTTTTTAGTTGGATGGATAATCCATCCAACATGCATACGAATTCACTATCATCTGAAGAAAGGATTTTTTCCTTGATCGAAAATTATTTAACTAAAGATGAACTAAGCAGGCATAATGCAAATTTAATATACAGTTTGCCTGCAATGTCTGGAATTATATCAGCCTTCATTCAAAAAGAATATTATCTGGATAAGATGCTGTCTGAAGATGAAAGGCTTCTTCACGATGAAGGATGGTGGTATCACCACCAGATGAGCATGCTTAGCCCTTACTGTGCGGGTTTTTCAGCATTAGATATAATGAAGCACGGCCTTCAGTCGCTTAATGGTTTTTCAATAAAATCGAACCCCCCAAAGCACCTCAAAACGTTTCTGGATCAGAGTGCTAATTTTATACTAAAGGTAAGTCAGGAGATTTCTGGAGCAGTAGCATTAAACGATCTTACAACGGCAGCTGCTGCATATGTATGGTATGAGAGGCAAAAAAGAGAATTAACCTACAGCGACATAAAGAACGCATTTCAGTCCTTTGTTTATAATGTGAACCTGGATTTTAGGAGTGGCAATTCCCCATTTACCAACGTTACAGTTACATTGGGCGGTCCAGCACCGGCCCTTACTGAAGAACCAGTGACCATAGGAAACAAATACAGTTTCAGCACTGTTACCTTTGGCGAAATTCCCAAAGAAATATATGATGAGGTTAATCAGGCATTCTTTGAGGTTATGAGTCAGGGCGATGCTGAAGGCAAACCGTGGACTTTCCCTCTCATTACAGTTTACATTGCAGATGACTTTGATTGGGATTCAGAGGTATTTAATGTCCTGCTGGACCTCATGGACAATTTCGGTGGGATATACGTAGAAAATTATGTAAGCGAGCCGTTCAAAGATGAAAAATGGCGCGCTAAGGTAGAAAACCTTGAGATCAGAAATCCCAAGCTACAGAGGTCGTTTTGCTGCAGATTTCAAGTAGACCTCGAGGAGCTAACTAAAGTATCTCACACGGGCTCGATATTTGGAAATGTGTCCGGTGTCGGCTCTATAGGCGTGATTACCATTAACTTTAACAGATTGGGTTACCTGTATAGTGGTGATCTTGATGGACTGCTGAACCATCTGGACATTCTTCTTGAAAAGGCAAGAACAGTGCTGAACAAAAAGAGGAAGTTTATTCTGGAACACGAGGATCTTTATCCTACCTTCTTTTATTATGTTGACAGGTCACTTAACACTTATTTTAATACGATTTCGCTGGGGGGAGGTCACGAAGGTCTCATCAGTTTTGGGATAAATGATGGAATTTTGAGCGAAGAAGGGTTGCATTTAGCCAAGATTGTTGCAGGTCATATGCTCGAAAAAATAAAAGAATTTCAGAGAAAAGACGGTATTGCATGGAACTTTGAGTATGCTCCGATGGAAACAGCAGCAGGTTACCTAGCAAGAAAAGATCTTGAATTTGCAAGGTGCCTTACAAATGAAAGCTGTAATAATTTCAAACTTTACAGGGAAATTTATACCAGCAGGTCTGAATCTTTTAAAAAAAGGAAAATTTTCGTCTCAATCTCTGAAGAAAGGCCCTTACTTACATCAGGATTCCAGCCACCGTTCAGCTGCAAGAGCATATCAAAGCTAGTTTATACATCAGCCATAACGCAGAATTATGCGACCGGCGGTTCAGTGTTACACCTGTTTCTGGGTGAGAAATTGCCAGCTGAATCTAAAAAAAGGCTCATCAGATCCATGTTTTTTAACTACCCCGTCAAGTATGCAACCCTTACGCCCACACTCACCGTTTGCAACGACTGCAAGCGCAAGTTTGTTGGGGAATACCTGACCTGTCCATCATGTAAAAGTCAAAATACTGTAATATATTCAAGGGTGATTGGATATTTCAGGCCCATAGCAAAGAGGATTAAGGTGAAGGACTCAACCCTTGGTTTGTACGAAGGTGAAGAAAACGTTTGGCAAGATACAAGAAGGGGTGACTGGGTTACACGTGGCATACTAACGGAGAGCGATGTTGATACATTCGCATCCGGTGACTTCTAAATGAATGACTTGCCACCTGTGGCTGGTACACTGGCTTCTGGTATAGATCATCCCGGATACATGACACTAAATATATACTTGCCTTACTGCAATTACAGGTGCAGGGAATGTCATAACTGGGAGATCGCCCAAGGCACTTTTCAAGAACTACCGGTTGAAAGATTGATATGGGAATTGGAAAACAATTTTATAATAGATATGGTAGTTGTGACCGGTGGTGAACCTACACTACACAGGCAAAAACTTATCAATCTTGTTGAACTAATCAGGCAAAAACGGCCAGACCTGTTAATGAGAGTTGACACAAATGGGTCTATGCCGGAAGGGCTAAGATCACTTTCAGACAAGGTGGACGGTTTCGCAATAGACATCAAAGCCCCGCCTTTTGAAAGAGAAAAATACGAATATGTGGTGAGGACAAGGTTCAACGCTGACTCGCTTGTAGAATCTGTAAAAATAGCCTCGGCCTTACCGGAAACCATTTACAGGACTGTAAAATATCCTTGGCTTTCTGAAGAAGATATCGAAAAAATAAGGGAATTTGTGAAAATTTACGGCAAGGGCAAGCCTCATTTCGTTAATCCTTTTGTACAAATTAACTCATCGTTCATACTATAGTTAGCTAAACTTTGGCAAAATTTAGTGGTCCACAGAATATATGGCATGTATTTCATTTCCGCATTCGCATATCTGCGAACTCTTCAGTTTTAGCACAGGTCCGTCCAGGGTAGTCCTGAAACCTTCGCCGTCAAAAATGCTCCTTCCCGCCCCGAATATGTAAGGTGAAACTGTTATCCTGACTTCATCAACCATGCCAGAACTTATCAGCGACCAATTAAGCCTGCCGCCGCCTTCAACCATAACCTTCCTGTAGCCCATTTCCCACAGCCTGCCGGCCAGAACCTTCATGTCAATTTGCGGGCCCGTGCCCGCAACAACCACCCTGACCCCTCTTGCCATCAGGGCGCCGATTGCAGCTTCTGGAGCCAAACCTGTAGTCATTATCACGGTCTTCTGAGGGTTTTCCGTGTAGACCCTGGAATTTACAGACGACCTTAGCAGGCCGTCAACAATTATGCGGTCAGGGTCCTTGCCATTAAAATACTTCAGCCTCAGAGACGGATTGTCTGCTATTACCGTGGCTGCACCGACCATCACAGCGTCGCTTTCCGCCCTTAACCGGTGAAGCCTCAACAGGTCATATTTACAGCTCAGTTTTGAGTATCCAACATAGCTTGCTATCCGTCCATCAACCGTCATGGTTGAAAATATGGTTATATAGGGCACGTTCATTGCTATCCCACCACAATTTTAGATACCGACTCGGGCCCAGCCCTCTTTATAACTGACCATGCCACATCCCTTGACCTCTCAATAGCTAGGGGCCCGGAATTAATAAGTATAAATGACGCCCTGTTTCCCTTACTTATGGATGTATCTTCAAGCCCGAAAATTTTAAGCGGATTTAGCGTTGCCATCTTTATTATTTCCACAGGGTCATTAAATGAGGGTTTTTGAGACCTGAGCAGCAGCGCGGCTGCCTCAATTTCTCTCCACATGTCAGGCTTTATCCATCCGGCATTATCGGTTCCCAGAGCCAGCAGCACGTTTTCGTCCAGCATGCCTGCTATATCCGGATTTCCCACCGAAAACCAGGCGTTGGACCTAGGGCACAGCACAGCGCCTACCCCTCTTCCTGCCAGTTCCCTGATCTCCTCCCTAGTCAGGTGCGTGCCGTGCACTATCGCCGTCGGGGCCAGCGCATCCATTGCAATTTTAAAATCATTCATTTCATGCAGCCGCCTGGTTTCCGATACATGGACCAGAACTGGCACATCCCTGAATTCGGCGGAAATTTCCCTCAGCGCATCCGTATTATAGGATATGACGTCTGGCAGGCCCAGGCCATCCATTCGCCCGGACCATTTTCCCGGCCTCCCGAGAATTATGTGCCTTGGCACCGCAGGCACCCTGGCTTCATCAGGGTTTCCCTCCACGAAGTCAGCCACCGCAGCAACCCCTGAAGCCCAGCTCAACTCGAGTGCCTCCACCCTAGCCTTCCTTACTGTTTCAGTTCCAGTATCTTTAAGGAGCATATGCTTGAGGCCGTTCGGGGGTGCAACCAGTTCCTCAATCCCAAGCCAGTTTCCCGCCTCGGGAAATGCGTAGTCTCCTGTATGCATGTGGGAGTTGACCGGGGATGGCATTGCTATCAGGTCCAGCCCCCTGTTCCTCCTCTTATAAACGTCCGTTATTATGCCGTCGTTGACTTCTATTGTAACGTTTTCTTCAAACTCCAGGTCCTTCCCCGTAAAAGCGCCGGCCAGGTCAAGGCTTATCATAAATGACCTTCACAACCTGCCCCCTGTTCCTTCTCAGAAAATGCAGCGCTTCTGCGGCCAGCCTCATGCAACTCCTGGCATTGCCGGCAACCCCGATTCCCACCTTCGACCCATACAGTTTAATGCTCTGCAACTTGCCAAGCGAATCTTCACCGGCAAACATTATAACGTTGTCCCCGCCTAGGTATACAGATATGCCCCCGAGTTCTTTGGACAGAATGTTAACTGAACCTGCAAGCTTATCCACTTCAGATATTCCCTCAACAAGGGTTCCAGCTTCAAGTTTTTTCAGGTACGAGTTTACATCGAAGTGCGCCGCAACAATGTTGCTGAAATCCGGCACCCCGAAACGGGTTTCACGCGGGGCAAGCGTGCCAATGCCCCCAAACGCTTCCCTTATAGCACCTACAGGGGTGCTGCCTGACCCGCTTGAGGCCCTGTATGGTACGGGTGAAACCACATTCATCGTGTCAAATATCCTTCTGTAGCCATCCTCTTCAATGCCGTTGGCTATGATCAGCATATGATGGAAGGTAGCTGGTACAAGGAAACCCCCCTCTCCTGCCACTGCTTCCTGCAGTTCTGAATAAAGCCTGTGCTGCACCGCCTGAACCTTCCACTCCCTGTCATTTCCGAGGCGGGATATCCAGCCTTCATAATCCATAAGCTCAGTGATTATGACCTTCACTTGTACCGCCATTTCCTGACCGTTGTGCTATAATTGCCAAACCTGGAGTCATCGTAGTTTATCGATTCAAGGGGTACCGGGCTCGCATCATAAACGCCATCAAACTCCTTGATTATCCTGTACACTGTATCCCGCTGCGCGGGCCTCCTTCCAGCCTCAACAATGAGCCTCCTTATTTCGGCCGGCGACAAAAACTGCCCGTGCCCCGCACCCGCTTCCGAGGAAATGCTTTCGTTTATCAGGGTGCCGCCAAAATCGTTTGCGCCAAAGTTCAGCAGCATCTGAGCGAACCTTGGGCCCTCCTTTACCCATGAGACCTGTATGTTCCTTATGTACTTATTAAGCACCAGCCTCGATGTCGCATACAGCGCAATCACTTCAGCGGCACTCGGGGGCCCGTTGACCCTTTTTAGCAGCCGCGTTCTGTAGGGTATGAAGCTCAGGGGCACAAACTCCGTGAACCCGGGGCTTTCCTTTTCCAGCTCCCTGAGCTTTACAATGTGCCCGGCCCTCTGCGCTTCACTTTCCACATGCCCGTACATTATCGTGGCTGTAGATGGTATGCCCAGACTGTGAACCTCCCGCATTATGCTGGTCCACTCATCGGCGCTCAGCCTGCCAGGGGATATTTCCCGCCTCACAGAATCGTCAAGAATTTCCGCGGATGTGCCCGGCACACTGTCAAGCCCTGCTTCCTTCAGCATCCTGATAAAGTCCCTGTACTTCATCCCGGAAAGCTTTGAGCCGTACCATATCTCTTCGGGTGAGAAGGCATGCAGGTGCATTTCCGGGACCCTTGACTTTATGGCCCTGAGGACCCGGGGATAAAACCCCCAATCCATTTTTGGGGGGAGACCGCCCTGGATGCATACTTCAGTTGCGCCGAGCTTCCAAACCTCTTCTGCCATCCTGACAATTTCATCGACAGGTATGAAGAACCCTTCGGGGCTCCTGTAATTTCTGCTGAAAGCGCAAAATTCGCAGTTCAGTATACATACGTTCGTGTAATTTATGTTCCTGTTAACCACGTACGTTACCGTGTCACCAACCGTGATTTTCCTCAGATGGTCTGCTGCGAGGCCGAGCAGAAACAGGTCATGGCCACGTGATTTCAGCAGCGTTTCCACCTCCAAACCGTTAAGGTCCTGTCCAGCAAGTGCTTTTTCGACAGCCCTAGCGCGCTCTTCATCCTCAAACAGGCCAATTTTCATTCAGTTCGCCCTCCTGTTAAGTAAAGCCGTAATTCGCCCACTCATGAAACCTTCCCTACTTGCAAACTCCGGATAAATGGGGAGCCGATTTTTCAGGATAAAGCCACTACGATGGCATTCTTTGCATAAGGCTTCAATGCCAGGCCATGGATAATCCTGATTAACATAATCTTTAGTGAGAGGTGAAATGCCGCCCAGATCATTGGCCCCTGCATCAACAATGCTTTTACAATCAGGAACCAAGTTCGGTGGGGACTGAATGTTCATATTTGGCCCAAGTACAATTCTGGCAACAGCTATAACCCTCTGAACCATCTCCGGTGATGGGCCTTGGGTTTTTTCCATGGGGGTACCTTTTTCAGGCCTAAATGGCTGAATAATTACTTCCTGAACATGCCCGAACTTTTCATTGAGCCTTTTTATAACAAAAATAGAATCAATTATGTCCTTCGGCCTCTCTCCTATGCCCAAAATTATGCCTGTTGTGAACGGTATTCGTAATTTTCCAGCAATTTCCATCATTCTGGTCCTCAGCCTCGGATTCTTGCTCGGTGAGAAGCGATGAACACCACCCGGCTCAAGAAGCTTTAGTGATGTGGATTCAAGCATCAGGCCTATGCTCGCTGAAACCTCCTTAAGTTTTTTCATTTCATTTGCCGATAACACACCCACATTTATGTGTGGTATAAGGCCGTAATTCAGCGTAAGCTCTGCAATATGGTAAGCATAGTCTACGGTAGAGTTAACCCCTTTTTTTCTCAAAAATGCCCTTGCTTGTGCATATTTGCTTTCTGGCCTTTCACCGGCCATTATCAGCGCTTCTGTGCAACCAAGCGACCTGCCAGCCTGAATTAGCTTGATTACTTCCTCTTCACCTATATACCCTCCACCTTCCTCAGGTTCCTTTCTATAACCACAATAGGCACACCTATCACTGCAGAGGTTTGTTATGGCTAGAAATACCTTCCTTGAATATGTAATTGTCCTACCATGGCCAAGATCTCTTAATTGTGATGCCGTTGACAATAGCCATTTGATATCACTGCTTAAAAGTTGTAATGCCATATTTCGATTTACAGCATGTCTATTTTTTAATTCTGTTATAGTATCTTTTGCACTATATTTTGCAAAGTTTTGCATATCACTAGTTGTTTATAATCATTTATAAATAATTCCTTTGTTGCATAATTTATGATCTTATTCTTGATATTTGGATCAAAGGGGGTCCTCTAGAGACCATATAGATGTATTTGTTCTATAACCTGCATCCATTTCTGTTGGCCTTCACGACGTTGTACACGAACACTTTGGACACGATTTCGTTGAATATCCCTGAGCTCAGTATTGATGTGAAGTGTTTCCCTAGCATCCTCTTCAATGAGGAAAATACGGTATCCACTTGTCACCTCTGTCCATACATGTGTTTCTTCTTCCACGCCTTCGGGTCTGACAGGAACTCCCTTACTGTCTGTGCTCTGGTATAGGATCCTCTTGACCTTCCGGTGGAGTTCATCTTCGGCTTGATCACCGGCTCGGCACCTGCATTTACAGCGGTATAGAAATTAGCCCTGGAATCGTATACGGAATCGCCGAACACCCTGCCTATCCTTCAAACGACATCCTTTTAGCCCAACCCACCGAACTCCTTTCCATCGGAATCATGCTCGTCCGTCACCTCCACGCTGGTTATCAGGTGGTTGTCTATGTCGCAGGTTATATGCAGCTTTATACACCCCCTCCTGACAACCCACTTCTGCCTGATCTATTCGCCCCTGTTGAACGCCTTAATTCCGGTTGAATCAATTGCTATATCAACCGGCTTGTCATATTTCACACCAAGGGGCACATTGAGCTCCTTCTGCCTCCTACAGATCTGGGTATATAACGGTATCCTTGCTCCTCATATTCCGCCAAGCATCTTAGCAAACCCTTCAGTCTGCCTGTAGGGCAGGCCAAAGTATTCCCTGACAGCAAGCGTTATGAGCATCAGCGCATTTGAGTAACTATAGGGCCTGCCGTTCTTACCATCGTTCATGCGTTCCAACTGTTTATCATGGTCAACCAGGAGGTCGGTGCTGACAAATACCGCAACTATTTTATTTTCCAGCTTCCTATTTCCTTATTTATTATATTTAACCCAGTACCTACCTGTCAAGGACGGTCAAACTAATATTCATAGGTATATCTTGAAATCATAAAATCAAATAGAATTAGCCAACTGGCTAGCTCGCATAACAAATGGGTTTTTAGGGTGTGGGACGCTATTCCGCGGATAGGATCCACATGCCGCCGTACATGGGTACGGCGTTTGGCCGTCGCTACATGTATGGACGGACGAATTTTTTAGCTTCGCTTTTTATAGTAAGGCATGGTTGAGCTGCACGGCGCCGACATCCAGTCAAAGCTGAAGGACATACAAAGACGATTACATCAGGGCCGAGTACCTCAAATCACATCCGCAGAAGGAGAGGGACTGGATGACTTACGAACAGCGTTTCGCCAGGAGGATAAAGGAGGCTATGAGGTCGCTTGAGCCGCTCATACACGAAGCTGCGACAACCATAAGGGTCTACCATGAAGCTGACAGGAGGGGCAGGCCGGGGTCCCTGACCTTGGAGCAAAAGGTGAAGCTGCTGCTGATCAAGCAGCTTGTAGGCGAGTCTAACAGGGTGTTCGCCAACATGCTGGACCTGTTCTCAATGGTGTCCGGCATGTACGTTGTGCCCGTATTTGCGGTGGCGCTCAGAAGGGCTGAGGATGTGTCCCTTGCCCTGGACGCCAGGGGCTTCGTCATGTTCGGCAGGAAGACCGTTAAGACAAACAGGACCGACTATATCCTGAGCGAATATAAAATCAAGGCCCTGGATGTAGCTATCATAGCGATCCTGATAGCCTTACTTGTGCTGATAGTTATGGGCGACTACTATTTTGGCTGGTTCAAAATCACGGGTTCGCTTACCAGCTTTCTAATATGATAGGATGATAAAGATGGATGAAATAATCAAGTTCGAAAACGTCAGCTGGAAGTACCTGGAAAGGGCCAACAAGACGCTCAACAACATAAATATCTCCATCAAGAAGGGGGAGTTCGTAGTGCTGGCCGGGCCCAACGACGCCGGGAAGACGTCGCTGCTGATGTGCATGAACGGAATAATCCCTAACACCCTGAGGGGGGTTATGGAGGGGAAGGTGCTCATCGACGGAATCAACACGAAGGAGGCCGATTTCGCTGCGCTTTCCAGGAAGGTAGGCTATGTCTTTTCCGATCCGGAAAGCCAGTTCCTTACGATGACCGTGGAGGAGGAGATCGCGTACTCCATGGAGAACGCCGGCCTCCCAAGGAGCGATATACACGACAGGATCGACTGGGCAATGCAGATGGTGGACCTACCTCTTGAATTCCTAAGCAAGGCGCCATACGAGCTTAGCGGGGGCCAGAAACAGAGGGTGGCCATAGCCTCCGTGATAGCCATGAGGCCGCCCATACTCGTGCTGGACGAACCGACAGGCCAGATAGACCCAATCGGTAAGGCCGAAGTCCTCGATGTGATATCCAACATCAAGCGCGGCTATGACATGACCGTGATAATAGCCGAGCACAGGTTCGACAGGCTGATGAAGCTTGCTGACCGCGTCCTGCTAATTGAAGGCGGCGTAATTACGAGGGATCTGCCACCCATGGAGTTCTTCGAAAATCCAAGGGAGCTGATCTCCCATGGCATATATCCTCCAGAGTTCAATCTCATTGAAAGATACTTTATGGATAAGAAGCTCGTGGAGCCTCCGATTTCCCTTTCCCTTGAGGAGTTCCTTTCTAAATTGGACAAGGCCTTACCTAGGATAAAGGAGAGCGACCTGCCTCCTCAGGAGGAAAGGCCATCCTACGAAGACGTATCCAGGAAGATCATTGAATTAAAGGGCATCAAGTTTACATATCCCGATGGCACTCAGGCTCTGGAAGAAGTTAATTTATCCATAAACAGGGGGGAATTTCTGGCCATAATAGGGCAGAACGGATCTGGAAAGACGACCATAGCGAAGCTGATGGCAGGGATACTCAAGCCGACGGAAGGGAAGGTGGTAATAGATGGGGTCGACGTCACCCACGAAAGGATAGGGAAAATAGCCTCGAATGTGGGCTATATATTCCAGAATCCGGATCACCAGCTATTTGAGCAGACCATAAATCAGGAGATCTCCTACGGCCCAAAAAATCTGGGAATTGATCCAGGGGAAATAGAAAAGAGGGTCAAAACATCCATGGAGATCACCGGAATCCCACCCACATATCTGGAGGAAAACCCATTTGTATTGAGCAAGGGATGGCGGCAGAAGGTTGCGATAGCTTCGATATTAGCCATGGGCCCCAACGTCATAATAATAGATGAGCCCACGACTGGGCAGGACTTTCCACAGGCCGACGTCATCCTTCAGTTCCTTTCAGGGCTCAACAAAAACGGTCACACCATAATAGTGATAACGCATGATATGACCTTCGTAGCCAGGTTCTGCAGGCGGGCGATAGTCGTTAACAAGGGAAAGATAGTGCTGGATGGCGCGGTGAAGGACGTATTTAACGCTACGGAAGAACTTGAAGCTACAAACATCAAGCCCAACGATACGGCGATCATAGGCAAAAAACTGCAGCGCTTCGGCAAGTTTGTAAGCGTTAACGATATAGTAGGCCAGGGCTAGGCGCCGGTTATATCGTAAAAAATTTTAGCCTGATAATCGTGCGTATTTTAATGCTCAGAAAACCCCCATGACGGGGGTCCGCCCACTGGTTTCCTAAACATCAGTAAATCCAGCGCTTATATTTAATGGACAAATAACAGCTCCATGCCAGGATGGCTAAACAAAGCCAGATATTCCTTCATTATTGGGATTGCCCCGCTCTCCATGCAGTTCGTGCTGGGCATGATGGCAAGCATTTATGCGACCCCGCCATACGGGCCCAGCAACATTGGGGTTCACTACGCAATGGGATACGTGCTGGCTGCGGTGGGATTGATCATAATCATTATGGCGGCGCTTTCAAGGCTACGGGGGCCTATTGCGTTTGCCATATTGGATTTTGTATCAATTGCAATTGCAGGAGAATCGGGACGGGAATTTGCATTTATATCAAATCAGAACCCCATTTATTCCCTATTAATGGCTTTATTCTGGCTAATAGCCTTTATAGCGTATTTCCTGGGGCAGCAGCTCTCTTCTTCAAAGGGTGAGGCGGCAAAAGATTGAGGATAGCCATTTTGCTCGGCATCATTGCGGTACTCCTCGATCTTTTTGTAGGAATATCCGCGCTCGTAGTCACCGAGGGTTTTTCTAGATTATCTTTTCTGCTCGTCGCATTCTACGATGCATCCCCCATGCTAATGGCTGGCATAGGAGTTTTTGCTGGATTATTAATTTTAATCAAGAAATCAAACACGAAAAGGGGAGGCTTAGTGGTATTGATAACAGGCCTGCTGCCAGTTCTGGTACTGTATGATATCATCCACACGGTCGTTGCATATGGTAGCACATACATTTCCTTTCCCCTGGCTATTATATTCATCCTACTTCTGGCCATTCCAATGATCCCGTCATCGATCAGCGGCATCCTTATAATGAATAGCAAGCGGAATGTCTGATGGTCCTTTTTTATATGTTGTTTTACACGCTTATGTATTTGTTGGGATAGTGATTTGCTAGCTGCTATGACGAACTCAAACGTTGAGGGCAACCCGAGGTTCCCTGGATTATGCGGCTATACGATGAGGTGCAACCTCAAGGGGCAGGACCCAGGCGCCGTTATGGAGCGCAGTTATGAATTGATCAGGAAGATGAAGGAACTGGGGGCATTCAGGCGCTGGTAGTTCAAACTCGTGGTCAGGCCTGATGGGCTTGAGGGAGGCTGGAGCACCAGCCCATCATATCGGCTTAAATAAGGCCTCATATGATAGGTACCGAATTGGTTCTGACCATACCCACCAATCTGAATTCCATCATATCCATAGTGCTGGCCCTTGTAGATGGCCTCCTGTTCGGGGTTGCCATCAAGAAGGCGATAACATCAGTGATACTTGCCATAGTGGGGCTTGTCATCGCCGGCTACATAGGCATAAACCTGCCCGGCATCAACACCGCCCTGCTGATGAGCAAGGCGCCCACGATAATAGCCTATGTAAGCAAGGTCGCCCCCCAGCTGCTTGTAGGCGTGCCGATCTTCTTCATAATAGGGCTTGCAGTGGGCTTCTGGAAGGGATAGGCCAGCGATATATGGCAATGACGAGGAAGGAAACACCCCTTCTCTTACCATTTTTTTAGCAGTAAATAAAACCAGCCGGCTAAAAGGGCTCTACATATGGCGAACCACATCAAGCGACAGGCCCCGTGCGGCCTTATATGGCGACTGGGTGCCCTTTGATGGATAAATATGTGTCAGGTTATCAACGGGTAGTTTTCCTGATACACCGACCCGTTTGTCGAAGTTGCCGTATATACGATAAAATACGCTCCTCCGCTGCTTATACCTCTCAGGGGAAAGGTGCCCGAGGCCGATGCGCCGGGCGCTATGGATGAAAGGGATCCCACAGTGGCCCCTGAAATGG
Organism: Nitrososphaerota archaeon; assembly: GCA_029786595.1. Taxonomy (GTDB): domain Archaea; phylum Thermoproteota; class Nitrososphaeria; order Conexivisphaerales; family UBA164; genus JAJZYL01. The sequence goes on along the minus strand of JAFLXO010000005.1, from coordinate 20,142 downwards.
AAAGGCTTACTGAGCTTATGGGGATCGTGCCTGCGTTCTTAACGGTCGTATACAGGGAATATGTGCTGCTGGAATTTATGAGCTGGGCCCTTTCCACGACTATATACACCCCGGGGTGCAGGGCCGAGGAATTATATGGGATACCATGTATAAAGTTAAACGCGAACACGCCCAGGATTACCAAAATTATAAGCCCGGCTACAACCATGCCAAAGAACTTCGCATTCATCCTCCTCCTCCCGTACTTAACTATCGGGTCCTCCTTCTCTTTGCCGCCGCCCATCTTTTATCAGCCACTCCCCGTGTAGGTTAATGACGTCACACTGAATGAGACGCTTATGGGCTGGCCGCTGCTCTCCCCCATCAGCTGGAGGCCAACGGGCACTACAACCGTGGTGTTTATGAGGGGAACGGCCACTGAATACTGGACAATCGAGAAGGCGGTATTCGAGGAGGCAATGGCTCCGCTATATGTGGTCACGACCATCGCGGTGGGGCCTATGAACTCTGACTTGGTTGTATTTATGGGCAGGTTGGTGCTGTTAAGGCCAATTGAACGCAATACCCCGGCCGCCATAATGAACCACAGCTCGGTTGCTATCCTATAGGAGGAGTTGCCTACGTTGGCAAAGTTAAAGTTGACAAAGGCACCGTTCTGGAAATAGATGGGAAATTCGCCCGAGCCCTGCGGCGATGAGTATGTAACGTTCAAAACCTTGCCGGCCGCAAGATTAGAAACGCTGTATGCTATGTGCATATCGGTTATGTTGATCGGGCCGGCAGTGTAGTTCATCGAGAACGATACAGCGGAAAAGTTCCCTATGATGCTTGCAAGAGAGTTGTTAAAGTTGAGCGGGATCGGATGGAATTCGACGGGAGGCTGGGTTGAACTGGTGGATGTAGAAGGCTGCAGTAAGGCCTGCAGATAAGGGTATCCCACTATGACGGCGCCTATCAGTACAACTATGATTATCACAGTTGTGACAAGTTTCCGTACCATGACAACAATAGGAGCTCGGCCTTTAAAAGGTTGTCCCCCTAGCGGGGTGAGACGCCATTCCGCGGATAGGATCCCCACGCTGCCTTACATGGATACGGCGTTTGGCCGCAGCTACATGCGTACGCCGACGAATTTTCCAGCTTCGCCTTTTACAGTAAGGTAAGGCTGAGCTGTGCCGGCGCTGGCCTCAGGATCGCCTACAAACACGGTGCTGTACGGAGCAGCCCTATAATATAGTGGTAATCGGCATTTGGGGGAGGGCATGCTTTATCGCCACAGAAAACCAATCTATCATATCATTTATTAAGGTTATTTAATGTTAAACTTGATGTCTAGATTCCCAAATTTATCTCTAATTTTGGCTTGTTCACCTCCTTGTGTCATCATAACAATATGGTGAACGAGCAAAGTTGCTGATTATCTAACCCGTCACTGAACGGGGCCAATAATTTATACCGTTAGCAGTAAGCTCGCACTTCGCATCCATTGCGATCAGCGATTTCATTGTGTCTTCCCTTATGTTCGCCTGCGTTGTCAACACTGTTTAACCTTCTCAAGCTTCTCCATATATCGTGATTTTTCTTGTGCAAGCATTTAATTTTATGAAAGAACAAACAATTCGTCTACTCCCTGAGCTACTTTAAAAAGAAGCTGGCCCCTATGAATACAAGTACGAGCCCGAAGATGCTAAAACTGGTGAAGCTTCCTAGCAGGATTGACGCAACAGCCACAAACATGGAATCAAGGTTAGTCAGCACATTGACCATGTTCATCAGCGCAAACCTATTTCCAGTTAATGCGTTGTAGGAAAAGAGTTCAAGGTAGAGCCCTGCACTTATTGACAGGGCTGCAATCGCGCTAAGCAGTATGCCCTGATATGTGAGCCTGATTCCCGTGATGGCAAAAAGGGGCAAAAAAACTGCCATTTCTGAAAGCGTTATCCAGAACGTCTGTGTCATTTCGGCCTTTGGTTTTGATGCATATGCTGTGAGATAGGATGAGATGCCGTACAGAAAGGCAACCATGAGCCCCAGTCCAAGGTCAGCAATGTTAATTTTCTCCGTTCCGGTTATCTGTGAAACCGCCATTCCCGCAACTATGAACATTAGTGCGAGGGAAAATTTGAATGCTTCCCTGCCCCTGGGCCTTGATTTCCAGGCAGAAATTATAAAAAATATGAGCACCGACGAAGGCACAAACACATAGGCTGAGGAAAGATAGCTAAAGCTCATTATGCTAAATAAAATGTAATTTGCCGCGGCGAAAAGGATTCCGGCCAAAACCCATTTCATTCTTGGCACTGTCAGTCGCCCCCCCAAAACTGCACAGCTAATTATGGATGAAAAGGCGAAGATGAGAAGGCCCGTTGATGCAGCGGTCATGCCGGCCCTCAGGGACACTGCTGCGATGGCTCCCCACAGGCCGTAAAGCGCTGCGCTTAGCGCCGAAAGTGCCTGTATCCTACCTTTCATTTCCTTTTCAGCACCATGAAAAGAATGATCCACACAATAAAGATGAAAAGCAGAGTGCTGGAGACAAGGATAAGCGCTGTTCCTGCTGGTCCTTCCAGTTTAAGGTAGGCGAGCAGAAACTCCGCCATGACTGAAGCAAAGCCCACAGCTGCCAAAGTGTAGGTGAAAAGCCTGTTCCACTTTTCAAGAACAAGCTGATGCTTCATTTCAATGGACTCCGCCGTCAGGTTCATCTTCTCGTCAAATATGATCTTCAAATCATTTATTCCCATGTTTTCCTGTCCAATTTTCATCGCCTCCTTTACCCCCCTGTACATCGAAGCGGAGATAACGTGGTAAAAGTCTAGCATGAGCGTTGCGTCCTCCTTTAGCTTGGCCATCTCATCCTTGCTCTTACCACCAGCCTTCATCCTTACACCATATGCTGAAAGCATAAGGTGCTGCAGCCTTAGAGGCTCGATTTCCACAAGGTAATCAAGGAAAACCGGCACGATTGGACTGACTGGGCTTCCGGCGTGGCCGCAGGATTGAAACCGACCCTCTATTTGCGCCGCATAGTCCGTTATTTTTAGGTTGGTGATTTCAGTGAACCTTTTTACCGGGTCATCATAGAAGAACAATACCATGCTGTCTCTTGAATAGAAAAGCCTTATTCCATCTATCATTGAAGCATCCTTTGAAACTGTCTTGTGCACGGTCCCCAAGCTTGCGCCCTCGTAGCCAGGGTCAAGCTCTATGAGTCCGTAAAGCTCCCGATCATCAACCCGCTCATTTTCCTTTAGGAAAACTGTTACATATTTTTCACTGTACTTTACCCTTTTCTTAATGCTATCCATAAGAGCCGCTATGTAGCCGTCAATGTCCATGCCTTCTATCTGCCAGGAGCCACCTGCCTGAAGGCCTATTATGCTTTCAGCAGATAGTTCCTTTTCCTGCAGCGTTATCAGGACCACTACCGAGGCCAGACCAATCTTAAAGTCCCTCATAAAAACGTATGCATCACCTTCCAGCCCATGTTCCCTGTTATATGCCCTGTGAACGCCCTCAAAGCCGTTTAGCTCTGCCATATTCAGGTACTCTTCCCCGAAGTTTATCAGGATGGAATGCATGAAGGCAAACAGCTCCTGGGAAGGCAGGCACTCTTTTGCGGTCCTGTAAGATTTGAGCTCTGGATGCCTTGTGCCGCTGAATTTTTCTGTATCAAAAGCGTAAACGTATCCTGCAGCGACTATCCTATGGTATGCCATTTATCCTGTCCCCTTTCATCATCATAATAGATAGCTTCCTGTACCCGAGATCTTCGTACAGCTTTATTGCAACATCGTTTTTCATGTTTACGTCAAGCTTGATTGCCCTGCAGCCTCGGCCCTTTGCAAAATTTTCCACTTCCACTATTAAGGATCTCCCGATGCCTATCTTCCTGTACTCTTTTTTAACCACGAGGTCCCAGAAATCAGCTACATCGCCTTCTATAACAACAATTGCGTAGCCAGCCAGGATGCCATCCATCCTTGCAGCAAAGACTGCCGCATTGTTGTCAGCAATCAAGCTACTCAATTGCTGCTCTATTATCGATCCGGCCTCACTGCTCACGGAGCCGGATTCAAGCGCTATGTTCATTTCTATTTCCACATCAGTAATGTAATTTTCCTTAAGGGCTTCGAGCATCATTTTCGTAGCTTCCTTTATTTCGTCTGCCCTCAGTCTGCCCAGCTGCATGGAAATAAAATGGCGGTGCACAATATAAGCGTAACTGATCCGGTGTAATCATGCATAAAATGCGAGAAGGTGTTCATGCCTGTGGGGACACCAACGGGGGGATACATTGCTAGCTGTGTGTGGTTGAATCAGGAAATAAGCTGCAAACGATCCGAAAGCGGTGTGGGAAGCTCTTAGCCGTCGGCATTTAACTCCTCCTAGTTCTCTGTGCCTGCGTTTGTTTATGCCTTCATTTTCAAATCTCGGATCCCGCAAGGCACAAATGGTCTGATGCCACCGCCACTTCCGCCAATCCAGCCTTTGCCATATCCTTCAGCTTCCGCGCATAAGATTCGAAATTCTTCTTCACAGTAAGTTTATACCCGGTGCCATCACGGTCTATTTCTACGGTTTTCTTTGTCGTTATCATATTTCCTTTGTTACCATTCTTCCCTTTATTCATTTTTCATCAGCCTCCGATGGCGGCTCCCCGGTTGGCTAGGAGCCATAACAAAGGGACGGCCATTCAGGACATTCACATATCAATCAATGATTAACGGCTAAGGTACGGGATTATGCGTAGCTGAACTGGATCAATAAATTATCAGGCATTTCAGCAAACAAAAACGCTAAATGAAATAGGATCTGAATTAGAGCCTTCAGAACAAGATAAGCTGTCTCATGAAATTAGGGAATTTGAACAGGACATTAGAGAACTCATCAAACAAAAGTTAGGAAAGGGCTGGAATAAAAGAATTGAAAATTACCGGCCGGATGTAATGGAAAGGTGGCGGAGGAGATAAGAAGATGATAAAGGTTGGGGCAAGGGATCTGGAAAAGACCTGATACATTATGCGACAAAAGAGCGCACTAAAATACTTTAAATATATCGATGGAATGCAGATACACAATGAGTGAGGATGTAGCCGATAAAAATTTCAGGAATTTTTTCTATCAGGCTACTGAGGGCAAAAACCCGTTCAAATATCAGGTAATGTTATCCAAAAGGAAGTATGATTTGATAAGTATACCTACGGGTGGGGGTAAAACTGCAGCCATTTTCCTTTCATGGTTGTGGCAACGCAGGTATACCGATGACGGAGGGGTGAGAAATTCAACACCCAGAAGACTGGTTTACTGCCTACCGTTGCGCACATTGGTTGAACAGACTAGAGATAACATACAACAATGGCTAAGTAACCTAACCAAGGCCACCGATTTAATTGACCACGGCAAGAAAAAGGTGTCAATAGTCACTCTTATGGGTGGTGAAGAGGCGAACGATTGGGATATCTATCCAGAAGATGACATTGTAATAATAGGCACGCAGGATATGCTTCTTTCCCGCGCTCTTAACCGTGGCTACGCCATGAGCAGGTTCAGGTGGCCAATGCAATTCGGGTTACTTAATAATGACTGTAGGTGGGTGTTTGATGAAGTCCAATTGATGGATAGCGGATTAGCTACATCCATCCAATTGGAGGCCTTCAGGAGGCAGATAGGCACTGAAGCTCAAACCGAAAGTATTTGGATGAGCGCCACCCTCCGAAAAAAATGGCTCACAACTAGAGACTTTAATGGTGAAGGTATAGAAACGCTTGAGTTGGATACTTCGGACCTTTCGGACCCGATGTCTACCGAGCTACAAAAGCGTATGTTTGCTCCTAAAAAGCTGGCATATGCTCAAAGCACAACCAAGGACTATGACAAGCTCGCCGAAGAGATAATCAGTAGGCATATAATGGGTACAAAGACCTTAGTGGTCTTGAACACCGTTAGTAGGAGCCTCGGCCTCTACAGAGCCCTAGATGGTATATTGAGGAAACGCGATGGCCCTGCTGTAATGCTGTTACATTCACACTTCAGGCCTGCGGATAGACAGCTAAAGCTCAAGCGTCTGCTGGATAAGACCAGCAATCTAATAGTTGTAAGCACGCAGGTGATCGAGGCAGGTATGGATATTTCAGCGGTAACAATGTTTACCGAGCTCGCTCCGCTGGCCTCAATTATCCAAAGGATGGGCAGATGTAACAGGGAGGGCAACGATAGCAGGTCAACGGTCTACCTGATCCGCCTTCCAGGCGGGCAAAGGAATTCATATGCGCCATATAGTGAAAGCGCAATCAGGGAGGCAGAAGAGCGCCTTAAGGGGTTTACAGAAGTGTCGCCAATACAGATGAGCAAGCTTGAGCTAGAGTTCAAACATAGAGATGTCATAAGGCGTAAGGATATAATTGAACTCTTTGATACCACGCCGGACCTCATGGGAAGGAATACCGATGTATCAAGGTTCATACGCAGCGGGAACGATTACCTAGCATATGTCTTTTGGCGGCGCCAGCCAAAGGATTTCTGGAAGGGACAAAGGAAGCCCGTTGTGCAACCTAGCCGGGAAGAGCTCTGTCCAGCTCCTGTTGATGAAGTCAGGCAGTGGTCAGAGAAGCACAATGCCCTTGACTTTGACCCGTTAGAAGGGGAATGGAGGAAGCCTGTAGCCTGGTACCCGGGCATGGTGGTTATGCTGGACGCTACAGAGGGGGGTTACAGCACGCTCACTGGGTGGGACCCTTCATCCAAGCCACCAGTCGAGGATCTTTCTGTTGGTGAAAGTACGCTAGGGGGATACCCAAGCGATCCTTCCTCGGCGGGAGGATGGAAGCTCATTTCTGAACATTTGTTGGAAGTAGCACAGAAGACCAGAGAGCTATGTGAAGAAGTCGGTGTCAAAACATCAAAAGAAGACCTTATAGCGGCTGCTATGTGGCACGATGCAGGCAAGGCGCATCCTGCTTTCCAGGCAAAAATGAAGGATAAGCCATCGCCGGATAAATTATACGCCAAGGCTCCAAAGGATAAATGGCATAACCAAAATGAAACATATCCTGATAAAAGAAAGTATTTCAGACACGAACTTGTCTCGGCACTGCTAATTCTTGAGAACGGCCTTTCAAATGATCTGGTGGCATATTTAGCAGCCGCCCACCATGGAAAAGTGAGACTGACGGTAAGATCCGTGCCAGGCGAATTGGTGCCCGAAAAAAACGAAAAATTCGCACTAGGTGTCTGGGATGGGGATTATGTGCCAAGCTTGACCGTTAACGGGTTTTCCATGCCAGGAACAATATTAAACCTCTCGATTATGGGGTTCGGCCAGAGCAGCTGGCGTTCAAGAACCGGCACACTGCTTAAAAGATACGGTCCATTTAGGCTTGCATTCTATGAAGCCTTGCTAAGAGCCGCTGATGGCAGGGCGAGCGGGGGGCTAAATTGATAATCGACCTGAAAGGTTGCAGGACCGAGCCATTAGCTTCCTATCTTAAAGCCTTGGGGGTATTCAGGCTGGTGGCCGAGCAAAAGGACCCGAACGTCACGGGGTGGTGGATTGATGACGCCTTCAGGATAGAGACGACCTTCAGCAGCTCTGATATTGAAGCCTTTCTACTAAAAGAATACAGCCCAACATCCATCCTATCGCCATGGAACAACGGGAGTGGCTTCTTCAAACTGGACAAAGAAATAAATTGGATAATGGTAAATCGTGATAAGAGATTTGATATATATCGGGATGACATTGAAAGGATATTCCGGGCTATATCGGACAAGGAAATAAAGAAAGCCAAAGATGAAAAAGAGGGTAAAAACAAAGGGAAAACAAAAAAGGAAGGCGGCAATAAAGATATTACAATCAGGTGGTGCCGCAACAATCTTTCAGAATCAGCTGTGGAATGGATCGACGCAGTCTGCGTAATAGGTAACAAAATACAATATGCCCCGCTGCTTGGAAGCGGCGGGAACGACGGACGGCTAGAGCTTTCGTTGGTCTTCATAAGGGCCTTGGAATCAACGTTTGAGGGGTTTACTTCAACTGAGCAAGGGGAGTTACTAAGACATGCTCTATACGGGTTAGCGCCAAATACAGCAGCTGGGTCGAAATTAAAATCAGGCTTTTATGACCCAGAAAGAGTAGGTGGAATCAACCAGCTTAGCATGCCTGACCAGGAAGCCAAGGACGTCACCCCGGTTAATCCATGGGATATAATATTGATGTTTGAAGGCTTGATCATGCTCTCAGGGGGTTTAACGAAGAGGAGTGGAAAGGCGCTTTCGGCCTTTCCATTTACGGTGGAATCAGTTCCTACGGGTGGAGAAACGGTCGCAGAGGACGCCGCGAAGGGAAATGAAATATGGGCACCTATATGGGTAGAACATGCCACATACGATGAAATCAGATCCTTCTTTAAGGAGGGCCGAACAAGTATAAGGCAACCTGGTTTTGGTCTGAGGGACGCGAGAACCTCCTTGGAATTCTCATATGCGATTTCCTCTCTTGGAGTGGACGTAGGGGTAAACAGGTTCTCGAAATATGGCCTCTACGTCAGAAGAGGGGACGCGCGGCTGGCGGTACCACTTGGAACGGTAGATGTCAGGCACAGGAGCATGGCTGATACCATTAAGGAAGTGCTTCCATTTTTAAATGAACTTAACAGAAACCTGAGGGTGGGATCTGCGCCTGCCTCCATACAGAATGAAGTGGCTAATCTAAACGCTTCTGTCCATCGTGCGTTCGAACAGGATCAAGGCATGGTGAATGTCGTAACCGGCCTAGGGTCGCTTGTGCGTCGCTTTGAAAATGGTCCCTACAGGATAAAAGGAAGGGATGTACCAAGCAAGCCCCCTCGTTTTCTGAGTTTAAAATGGCTGGAGTGGCTTCAACAGTTAGAGGACTCCGTTGAACTCAGACTGGCCGCATCACTAGCCTCACTGTCGCCAAGGGCTCCCATTTCAGCAAACATCTTGCCAGTCGATGAAAATAAGTGGATTGACAGTAGCAGTTCAATTGCGTGGTATGGAAACAGCTTGTCCGACCGCCTTCTGAACGTCCTGCAGAAACGGATATTTATGGATAAGACGGGCGAAGGAAAACCCGCCAGTCTTGAAGGTGATTTAGTAGTTGATCCACAGGATGTAATGTCATTTATGCTAGCAGAAACCGATGATGAACTGCTTGAAGATCTTTTACTTGGGCTAATCAGCCTAAAATGGGACAGGCACAGAATACGGGAAATTCAGGGCAGGTGGCTCACCCCAATGCAACAACGGCCTGTATTACCCACCTACGTGCTCATCAAAACTGCATTTATGCCAAGCGAACTCCCCGGAGGTGTGCAAATCAAAGGTAGGTACGAAATTACACAGCTCCTTTCGGCAGGCAGGATATATGACGCTTGCGAGGCCGTCCGCAGGAGGCTAGCCTATTCTCAAGCCAAAGTTTCAGGGTTCGATCCGGATAAAATAGAAGGGAAGCGCCTTGCCGCCGCTATGCTCATACCGGTTGATCGGAGGCGCTTTCTACAACACGCTAACAGGCTGATATCGTTCCCATCATCGTACTGACCATGGCCGTTCAATTATTTAATGTTAAAACTATATATAACTGGGGGCTCCATAATATACGATAGACCTTGGTTGAAGACAAGGAAGGCTTGAATTTACCTCAAGGGGAAAGATATATCTTTTCTGTGGAACTAAAACCATTGCAGGGCGACCGATTCCAGCCTACGGGATTTCCAAATATTGGAGCGGCTACATATGAACGCCCGGATGGGACTAAGATGCTGCTCGTCGAGTCATCGCAATCGATGGCAAACAGGCTTGAAGAAACTATCGTGGGGCCCGATGGTTACAATATTATACAGGAACTTCAGGGGCTGCCATACGTGGTCTCCATCATTCAAATAAAAAAAGATAAAAATGATACAGCTCCACTTCTTACTCATACAAGCAGTCTAACGGAACCGCACCGACTTAATTCACACTTCATTCTTGTAGGCAAGCGCGATGGTTCTGAAAAGCACTTCGGGGACGAGTTGAAAGATGAGTTCGAGTATGATAGGAAATCCTTGCCAAACTGGAAGAAGATAGCTCAGGTCCTATTCAAATATGATCCAAACACCCTGCTGCATGGAGTTTTCTTTTCCAACATAGAAGATGGGAAGATAAAGATGCCAAGGGCAGTTTCTGCATTTATCGAAGCGGAAGATGTACGTCCTGTAGAATCGGGAGGCTTGAAGAAGAATCCGTTCGATTCGTCCGGTGAACTGGCGCCGGTCGACAAAGTAAAGGTCAAGGACGGTTCTCAGATGGTTCCATATTCTAGGACCGAATACACCGCAAAAAGCATAAGGGCCTACTTCAACATTGACCTTTCACTCATCAGGAGCTATGCTGATATGATAGCTGATGGAAACGAAAGCAAGAAGGACAGCATAGGGAAATTGCTCTACCTGCTAACTTTATACAAGGTTAGGGGGTTCCTTAACAGGGGACTCCGCCTAAGGACTTCATGTGACTTTACGGTGGTCGAATCGACAGGCTATAAATTTCCGGACCCACTGGGGGAGCTAAAACAGCTCATCGCGGCATGCAGATCATACTCGCTTTTCAGCGACTCTCCAACCCGACTAAAATCTGAGTGGAAGGTTTCAGAAAAAAATGTCGAAGTAACTTCTGAGGGGAGTCCCGATGAATCGTCCAGTGATCAAGACGATGCCAGCGCAGACAACTAATGAACAGTTTCTCGCGATCGAATTTCAGTTCATCGCCGGAAGGTATCATACGACGCCCTGGAAAAAGCATGTCAATGATGGGGTGCCTGAATGGCCCCCTTCACAGTACAGGCTGATAAGGGCGCTCTACGATATATGGAAGAGAAAGCGGCCTGAATGGCCTCCCGAAAGAGTTGAACCCGTGCTGAGGATGCTTGCGTTAGAGCACCCGATATATCAGTTGCCACGATATAAAGAAGCCTGCATCAGAACCTTCCAGAAGAAGCCTGTGCCCAAAACTGACAACTACAGGCCCTCGGACCTTATATTCGATCCATTTGTATCCGTGGATCCATTGGATAAAGCGGTTATGGCATGGAGTCTAAGCCTAATTCAGGAACGGCTGACCCAACAGTCGATCATGGACCTCAGGGAGTTGCTATCTTTAATGAACTATTTTGGGCGTTCGGAGAGTTGGGTTTCGGCTACGCTTGTGTACCCGCTTGATGGAGACAAACTCGCTCCCAATAGCTATCCTTCCAGCGTGGGAACCGAACGCGGCTATCGCACCGTGGATGTGGCGTGTACTAAACCCGAATTCGTACGAGAACACACGAACTGGCTGGATGAGATTACTAGGTCAACCTACGAGACAAAGAAAGCAAACCTGCTGGAATTCTCCGGATTTTTATCCGTGAAATATCAATTAAAAATACCTGAGGTTATCCACTTGAAAAAGACGACTAGGCAAAAGCAAATCAATGAAGTCATATACATGCTAACTACCTCCCTTCCCATCCCAGTAACCCAGACAGTGGCGCTGGCCTCAAGGTTCCATTCATACCTTATGGGCTCCTACAAGAGAACCACCGGCGGCAAACAACCATCACCTCGATTTAGCGGAAAAACGCCAGATGGTGAACCGCTCAAGGGACATGTTCACGCATATATCCTTCCGTTCGACGAAGACCGCAATGGGTGGCTCGACCATGTCGCTATCAGATGCAGGGAACCCTTTACAGCCGAAGAGGTCAACGCCATTTACGGGATCGACAGGCTCCGGTTCCTAAACTATAAAGAACCGGACGTCAGGATGGTACCATCACAGCGAAGCCTTCCGAGTTCAAACATATTGGAGAGCGTTTCACCGTTCGTACCTCCGAGGCACTACAGAAAGGGACGCGGGGACTATTATGAGTGGGTGGTAGGCGAACTGATCAGGGAGCTGAATAACCATGGCTATCCACGTCCCGTTAAGGTCGAGCCTCTATTAACCTACAGCGTTAACAATGGGCGGCAATACCAGTGGTACAAGTTCATAAGGGATCATAAGAGAAATGGCCTAGAAAGGCCGGGATATGGGTTTAAGATCACATTTGATCATCCTGTAAAAGCACCTATAGCCGTGGGCCATGACGCGCACTTTGGCCTGGGTATGTTTATGCCGTTGTCCAGGAAAAACGATTATGCCAAATAAAGGTCCATCGGATGGCGGGAATCAATCTCTTATGCCTGCCAGAATGCTTAACGAATTTGCATACTGTCCAAGGCTCTTCTTCCTGGAGCTCGTTGAGGGGGAGTTTATCGAAAGCGTGGATACACTGGAGGGCCATCTGGTGCACAGGAACGTAGATTTGGAGCCGAAATCAAATCATTCACCACCACAAACGCCTGACTCTTCGCATAAATTTCGGTCCCTGATGCTGTCCAGCCAGCGCCTTGGGCTCATAGCTAAAATGGACCTTGTTGAAGAGTCTGCTGGTAACGTTGTGCCGGTGGACTTCAAGAAAGGGCATGCTCCGGGGGCTCCACAGACATCGTGGGAAGCAGATCAGGTACAGGTTTGTGCACAGGCCCTGATTCTCAGGGACTGCGGATATATTTGCAAGGAAGGGGAGATCTATTACGCGGCCTCAAATAAAAGGGTGAGGGTGGCTATTGACGCGAACCTCGTTTCAAAGACCTTATCTCTGCTAGAACAGGCAAGGGAGGTCACCCTTCTGAAGAAGCCCCCTCCACCGCTTGTAGATAGCCCCAAGTGCCCTAGATGTTCCTTGGTAGGTATATGCCTGCCTGACGAAATAGGTTTCCTCTCGAAGTTTCCCCCTTCCCCGCCGGTGAAGGATGTTGAAATACGCAGGCTGTACCCCGCGAGGGACGATACGATGCCGGTCTATGTTCAAGAACAGGGCGCTGTCCTTTCTAAGAAGGGTAACAACCTCCAGGTTTCAAAGGACGGACAGGTTTTATCTAGCGTTCATTTTATTGAAACTTCGGCTGTCTACGTGTTTGGGAACGTGCAGATTACGACGCAGGTTATAGGCGATTTGCTTAAGCGGGGGATACCCCTTTGCTACTTTACATATGGCGGCTGGTTCATAGGAATGACGACTGGGCTGAACCATAAGAACATTGACCTCAGAAAGGCTCAGTTTCGTGTTGCAGATAACAGAATCAAATCGCTGGCCCTCTCCAAGCACTTTGTTACTGGAAAAATTAAGAATTGTAGGACGATGCTCCGGCGCAACCACACATCTCCAAGTCGAATCGCTCTAGATGGCCTTAAAAAATGCATTGATGCTTGCAGTGGGGCCTCTTCGATATCCGAATTGCTCGGAATCGAGGGCGAAGCCTCAAGGATATACTTTTCCCAGTTTGATGGTATGCTAAAGCAGAAGGAGGTTACTGGATTCAGATTCAAGGAGAGGAACAGACGACCGCCGACCGACCCCATCAACGCTATACTTTCCTTTACATATGCCCTGCTTGCTACCCAGGCATCTGTAATATTACAGGCCGTCGGGTTTGACCCTCTTTGTGGCTTTTACCATCAGCCGAAGTACGGAAAACCGTCCCTTGCCCTGGATATGATGGAAGAATTTCGCCCTATAATAGCTGATTCTGTAACGCTGGAAGTTATAAATAACAAAGAAATATCAGAAGGGGACTTTATCAAGAGGGGAAATGCCTTCTCACTCCTACCAGGTGGCCGAAGAAAGGTAATAGCTGCTTTCGAAAGAAGGCTTGAATCTCTCGTTACCCACCCAGTGTTTGGCTATAAGGTCAGCTATCGCAGGGTACTGGAGGTACAGGCCCGACTGTTAGGCAGGTGTATTACAGGAGAAATAAAGGAGTATCCTGAATTCTGCACGAGGTAAAACTATGCGAAATAAGTACCTTGTAGCGTATGACATCTCAGACAGCAAGAGGTTGCGTATGATGTATAACCTCATGTGCGGTTATGGAGATCCCTTACAGTTTTCAGTATTTCTGTGTGAACTATCGGGAAAGGAAAAGGTGTTGATGGCCACGGATATCATATCTACTATCAATAAGTTAGCGGATTCGGTCCTATTGGTGAATTTGGGAAATTCACAGAAGGACAAGGCAATAGAGTTTATAGGACACCGAAAACAGACTCTTGAACGGAAGCCCGTGATAATCTGAAGGGGCCCGGTACCGATGGAATAGCTCGCGCTTCATAGCCGCTGGCCGCCCGGTGTGGTGTATGCATCGGTATCGATAGAAAGCTATGCAATCGAGCGCGCTCGGCCTAAAGAGCACTCTCTGGACCTCTCGAAGAACTGTGGATAGCTAAACTCATATAGGATAATTTTGTTTCATGTTAATAGAAGATGGCAAGGCATGGAAACTAAAAGACACTTAATAAATAGGCAAACTTATAAAAAACATAAACTCTAAGCGATAAAGAAGGTGCTCGAAAACTCAGCGTAAAATAATATATTGTCGTATCCATGACTGAAAGGTCATGGCCCAATTGAAGCTAAATCACTAAGATGTTCCTTAGACAGCTCCAATTCGTATCCATGACTGAAAGGTCATGGCCCAATTGAAGCCCCCGTGTCTGCCCACTGCTTAATTCCGTGTAAGCCAGTATCCATGACTGAAAGGTCATGGCCCAATTGAAGCGTCCGCACCAACTACGGTGGATATCAGCTACACCGTGGTATCCATGACTGAAAGGTCATGGCCCAATTGAAGCTTTAAAGCCTTATCCCTAGCACGCTTTTTCATATGCTGTATCCATGACTGAAAGGTCATGGCCCAATTGAAGCTGATTATCGGGGTGCTGGGTGCTAATGGAGAGGGTAAAGTATCCATGACTGAAAGGTCATGGCCCAATTGAAGCAGGCTTATCCATCGAGGATTTAGCTTATTGGATGTGGGCAGTATCCATGACTGAAAGGTCATGGCCCAATTGAAGCAACTAAGCCGTTGAACCAGTCCTCGACTGGAATATTAAAGTATCCATGACTGAAAGGTCATGGCCCAATTGAAGCACATATACCAACACCAACCCCTACCCCGTCAATGTAGTATCCATGACTGAAAGGTCATGGCCCAATTGAAGCACCTTTTACGAGTCTGGGCTCTCCTCAGGCGATACAGTATCCATGACTGAAAGGTCATGGCCCAATTGAAGCAATTAATTTGCGATATGGGGCATGGGTTCGAGTTAAGTATCCATGACTGAAAGGTCATGGCCCAATTGAAGCACGTTTACACTGTAAAATCAGACAATAGAAAAACGAGTATCCATGACTGAAAGGTCATGGCCCAATTGAAGCAAAAAAGAATGGAACACCATCGCGCTCGCAGATGCGCGTATCCATGACTGAAAGGTCATGGCCCAATTGAAGCGAATATTACGCTACACAGAACGAACTTAAGGAATTTGGTATCCATGACTGAAAGGTCATGGCCCAATTGAAGCAAAAAAGAATGGAACACCATCGCGCTCGCAGATGCGCGTAT
>JAFLXO010000005.1:0-4551 GCA_029786595.1 Nitrososphaerota archaeon | reverse complement strand
AAGCGAATATTACGCTACACAGAACGAACTTAAGGAATTTGGTATCCATGACTGAAAGGTCATGGCCCAATTGAAGCTTGTACATTGATGCAGCATACTCTTATGCCTTCTTGTATCCATGACTGAAAGGTCATGGCCCAATTGAAGCTTCTGTTGACGACGCGGTGCAGGGCCAGGTAAGCAACGTATCCATGACTGAAAGGTCATGGCCCAATTGAAGCTGGCAGTTCGGCCGCGGTAGGCGCCGTGTAGTCAGGGGTATCCATGACTGAAAGGTCATGGCCCAATTGAAGCGTATACTGTCTAAGCTCCTGTAGCGCAAATATCTTGGGTATCCATGACTGAAAGGTCATGGCCCAATTGAAGCGTCTTTTTTGGCTAGGAGCCGCCATAGCAGCTACCCGGTATCCATGACTGAAAGGTCATGGCCCAATTGAAGCGCCATCTTCCATACCAATATTTCGTTCCGTATTTCATGTATCCATGACTGAAAGGTCATGGCCCAATTGAAGCGCATTCGGCTTTCTACATGGTGCTGGCGATTGAAGCGTGTATCCATGACTGAAAGGTCATGGCCCAATTGAAGCAATAACTTTGGCGCACATGTCTTTGGCAACTTTTCTTGTATCCATGACTGAAAGGTCATGTCCACATCGCGGCAGACTCATGTTTATCTGGCTAATGGCCTGATATCATCAACTATATTTGTGGGTCGTTGAATTCTCATTATAAGGGATTTATGAACATTAAATCTTATGGTACAGCAACAGTTTCGCTGAAATAATGGCCTTCCGGCGCCTTATCGTTCATATCATCCTTCCTGTGAAATACCCCGAGGATACCGCGTCGACAATCTTGCCCGCCTTGCTTGCATCCCCCACCAGGTACGTTTCATAATCCTCCTTCAGCTCGCCGTAAAGGGAACGATCGCTGTATTCACCGAAGGCGACTATAAGGTAATCCATGGGTATTTCATCGCCGCCTTCAAGCGTTATATGCCGTTCGTGGATCTGCTTTATCCCCTTCCTCGTTATCATCGTCACGTTATACCTTTTCAGCTCCTTCAATAGATGGCCTCTGCTCAGGCTTTCCATGTCCAGCGCCAGCTGAGGCATCATTTCCACGATCGTAACATCGTTGCCCTGCGCCGTCAGGTACAGGGCCGTCTCACAGCCGACCAGCCCCCCTCCTCCTACGACGATCCTGCTGCCCTTGAACTCAAGCCTCCGCTCAAGCACCTTCTTCGCGGAGATGATATCATTTCTCCTATCCGTTGTCGGCACATAGCATCTGGAGCCTGCGGCGACGATCACCGCATCGAACCCCGAGCCCCTTATATCATCCGGCCTTGCCTCCCTGTTAAATTTTATCTCTATCCCCAGCTTCCTCAGCATGTGATCATAATACTCCAGAAGCCCATGGGCAGCTTCGATTTCAACGCCGTCGTATCCGGCGGCCTTGGCCCTGGAGGCTGCGCCCGCAAATCCTTCAACTATCTCGCCTATCCCCTTTTCATCAAGCTCCCTGGGGATCATTCCATCATTCCTCAAATCCAGCGGTGAAGGGCCCACAGGGTGCCTTCCGGAGACCTCCGTCTCTGAGAAGATGCCCGGGTGCGTGAGCTCCATCGATGCGTATGATCCGAAGAGGTGTATGCCATTTGAAATCCTGCTCAATCCAGGAATAAAATCGTCGCTGTCTATCCTCGGCTGCGTTGCGCCGCTCCTTGCATCGCGGTAGATTATGCACATGTTTTCAAGGGTTATCATCGACGCTTCACCTGCACCCTTCTCCCGTAATGATATACGAGCTCCGGCGTTACGTTCCCGCCAGCATCCGCAAGGTTTGTCGATACGGGGGCGAAGATTATCCGGTTTAAAGCCTTCCGAACTTGATTTCCGAAAAAAGCTTTTTGTAGGCCATGGCGCAAACCAGCCCCTTATCCAATATACGTATATCTGGAGTACAGCATTCAAAAAGCACGGTTTATCGATCAAGCAAGCAAGCAAATGATGTGCGGTTGTTTACAGCTAAATTGAACGGGTCAAAATTTGAGGAAAGGGTTATGTAAAACCTTTATCAGGATGTTTTACATAACCCCAGTGCATGGCCAGGTGTCCCCGGTGCGGTGAGGAGGGTAGCCTTCAGAGGAAGAGCGTCCTGAACCACCAGAAGGTCCCCTACTTCTACTGGTTTTTTGCGCACAGCCACGGCCGCGGGCATCTGACATGGTGCTACATCGGGAAGGTCAGGCCTGAAATAAATGGCAGAGGGAAAAAGGGCACTACAAAGGGTGGGGAGGAATGAGCTGCAGAAGGCCGGATAGGAGGAAGGAGACCTTATCACCCGTCCTTTAATTGAGTGATAAACGATGAAAGGAAAAACACAGATGGCGGGTGAGGAGAAATGGAGCGGATAATGTGCCTGTTATCTACCATTGCCAGATCCTAATTATTTTTAGAAGTTCCCTATATATCATTGCAAATAATATTACCGGTGTGAATAGCGTTTTTGCTGGATGTGAAATCTTTGTTAAAAGCGCTTAATGATTACCGAACATTTAGGAACTACTTTTCAAATAACCTGCTTGTATATTAAAAACGGCTGATGGTGAGTTTATGCCAGCTACGTGCCTAAATGAATATTGATATAACCCGCCGCCATGCGTTGTAACCGTTTGCGAGCATTCTACGCCATTATTCCACCAATATACTATTGAACGGCGCCATGAATTTGCAAAATAGATTTTCCAAATTCCGTTAAAGAAAATATGCATGGCTTAATTTTCTTTTCATCATCAAGTTTTTTAACTATTTCAATTGAAATCAGATTTTTGAGCCGTCTAGAAACCAAGGATTTATCAATATCATTTGAAATCGCTAGCTTAGTTATCGTGTTTTTCCCGGTTGCAATATCTTTTATTATATTCAAGTATCGCGGATCAAATATATTGATCTTCTGCAATTTTTTAACGTCCACTATAGCGGTCTTGCCACTATCCTTTTCATAGACGACCATTTGTATGTTATGTTTAATAGCATGTATCGTCAAGGCAGTCATTCCTATGCCACTCCCGCATGAGACGTTAACCCATGTTGGAGGGCCTTCTTGAATGCATAAAACCTTAACTGTAAAAAAAGTTTGAAAAAAATTCGTGATATCGTCCACGTATACGAAATCAGCAGTAACATTGACCGTTTCCAGAAAATCAACCAGCTTTCTTTTTAACCCTCCATCGCTTGAGTCTTTATTCGAGATGATGATCAGCTTATCTATCTTTGGAATGTTTGAAAAAAAGGGTTTTATGATATAGTCTCCTTCCTTGTTAAATATGGTTATCGCATATCTGTGTTCCATAATTGGCGATTGTCTAGACTACTAATTAATATTTCTAAGGGGCATTCTAATTTAAGTATGTTGCAAAAAATATGCATATTTTCAGCAACAATGCAAAATTTTACCATGTTTTTGTATTTTAATAAAGAATAGTTTATAAAACGCCATTTATATATTAAGGTCTGAGGTCTATGACTTCTCAAAGTGAAAAAAGAGATATAAGAATATTCTTAGTGGCTACAGCGATACTATTCGCAGTATCCTTGTTTATGGTCTTTGGCGGAGTATACATGCAGGTTATCCTGCATGTGAACAAAGCTCCTTTATTGCTTGGCATTGTAGCGGGTATTTTACTGGCAATACCTCTGGAGCTATGGAACTTTTCTGATCCGGACACGCTATATAGAGTAATGTCCTTTCAGGACCGATTTATGATGGTCTGTTTTGGGTTTGCAATTGGTGTAGGCGCAATATTGCTTTATGCAATGAACCTGATAGTGCCAAGCCTAAACTTCGGGATCAAGGATTTTTTCGTGCCGGGAATAATAATAGGTGGAATAATTTTCGGAGCAGGCGTTGGAGTAGCCGGTTATTTTCCAGGGACAGTGTGGATAGCGCTAGGGCAAGGGCGCAGAGATGCAATATGGGCATTATTAGGAGGGCTACTAGGAGCATTTACATGGTCCGTCATATTTGGCCCTGTAAAATGGTTTTTCTGGAACACCCTGAACTATGGGCCTATTACGTGGGCCAGCATATTCGGAATAACATCTAAAATCGGTATATTTGATGTCGCACTGATCTTTGGGATAATATTACTGTTACTGTTTTTGATATTGCCACGGTATCCGGGAGAGAAAGTAAGAGATTCTTGCGGGTCTCATATACTGGGATTGAGCAAGAACGTAGTTCGCTTTGACGACTTGATAAAGGAAGAAAAAGAAAAATATCCACATGCAAGATCTTTTGTAACAAGAATTACAAATGAAAGTAGTATCTGGAACGCCAGATACGTAATATTTTTAGGGGCAGAATTCACGATAGCTGCAGTGGCTGTAATAGTGCTGCACCAGATATTTGGAGAGTCCACTACCTATTCCTGGATCGGCGCACAGTTATCATACATTGTAAATCCAACATGGGCCGCTTCAAATCCTTATTTTGAGCTCTTTGGAGGAATGCACATAATAAACGGATTGGCAGTAAACAATCCGT
>JAFLXO010000059.1 GCA_029786595.1 Nitrososphaerota archaeon | reverse complement strand
GGAATAGATAGCACCGTATCGGTGGTGGAGCCGCTGGGTTCGGTGACATATGTAACGGTAAACGTAGGAAAAACACAATTGATATTGCAATATCCGGGGGAGATAAAATTGGATATGGGATCTTCCATCAAGATTCAGCTCGATCCGGAAGGCCTATTGTTCTATGCCGTAGATACGGGCAAGAGATTGGCTCTAGATGAGTAAACCAAATTCAGCAGCCATTAAATAAACCTGAAGCCGGAAATCTTCTGGTATAAATATGATCCTTCACACGAGTGGAATGCGCCGATAATCAGGATAGGTGTTGATTTTCGTTATAAGGATTTTATGGAGCATCTAAAAGGCCACCCCAACAGGGTTAAGGCCGCCGTATTCAACGCTGACACTGCATATATACCAGAAACAAGGGCTCCTCTACAGAACAGATATGGAATAGGAGGAACGCCATAGCCAACAGCAGCTAGAGCATTCTAAGGAAGCTGGCCATGGATTACGAGAGGAGGCGGCTGATGTAGATATTCTTCTAGGCGTTTAAGATGGCCATGGGATACAGCGTCAGCTATAGAGATGATTTCTGCTCCAAAAAGCGGAGCTATAGCTGAAGGTGATGCTGTATGCCGTTTCCATTCTATATAGTGAAAATAGGCAAAGTTTAATTAGTTGCTCGCACATATCCTTTTGAATGACAACTAAAATTAGCATATCTAAAGCAATCGCAGCAATCACGGTCATCGTAATAATAGTTATAGCGGGCGTAGGAATATATTATTACTATATTTCGACGCTGCCTTCCAAGCCAACGGCTCCGTCTCACATACCAGTGACCCTTAATGTAATCACCTTCACCGACCCGTCAAACGCTTGGCTTCAAGCCGCAGCTACTTCATTTGAGAAACTCTACCCGTGGGTGACAATCAATGTCATAGCTCAGGGATTCGATAGCTATGGTACAACCGAGTTGACGGCACTGAAGGCGCAGTCGGGCACCTATAATATAATAACATATACATCCACCAGCGCGTTGGGATTCGCGCCCTACTTGGTCGACCTGACAGGACTGGTCAACCTCAACACCAGCGATATTCCGGCGCCACAGCTCAACTTCGGAGGGTACTACAAAAACGGGACAGCCACGGAGCTCATAGGCACACCATATGACACGTCAACCTTCACCTTCTTTTACAACACCACCTTAATGAATAATCCAACGCTGAATTCCCAGTTCGAAGCCAAGTATGGCATCAGTCTCAACCCTAACACTTGGACCAGCTGGCAGGACGTTCTGGATGCGGATAACTTCTTGGTAACCCAGAACCACATCGTGCCATACGGCTTGATTGTCGACGGTTCCCAGTCACACGACATCATCGATACCTTTCCGGCTATCTTCGGGAACTACTATGCCAACGATCCATCCATCAACGGAGGGCATCCCAATGGTGGGCTGCTCAACTACAACATAATGTTCAACGGTTATACGGGATCCAATGGCATACCCGCACCATCGTTCAACAGTACCGCCGGCGTGCAAGCGCTCATGATGATGTATAAGCTTATGCAGTTTGACCCACAGCCAGCAGGAACCACGATAAACTATGGAACCGTGTTTGCTCCGCTGCAGGCCGGTGAAGCCTGGGGCGCGCTGATGTTCACAGCCGATGGTACGACGCTCCTTACTTCGCAGAACGTTTCTTCGAGCATAGGGGTAGCCAGCCTGCCGGGTAACTACGCTGAAACCGGCACGGACTTCTACGCCGTCAACAAATATTCCGCTAACCAGAACTATTCTGAGGCATTCATATCTTACCTGATTTCTCCAAAGGTTAATGCGCAAATATATACCATCGCTGGAGAGTTCCCGATCTCCGCAGCAGCGACGGCAATGTTGACTTCAAACACCTCGATTCCACAGTACCAGCGAAACGTAATACAGGCGGTGTTCAATAGCGGGTCTGAGGGTTGGGCCAATCCCCCGAACCTTCCAATAACCTCATCTACACTGATACCAGCGTTCAATGGACCCATTTACAGCTATCTCACATCCTCTAATGGCAGTGCGACTGCCGCACAACAAGCGCTCAATTCAGCTGCTTCCGCTTGGGAACAAGCTGTAGGTTGAATCTTGATGCGCACCACCCCTTTTTTTTCTGATTCTTCTACCGAGGGTTCGGAGATAAGCACTAAACTTGAAGGCATCACGAAGAAGTTCGGTAGGCTTACCGTCTTTGACAATTTAAACTTGGAGATCAGCCGAGGCG
Organism: Nitrososphaerota archaeon; assembly: GCA_029786595.1. Classification (GTDB taxonomy): domain Archaea; phylum Thermoproteota; class Nitrososphaeria; order Conexivisphaerales; family UBA164; genus JAJZYL01. Next base: position 5,366 of record JAFLXO010000059.1, on the reverse strand, counting down.
AGCTGTTCTCCCTCGTAGGGCCCTCTGGATCGGGTAAAACCACCCTCCTGAGGATCATCGCCGGGCTTGAAATTCAGGACTCAGGCCACGTTTACATTAATTCGAAGGCCGTCGATGGGCTCAGCCCGCCGAGGAGAAACATTGGAATGGTATTCCAAGATTATGCCCTTTATCCGAATAAAACTGTTATCGATAATATAATGTCCCCACTGATAGTTAAGAACGTAAAGAGGAGCGTTGCTAGGAAGGAAGCTGAGGAAATGGCTGAACGTCTGTCCATTGGCGAGACGCTCGCCCGCAAGCCGGCCCAGATATCGGGGGGTCAACAACAGAGGGTGGCCCTGGCCAGGGCCCTAATCAAGAAGCCTGATGTCTTCCTTCTGGACGAACCCTTTTCGAACTTGGATGCTCAGTTAAGGTTTTCTGCAAGGAAGTTTCTCAAGGAGGTCCAGAGGGAGTTTGGCATAACCACCATATACGTGACGCACGACCAGTCTGAGGCCCTGTCCATCTCCGACCGTGTGGCTATAATGGGGGGCGGCAGAGTTCATCAGGTCGGCACACCTAGAGAAATATATGAGGCGCCGTCCGACGAATTCGTCGCCATGTTCATAGGAAGTCCACCACTGAACGTGATCAGCGTCCAGGTGAAAGGAGGTAACTCAACCCCTATCACAATGAAACTGCCGGGGGTATCGGATGGCGCCTTCCGGGTCGGAATAAGGCCGGAAGGCGTGACCATCGGCAGGGGGAACAACGAAGCCACAGTGACGTCCTTAGAATATGCCGGTAGAGAAACCATAGTGTACCTGAAGGTAGCCGAAACAGAAATAAGGTCGATAGTATTCGACGCCGGCTTACTAAAGGTAGGACAGAAGGTAAAATTTGACGTCCAGCAAAGCCCACTCGTCCTGGCAAGGGAGGACAGTTGAGCGTGCCGAACATCAGGGAGATCCTATCTAAACGGATCTTTTACATACCAGCTGTAGTATATCTTATCATATTTGGACTACTGCCGTTTGGCATCTCCATCTACCTGTCGGCGCCCAGCAGTGACTTCGCTTCTTACGTCAGGATCTTCCAGCTGACCAACTTTCCTAGAATACTCTATAACACATTCGTCTTTTCAGTGGGCACGGCTGTATTCTCCGTGGTCATAGGGACGGTGCTTGCTATACTCGTAGACAGCAGGACCCACGCTAAGCGCGCGCTTTCGCTGATAAGTTACCTCCCGTATATGATCCCCTTTACAGCCAGCGCGCTCATCTTTGCGACCCTTTACAACCCCGGCTATGGCCCCATCGACCCCATACTGAAGGCGATTGGTTTGCCGATTATAAACTGGCTGGGTTCCGGCATGGACCTTTATTCTCTTACCATAACCGGCATCTGGGCCACGTTACCCCTGGCGTTTCTGATCACCTTAGCCGGCCTTACATCAGTGCCTAAGCAGGTGAAGGAGGCTTCGGTGGTCGACGGTATGGGGATGTGGGATTACTATTCATCCGAGGCGCTCCCTCTGGCGAAGGGGGCGATACTAACTGCCTTCCTCATGACCATGATACTTGCATTCGGTGACTTTGACCTGCCGTTCATCCTTGGCGGTGCCGGCGGGGTACCGCCGACTACCATGGCTACGCTGGTCACCTTCTCCTATGCCCAGATGTTCTACGAGGGGCTTGTATCACAGGGACTGGCTACGACTATGATACTCGCCCTGATCGTGAGCATACCCGGGCTCTTATTGGTTAGGGTGACCCTAGGGGGCGGTAGGAAGGATGGCGGCGCAGGACGGCTGTTTCACTTGCCGTCGGTGCACTTCCCGAGCCTGCATCTTCCACACCTTCCGAACGGCCCGTTCAAGTACCTGATCTATGTGGTCTCTGCGCTTGTCTTCATATTCATCCTCTTCCCCATCTACTGGATGGGCTTGCTTGCCTTCAGGCCTCAGGCCCTAGACTACGTTATCCCACCCATCCTGCTGCCCACCAAGATAATCTCCAGCATCTTCCTGACCACTGTAACCCAGGCCACCCCTGAGATCATAACGACCACGGCCATAGCGATAGCGGTCACCGCGCTTACCATAGCCCTTGCAGCCCCGGCCGCGTACACCATTGCCCGGCAGGGAAGGCGGGCACTCCTTGGCATCATAATATATGTATTCTCTATACCTTCCATCGCCTTCGTCTTCGGGGCCTTCTATATTATCAGCAGGCTTCACCTGCTCAACACTTGGTGGGCCCTTATACTTACTGAACCGCTCTTTACCGTGCCGTTTGTGATCTGGACTATGTCCAACTTCTATAACTCCCTGCCCAAGAGCTATGAAGAGGCGGCGCTGGTCGACGGTTACTCGCCATTGAGATCATTTTTCCAGATAGTCATGCCGCTGGCTAGGCCGGGACTCATAGCGGCTGCCATGGTCGCATTTATATTTGCCTGGCACCTCCTGCTGTTCCCGCTGGTCATGTCGCAGACTCCTTGGAACTTCCACTTTCCGCCGGTCGGGTCGAATACAGTAACCACCTTCGCCGTCATATTTGATCCGGACAGCACCGGTGGTTCCGTGTCAAATAACGTCTGGGTTCAGCTGGCCGCCTCGGGGATCATCCTTGCGGTCCCTGTGATAGTCCTGTCGGTCATCGCCCAAAGCTACCTTTTGAAGGGGCTCTACTCCGGCGGGACAAAGGGGTAGGGAGATGTACGCTCTCGCTCCGCTGTGCGTGGTGGCGGGAACGGCCTTTAGCATCAGGGGACAGGCAAGTGATGGGTTGATCGTGACCGAGGGATTACTGTGAACAAGGCCATTCCATATACCGTAGCTATCATAGTGACGATGCTATGGTCCTCCTCCTTTGTGCTGATAAAATTGGGCCTGAAGGAGGTGCCACCACTATATTTCGCTACCCTGAGGTATGCCCTCGGCTTCGCGATTCTAGCCGTAATTGACATCGCCTCCAGCCGAGGGCACAGCAGGAGTTATAGCGGGGCGCTGAACGGAGCCCAGAAGCCGAGGACCGCTTGGGCGACGCTTATCGTCGCTGGTATATCTGGCTTCACGGTGGCCCAGGGCTTGGAATATGTCGGCCTCTTCTACCTCCCGGCCGTCACGACCAGCTTTATCCTTACCTTCACCCCCCTGTTCGTCCTGTTCATCGGAATACTGATGTTCAGCGAAAGGCCGTCAGGGCTTCAGATGGGTGGATTTGTGCTGTCACTTATTGGGGCCTACGCCTTCTTCTCCACACGGATATCTTGGCAGGGGCAGTGGCTTGGCTTGGTGATAGTCTTAATGTCAGGAATCGGTTGGGCCGTCTACGTAATAGCCATCAGGGAGCTCCAGAAAACAAACAGGCAAAGCTCCCTTAGGGTCACCACCATCTCTATGGAGGCCGGCGTCGTCGGCTTGGTAGTCCTTTCGGCCGCAACTGGGGAATACGCGCCCCTGACGCCCAACCTAATCCTTATAGTGGTGTGGTTATCCGTAGTCAATACCGCTTTAGCTTTCTTCATGTGGAACTGGGCGCTGAAGGCCATCGCAGCCTTTGAACTGACCGTAATCCAGAACATCATGCTCATTGAAATCGCCTTTTTTCGTTCTTCTTTCTTCAGGAGACGATTACGCCTATCATGGTAGTTGGAACGGTCCTCGTAGTAGTTGGTATAATCATGGTATCTTTACGCATGAAATAGGGAAGAACTAACTCGCTCAGCAACCATTAAATAAACCGATACGTATTGCTCAACCGTGAAGGTGGATCTCCATATAGGCCGGCTTGACGCTGACTCTATGCGTAGAACCCGCTGGTTCGGGTTCGATGTAATTCTTGTCGAGCATGACCAAGTGAGGCCACCATCCCCAGCTGTGGAGAAGCCGGAAATCTTCTGGTATAAATATGATCCTTCCCACGAGTGGAATGCGCCGATAATCAGGATAGGTGTTGATTTTCGTTATAAGGATTTTATGGAGCATCTAAAAGGCCACCCCAACAGAGTTAAGGCCGCCGTATTTGATTTGAGAGATCTTAGAAATGGCGTAATCCCGCCGTTTATACTCACAAGGGCAGCATATCAACTGATCCGGAGGGATATACCAGTACTCTTCGCATCGGGCGCACAATCCTTGAATGAACTAGTGCCGCCGCAAGTGCTGGACTCTCTTACGGAATTCCTGATACTGCATAGGGGCACCATTGATAGCCTAAGATATAGGAAATTTATGGCGGCCTTGGATGGTATTTTACGGGGTGAAAATTATTTTGAAGCCAACTAAAAGGTATCTTGCGGTCCTGACACCGCCACGTTGCGACAAAATCAATATTGAGAGGTCCTTAAGGGCCGCAATGGAGTCCCTGGGAGGGTTAATACTGCTTACGTCTACGGAGATGTACGTTATAGATATAGCCGAGGATGTAACCATCATAAAGGCCCTCACCAGGGGGCCGTCTGTAGACGTATTTTTAGCTGTTATAGCTCTTACGAATTGTAATGGCACATGGCTTATACCCCTCCTTACTTCCGGATCCATAAGATCGCTCAGAAAAAATTTATTAACAAGGCAGGGGAGCTTAAATGGGGATGAAGTAAAACCGTCCCAGACTGAGCTAAAGCTATGAAGAACTCGCGACGATACGGACCCATAATATCAGATTTATTACTGACAGGAATTTGCATCCATCCAACTCCATCTCAGGCCCCTAACCTCGTTTATCATGTTAAGGGTTTGGAAGAATATTGGATTAAAGTTAGTGTAAAATTGTGCATTAATCCATGCAGTTGATACGACGCCCATCACTTAGAAATAACTATTCTTGTATATGCGCTAAATAAATGGTCTTAAAGGCTGGAATGGTGATCCTACAACACACTATGGTAGAGATGGACATGCCCGAATTTGTGCCTGTGGAAACGCCTCTGGCGTGGTATCAAGCGGGTGTTAGTAATTTGCCGTTGAATCAGGAAACAAGTTCCATGCTGGATGATGAACCCGCATGGGGAATAGCCTTCATGGGAGCTCACGCGCTTGAACGTAAGATGATATCATAAATCTTGATATATGTGTCCATGGGTGTATTTCTTTAGGCTAAGCCATAGACAGTTCTTGGTTCCGTGCCATTTCATAACGTTCCTTATAAGGCATGTGAAATTAACTGTGGCTGAGGCAAAATGTATAAGACAGCGGTATTTGCAGCGGTTATTGTAGCGTTGGTGGCGGGTGGTTCGTTGGTGGCTTATGGTTATTATTCAACCAATGGAACCATAAGGGTTTATGCAACCACCGGAAACCCGGACCCACTTTACCTTACAGTGAGTTCCATCATGATTCATTCAGCATCTAATAGCTCTGGCTGGATCACCATTAT
>JAFLXO010000058.1 GCA_029786595.1 Nitrososphaerota archaeon | reverse complement strand
GGACCTGAGCGCCGACACCCTCCGTCTTGGCATCATCCGGCTAACCCACCATCCTGGCGGTACGCCTCGCCATCCTTGTTTCCCGGAAGCTTTCTCCCCTGTCGAGCTCTCCGCCCGTATAGTGCGTGAAGACATCGTCGAGCGTGGCATCCGCCAGGTTCAGCGAAGCCTTCAGGGCTGACGGCTCGCCGACGATCGCCAGCTTTCCCAGGTGCATTATGGCTACCCTGGAACAGAGCTTGTCAGCCTCCTCCATGTAGTGGGTAGTTAGGAATATAGTGGTGCCGAAGTCCAGCCGCAGCTTTTTTATGAAGTCCCAGACCGCCCTGCGCCCAACCGGGTCGAGGCCTATGGTCGGCTCATCCAGAAACAGGATTTCCGGATGGTGAATCATGGACTGGGCTATTTCCAGGCGCCTGACCATCCCCCCCGAATAGTTCTTTACGAGCTTGTCACTGGCCTCGGCCAGGTCCATGAACTTGAGCAGCTCATCGATCCGTTTCTCCCTTTCCCCCTTGGGTATATCGTAGAGCTTTGCGAATATCATCAGGTTCTCGCGGCCTGTGAGGGAGCCGTCGGCTGAAAGCATCTGTGGAACGTAGCCTATTACCCTCCTTATCTCCCGTGCGCTGTGGGAGAGCTCAAGCCCGCCGATGGTGGCGCGGCCTGAGGTAGGGGGAAGCAGTGTAATCAGCATCTTTATCGTGGTGGTCTTTCCAGCGCCGTTCGGGCCCAGCAGTGCGAAGATCTCCCCGCCATCGACTGATATATTAAGGTCGTCCACTGCGGTGAAGTCCCCGAAACGGCGCGTTAGGTGTTCAGTCGTAAGGACCGGCATTTAACCCCACCGCTCCCCGATCTTCGGATTGCCGGTGAAGATCAGATGTAGCGCCTTCATGGCCCTGGCTATGACCTCCCTATCCCCTTCATCCATGTTCCGCAGCCTGTCAGTAAGGTAGGCCAACGTCCCCTGGCGCGCCGCTATCATATCTTTGTGGCCGCGATCCGTGACTGCCAGCTTTAGGCGCCGCCTGTCAACCGGCTGCTCTTCACGGGTCATCAGGCCGTGTCCTATGAGGCCGTCCACCAGCTTGGACGTGGACGGCGGGGTCAATCCCAGGTGGTTGGCTACGTCCAGCAGTGAGGCGCCGGCATTCCTGTCCACGAAGGACAGCGCCCTGTACTGGGGCACCGTCAGTACCGGTGGCCTCTTGCTGCGCATTACGGAGCGTATTTCCCTCATGATGATGGGGACCACTTCAAATACATCCTTAGCCGCCTCTTCCGGAGGCACTGACATATTAATTTCACCTTCTAACAATTAGCCCTTCTAACTAATTATTTAAACCTTGCGCGGGCGCCTTTGATGCGCGATGTTCTAAATTGAAGGGCTAAGGACCCATAACATTATGACCGATATATTATCCGGCCTGGTGAACCTGAGGATATTGGGCGCTAAATAGCGACGCCCGACCTAGTGGCGTATATGCACAAATTATAAATTGCGCTTAAGGTCCAATTTATCGATAGTTTTTCTGAGCCTAGGGCTGTACCTTTCGAGGTATCCGTTTAACCTATTCAGGTCAACTTTTCCACTGAACAATTTTCCGTAATCCTTTACCCATTCGCGAAAATAAATCAGGTCTATTAGTGTCTTTTCCACGTCGCTGACCGGCACTGAAAAATCGCCTGTTTCAATGAACTCGTAACCAAAGAAGTAATTAGGGGATATTGCCTTTACAACCATCCTTGTCTTAAAGACTGTCCTTTCAACCCTTCTAACTTTCCTGCACGTTATGATTATCGGTACCGTTTCCTGCTCCCACAGGTTGTGGTAGCTCATTGCATCCTGAAGGCCTATGTATGCCGGCTTAAAGTAGTACACAGCAAGCGATGGGTCGCTATACCGGGAATAAACCCCCCTTCCCAGCCTGAATATTTCCCCCCTTTTCATAAGCTTGTTCATGATCAGGTAGGCGTAACTTTGTTCCGCGACCCTTTTTACATCGCTTATCGTAAAATAGGGGTTCTCCTTGGCAATCCCCCTTATATCATCCACTTTCAATTTCTGGTCCACCCGATTATCAGCTCCAGCATTTCGTCTGGCGTCGGCACGTATCCGGTCAGGACCGTCGATTTTAGTTCAGAAAAATCCAGGGGAGGCCTGAAGCTTTCTATGAGCGCTGCAAGTCTTCCCTTGACCTCCTGAGTTTTTTTAGCTATACCAAGCATATGAACGATGTCATAAAGGTCCCTTGCTTTTTTTCTGGACATGTAAGCTTCTACCTTTTCCATGATGACGCTTTCAGGGGTAAGACCCCTCACCATGACCCTCCTTCCTTCAACAGTTTCGTAAAATAATGTAGAGGCCTGAACCTTCTTGAAAAGGAATTCAACCTTCAGCTCTGATCTAGCGTGCAGGAGTTTTATGTAGCCTGAGTTCTCCTTGATACGCAGCTTTTCAATGACAAAGCCTAGGGGTTTTAGATCATCAAAAAAACCCTGTATTCCCAGTCTGGAGGCCGCATAGAAGTCAAGGTCTTCGGAGAACCTGTTACCTGCATAACACCTCCATATAAGGGTCCCCCCGTGCAGGACTACTTCCGGCAAATAATCATATATTTTTTCAACGACTATATCTTGTGCATAGGCTAGCTCCATGTGCGTCTTTTTTCTGATCTTTTTATGTAAATCCATGATTTAGGGTTAACCATACTTATATAATAATATATATTTGGTAGATTCTGAATATCAGGTCCATTTTATGGACGCCATTCAAATATGTAATACCATTCCGCGCCCATGGGCCGTGAAAGAGTGCCTTTCCAGAAATATGGGGCGCGTAATGAGGTGATAAGATGTAGTCCGTAGCAAGGTGCCCCTTACGCCTTCGATACAGCCCCTAGAATTCGTCCCGCGACAGCAGCGTAAGCTCATCGAGGCGCCTTCTGCCGAGCGCCCTGCCATCGTATACCGCAGTCAACCGTGTTATGCTTCCACGGGCGTCGAGCTCCAGGGCGGTTACCCCGAACTTGAGCGTTGAATGTGGAGCGGCAGCCCATTCAAACCCGCCACCATAATCGCCGCCGACAACGTGGCGGAGCCCTGAGCCCGAGCCGTAGGGAGCCTTGGTCAGTATCCTTTTTAGATACCGCCCGATGGCGGCGCGGCCCAGCACCTGGGTACGAAGGGCCATATCTTCATAGACGGCGTCATATGCAAAGATGTCGATCGCGGCGGCCGCGTCACCAGCCGAAAAGGCGTCCTGGAGGCGCCTGGCGGCTCTCTGGATCTTCACTGAGGCTTTGCTCGCTGCCTCCTTTTCATGGAGGTCTGGAGGGAACTTCTCGAGGGGCGTACGCAGGCGGTCATAGAGCTTCGAATCGAACCCGCAGCTGTCCCAGTAGTCCACCCACCTGACTATCTTTCCATCCACTAAATCGACAACGCCAAGGATTCGCAGTTCGCCGCCGAACAGCTCCGGCGTGTCCGTAAAGGCCACAAGGGCGCTCTCCGTGCTTCCAAGTATGCGAGTGGGATAAGATAAGCCGCTTGGAGACCATCCGGGCATGTACTTTGTAAAAAGGTCCTTCAGCGCCTGGAAGCCGTCTATAAACCACCCCAGCGTGGCGTCCGTATAAGTAATCATATGGGGGGAGAAATGGGCCATAGTCCCGTCCACGTCATAGCGGCTCTTAGCTGTGAAGAACGATGAAAAGAATTTCACGGCTTCTGGCGTGGCATTCCTGACGTCGGCGATATCAGGATAGGGGTGCCCCTTATCGACCTGACCTAGGGTTGATCCGCTCAATTCGAACACTTGACCGTAGGGGGGAGGTCGGGAGCTTATACATTTAGCTGAGAATTTACAATTTGGCGACAAGGGACAAATGTAGAAAACATTATTAGATCAAAAATTGCATTGATAAATATGGGATCAAAGGGTAGCTCAGTCAGGAGGACTATTGCGCTGGAGGAACATTTTTCGGCTCCTGCTGAATTAAGCAAAGATCAACATGATGGATCATTGTCTCATGGCGGTCCATCGGCCGCATATTACTCTGAATTCGTCAGAAAGCTTGCGGACCTGGGGGAGATAAGGATATCCGATATGGATGCGGCCGGCATCGATGTGCAGGTCCTTTCGTTGACTTCGCCAGGAACTGAACAGATGGAGCCTGCTGAGGCCGTAAAATTTGCAAGGTCTGTAAATGATTTCGTCGCCAAGGCGATTGAAAGGCACCCCTCCCGCCTAGCGGCATTTGCCGCGTTGCCTACATCGGCCCCGGATAGGGCCGCGGATGAACTGGAGCGGACGGTGCAGGGATATGGCTTCAGGGGAGCGGTAATCAACGGCCATTCAAGGGGCAGATACCTTGATGATAAGTTCTTCTGGCCGATCCTGGAGCGCGCTGAGGATCTTGGCGTGCCGATATACATTCACCCAACCGTGCCTCCAAGGCCGGTCGTCGATGCGTACTATGCCGGGCAGTTAAGCCAGGACATAATTTTTGCACTTTCGACGTCAGGCTGGGGATGGCACATCGAAACGGCAGTTCACGTGATCCGTCTGATACTGAGCGGGGCATTTGACAGGTACCCTAAGCTACAGATCATAATAGGGCATCTGGGCGAAGCCATACCCTTCATGATGGACAGGATGGACCGCAGGTTTTCCATGGAACTCACGAAGCTGGGCCGTCCCATCAGTTCCTACCTGTGTGAAAATTTCAGCTATACCATAAGCGGGTTCAACTTCACTCCGGCGTTTCTGAACCTTCTGCTTAAAGTCGGAGTTGAGAGGATCATGTTCTCTACTGATTATCCATATTCATCCATGAATGAGGCCAGAGAATTTCTGGAACGCCTGCCCGTCAGCCATGCCGATAGGGAGAAAATAGCGCATGCAAACGCCGAACGCCTAATGCGTTTCTGATCCCCTGTTTACCTCCAGCGGTAGGGGGGGGACAGTTGACGCCATGGCTTAATGCATGAAAGGTCAATAGGGATATTTGGTCCAGTTCGGTGATGAGTTGGATGATCTGCTGTAGCACCCATTTAAAAAATACAGGGCTGGCCAATTTTGAACCGCCAGCACGGCTGATCACACCGGATTTGACCTGTGTGGGTGGTTGAACGGGGAGCCGAACTGGATGACGTGGTGAATCCGCGCGTGTAAACCCTTATGAAACACGATGTAAGGCCCCCGGCTCGCTCAGGAGCGCTGCTTGAAAGAAGGATGTGGTGTATTGGAAGTGCCATTTGAACGAACAGATCATGATCGACGGACGCGGCTATTTTTTTGGTATAATTTCGACGATGTTGTTGGACGTATATGTTGCCACCCTGTACATAGTCAAGACCCTAGGGTCAACATCCCTTACACCGAGCGCACCATACAGGATCAGGAGGCTGCCAAGCCTGCCCTCAGGCGCCACGCTTCTGAAAAGCGATCTGTCATCCATTAATGTTTCAATGTTCCATCGTGTAAATGCCAGTCTAGCAAGTTCAAGGAACCTTTCGCCATCCGGCCACGGCAGGTTTTCGCCAAAATCAGCTATTAGGTCCAGCCTGTGAAGAAGCGCGCCCGTGGCAACTATCGCGACGTCCTTTGAGCTCTTCCTGATAGCCTCACCTATGATCCTCCCCCACATGATATGATCGGCCGATGATTCGCTGGCCAGGGACAGGGGAACTACAGGTATCCTGGCCTTGGGTGACAGATAGTAGAGCGGTACCCAGTGCCCGTGGTCAAGCCCGTGATCGTCTGTTACGCTGGCGTTAAAGGAATGCGCCTTCGCTTCACTGGCCAGCAGCTCGGCCAGATCCGGATCGCCCACAGCGTCATACCTGAAGTCATAAAAATAGCCGGGGAACCCAAAATAATCCTGGATGCACTGCAACCTCGGTTGGCCGTTGATCTTGAATCCGGAGGCGGAGTTCCAGTGGGGTGAGATGGCTATTATCGTATCCGGCTCCCTGGAGTTCAGCGTCTCCCCTGCCCGTATAAGTGAGTCCACGGCCTCCCCCTCTTCATTGATGAAGGTATCGAAGAGGTCCCTTCCCCTGCTAAGCAGATCCGGGCCATGGGACGTAAAGATGGAATAAACGATATCGCCCAAACCATTTCACCAGTTAGCCCGCCCTAATGCATTATCGATGTTATCTGATCCCATCTATCCATCCATCGTCGACCGGATGGCCTTAGTATTATTATCATCATTTCATCAGGGTCCTGCCGTAGAAATCGATGACCCTCTTCCAGGCATCCCTTGCGGCCGGCTCCCTGTAGGTGGTCCTGTTGCTGTCATTGAAGAACGCATGGGGAGCCCCGGGGTATATCTTGATCTCAAGATCGGTCTTCCTGTATTTGACCATCGCCGCAACCAGCCTGTCGAGGCTGCCGTTTATCCTGTCATCCTCCCCTCCGTAGAGCCCAAGCACAGGGCAGTTTATGTTCTTCACCAGGTCTATGGGATCGGGGTTCTCCCCGTAGAACACTGTGCACGCCGCCAGGTCCGCCCTGCACGCTAGGTTTATCGACATCCCCCCTCCAAAGCAGAAGCCGACGCTGCCTACCCTGCCCTGCCTGACGTATTCCCTTGAGTTCAGATAGTCAATAGCCTTTACAAGATGATTAACTAGCCTGTCCTTCGGCAGGCCGCCCCGAAAGAGGGTCGACATGACCTTCTGAAGGGCCTCCCTCCTATCGGGGGGCTGCTTTGAAAGTTCAGATTGAACGAAGGCTGTATCCGCCCTCCTGTTTGTGGGCAACGTTTGCATGAATGACCACGCAGATCGTATGTTGTCGGCGGTCAGGATCGATTTGAGCTCCCTGCTTTCGGAGTAGAGGTCGGGGGCCAGCACAACGTAACCCTGCGCCGCGAACCTGTCGGCCACATCCTTTATGTGGTCGACAAGCCCCCAGATTTCATGTATGACTATGACAGCTGGCCTCCTTTCATTGACTTTCGGCCTTACAAGATAGCCTTCTATATTCATTCCGTTGGACCCACTGAAAGTAGTGGTTTCGGATATCAGTTCTTCAGACATGTACCAGGTTCCGCACACCTACTTTTTACCTTTGCCAAACTTTTATCGACCACAGCTTACTTCTGGGACAAACATACATAGATTAAATACTCTGGCCGTCGACCACTCAACGGGTGAGTTCGGCGCACATTGAACCTTATAACGGAGGTCGTGGTACCACTTCTTATCGGGCTCATAGGGCCCGCTGTTTATGTCCTGCTCAACGACCTGATCAAGAGGCTCAGGAACAGGCAGAGGGTCGCCATCAGGGCCTCTAGGCTGATCCTGAAGGACTGGAAGGATAGGATACGCCTTGGATCCTGCAAATACACGCTCGGCGGCATCAGGGTGGAGGCGCCTGTGGATCCGGCATCTGGCCTTACCCCGGAGGCGCAGGCGCAGTTCAGGAAGACGTTCCGGGGGATCTGGAGGAGCTGGGAGGAGGGTAAACGCGAAAGCCAAGCCAGGAAGGAGGAGTATCGAGGTCTCCTGGAATCCTTCAATGAAGCGGTCAGGCGAAAGGTCCTTGCTGTCTGGATAAAGGAGACCAGCATACCGGACCTTGGGGAGCTGCGGGACGTGCCCCCAGTTGAAATGTGGAAGAGGAAATGGGTTTCGTCTAACGACCTCCAGTACAGGGTTTACCGTGAAGCCTTTGGGGAGGGCCGGGGCATTTCGGTGGCGCCCCCTGCGACGAAAAGGTCCAAGCTGTTCACGCTCCAGCCCGACGATGACCCATCGGTCCATATAGCGCAGGCAGAGGAAGGTGAGCTCCAGAGGCTAAAGCAGCTGATCGACGGCTTCCAGATGGATGATGAGACGAGGGCCCTGGTCAAGACAATAAGGGAGAAGGGTGAACT
>JAFLXO010000057.1 GCA_029786595.1 Nitrososphaerota archaeon | reverse complement strand
CAATCCGGCAGCGACCTCGTACTCGGTGCCATGAAAAGGGGATATACGGCGAAGATGTACGCTGAACTGATCGATAGGATAAGGGGTAGGTTGAACGACGTTACCATTTCGACCGATATAATAGTAGGGTTCCCAACGGAGGACGCAGAAGCCTTTGAGGATACGCTGAAATTGCTGGAAAGCACGCGGCCTGCTGTAATAAACCTATCCAAGTACTGGAAGAGGCCGGGCACTGAAGCAGCTAGAATGAAGGACCTGGACAGTGGGGTCATCTCGAGCAGGAGCAGGATACTGTATCAGATGGCGCTTTCCATCATGAAGGAGGAAAACGAGCGCTGGCTAGGGTGGGAGGGGGAGGCGGTCATAATTGAAAGGGGCACGGTAAAAGGGACCTGGGTCGCAAGGAACTACGCATACAAGCCCATCGTGGTGAAGCAGGATGAAATGGCGAATGGAAAGCCGCTGGGAAGGAGGATTACAGTGCGTATAGAAGGCGCTGGGCAGACCCATCTGAAGGCGAAGGTTACAGTTTAAGCCGTTCATCGGCCGGAGCCCAGAGCTTTCCGGCAGGCACCTAGCTAGCCCTTCTGAACATCAGCTCAAAGCTGCAGGCCAAGCCCCTCAGCGAACATTTCGAACCTCTTGAATTCCTTTAGGAAGTCGGAACCCTTCTTTGTGATCGTAAAGATGGTGGCATCGCCGTTGTTCACCCGCTCTACAAGGCCCTTCTCAACCAGCTCCGCCATCAGGGGGCTGGCTCTCGTATAGGGAAGGTTCGCCTTCTGCATGATCGTTGTAATGTTGCTAGAACCAGCTGCATCGGTCAGCATGTTCAGGACGTCGGCTATGATTGTAAGCTGGCTTCTGTACTTCAAGCATGATACCTTCCTACAAACTGCGTCAGCAAGAGCACAAACCCGAGCAACTGCGCGGACTGCACCACCATAGCAGAAACGAAGAACAGGTTGAATATCTGTAGATAGATGGATGCGGCTATGAGATACAGCGCCAGGGTGGTTATCAGGGTTGTCGCCTTTTTCTCCTGGAAAAGGAATATCATAGTTTCAACAGCTGCATAGAATACAAAGAAGAACGCAATGGATTTAACGGCCACCAGCGGAATGAAAAGGAAATAGGCCTGCTTTACGCTCTTGAGGTGCGACATGGCAAGGAAGAAGTAGCCGGCCGCCTGAAGTGAATACCCTATAAGCTCTGGCGTCACGGGCATCAGGATGAGGCCAGCCGCTACAAGGTAGAAGGCTATGGAGCTCAGGCGCATTGTTACACTCTTGAACGTTCTGAACGCCATGAAGGCGTATGTACCCAGCGCTATGGAGATCAGCCCTTCGATCAGATATATGAGTAATAGCAATGCTGACATGCCTAATATAGGGATCGTCGTGCACAACCCTTATAAAGCCTTTCCTCGGCCGCCGGCCGATTCGGGCCTGCAAGCTTATTGCCGGTGCGCCATCTTCAGGCCCCGCCTTGGCCCTCTGCTACTGTGCCCGTCCCGTCATGTCCTTTCATGGAGATGTTGGCTCTAAGGGTCTGAGGTACGAACGGCTTAAACCCGGTCCCATCACCCTTGTAGAATTTGGTGAACCACTCATATACGTGAAGCCTGAGGCTCTGTATGTACACTATAAGGCCCTCCAGCAACATTATCCCTATGTTTCCGAATACCAGGATCGGTACGGAGATGAGCCCGAGGACGGCTGTACTGTCGAGGATGGACATCAGTATTATGTGCACCATCATCAGTACTCCGAGTCGGGTATAGCTTATCGTATTGGCCATGAATTCGATTATCAGTATCACTTCGTCGAGGACAATATCGGAGACCTTTCTCAACCTGCTCAAGAGCTGGGAGATGTTGAGGACGGCCAGCGATATTATCGCCAGTGGTATAGATACCAGCGATAGCTCATAGTTTGGAACTCCAATTACCGCGGCGTGTGCAGATGAAAGTATATTAAAGCTATAGCCGCCTCCTACTATGCTGAGGCCTATCATTACGGCTGCAGCATAAAGGGTCAGCACGGGCAGCTTCTGTGTCATGGCCTCCTTTATCTGGCCCATCCTCACCATCTGATATATGTCCAGCCCCCACGCTAGCATCATATGAAATATGCCTATGAATATTGTGACGGTCAGCAGCAGATCTATAGAGGCGTAGCTGAGCGAAGTGATGTTAAAAAGGTCCACAGTCCTGAACAGGGGCCCGAGCACCGGCACCTGATAGGTACTGAAACCAAAGACCTCCCCTATGATGAGGCCAACTACGGAGCTGGCCGCACCGAAGGACATGAGCATTGTCCCCCACTTCCTCTTTCCTCCGCGCCCCTTAAGGTAAATTAAATATCCGAACAGCAGAAGTAGAAGCCCCTGCCCAAGGTCAGGGAACATTATCCCGAAGAATACAGGAAACACTGCGGATATGATCGGCGTTGGATCGACTTCATGTAGCCCAGGCCGCCCCTGCGAATCCGTTATTGGCTCAAAATCTCGAACATAACGCGGGTTGGATAGCAACGTGGTCTTCCCCTCCTGGCCGAACCCTATGAAGGCCAGCCCGCCAAGACGCTTAACCAGCTCCTTCTTCCTTGATTCCGGAACCTCCCCCCTGAGCACATAAAATCGTCCGACCTCATCGTTGTAGGAAGTGACTTCCCTAACGAATCTGGCCCCCTCCCTGGCCGCAAGGAAGGCCTGACCAGTGGAACGCGCTATGCCCTGCAGTTCGGCGAGGTTGGAACGATTCTCAGCTGACAGCCGGTCGATCAGAAGGTTAATCTCCTCAATCCGCCTGTGGGGGTTCAGCGAGATGTCCAGCGGCAACGGCTGGATGCCAGCTCCTGCAAGCCTTTCCCCCAGCGAACTCGTGTCCGCCCCATTACTGTTCCAAACCAGCAGCCATAGCGTCCCTTGGCTCGTGTGTTTGTTCACCAATATGGAGCCCACAAACAGCGCAGCAAGGTCGGCCAGCCCATCATAATAGAACAGCCTGATTTCGAACCTGCTCTGGGATCTAAGGTAGGATAGGTCAAAGTCAATGTCGGAATACCTGGTCAGTTTGGCCAGTTCCTGCTTAAGGGCTTCCATGTTCCTATCGTTTTCATCTATCCTGTCCTTAAGACGGTTTACCCGCTCAAGGGGGCCGTCTATGGACATGTGTACATCGGAGAGCACCTGATCGAAGTCGCCGCCCGCAAACGTGCGCTGCTCTATATTGTACCCCCTCAGAAGATCGGTGTAACCTACGTCATCTGCAAGCTTGAGCCTTCCTATAGCGTCGTCAAGATTCCTCTCAAGCGTATATGCGTCTTCGTGAACCGATTGCTGGCCCGGGCTTACGTTCAGGTCCCCGAAGTCGATCAGCCTTCGCAGGACTTCCCCCTTGGAAGTCCTATCGCAGGCCACGAGCACCTCCACCAGGCCCTCCTTCATGGCCCAAAAATAACGGATGGGTGTATTTAACCATATTGAGAGTTAGGTTGCAAATAGAACTATCGGCCAAAATTTTATTAACGTCAAGGATGAGGCAAAAATATGAGCGAATACACAGAAGGATGCTACCGGCTGCTCAATATTTTGAAGCATACCGTGCGCACCATGTACCTTGAAAAGGAGGCGTTGAATAACGACATCAGGTACCTTAGAGCTGACTTCGATAACTATCGTAAGCGTACGGAAAGGGAAATGGAAGAAAGGGCCAGCGAAAGGCTGGATAAGTTTATCATAGAATCGCTAGACCTGATCGACGATCTGGAGATCTCCCTGTCTCACGCGGACAGACCTGACAGCAGTACGGAGATAGCGAAGGGCCTGAGGATATTCGCAGATAAATTCCATAAGAGGCTGGCGACGGCTGGGCTGGAGGCCATAGAAGTGCCATCTGGTGCGCCATTTGACCCTGAGTTGCACATCGTAGGCGCAACCGTCCCGGTGGAGGCCGATTCGCGCGGGAAGGTCATCGAAGTCCTTAGAAAAGGTTATATGCTAAGAGGAAAGGTGATTAGACCATCGGTAGTTAAGGTCGGCGTGGAGAAAGAGGTTAGATAAATTTGTCCAATCAGAGGGAAAAGATAATAGGAATTGATTTGGGTACAACTAATTCGGCTGCGGCCGTGGTAGAAGGTGGAAGGGCCACCATTATCCCCAGCGCGGAGGGGCCGACAGCGGCGGGGAAGATGTTTCCGTCTGTGGTCGCATTTACACAGGACGGCCAGCTCCTGGTGGGGGAGGCAGCCAAGAGGCAGGCGCTTATGAATCCCACCGGAACCATCTTCGAAATAAAGAGAAAGATGGGCACCGATTACAGGGTCAAGGCGGGAGGCAAGGAGTTCACCCCCCAGCAGATCTCCGCGTTCATCCTACAGAAGATCAAGAAGGATGTGGAGACGTATCTCGGTTACCCTGTCAAGAAGGCCGTAATAACAGTCCCAGCGCACTTTAACGACAACCAGAGACAGGCTACTAAGGACGCGGCCGAGATCGCTGGGTTCGAAGTGGCTCGCATAATAAACGAACCGACGGCCGCCTGTTTAGCATTTGGCGTAGATAAAACGGAAAAGGAAATGAAGATCATGGTATTCAGTTTCGGAGGCGGGACCCATGATGTTACCGTGATGGAGTTCGGGCAGGGGGTCTTTCAGGTGCTGTCCACTACCGGTGACACTCAGACCGGCGGGGCTGATATAGACAACGCTGTAATGCAGTACCTTCTGGACGGGTTTAAGGCCGAAACTGGGGTGGACCTACGTGGGGATTCCATGGCCATGATGAGGTTGAAGGATGCTGCTGAAAAGGCCAAGATCGAACTTTCCAATATATTAAGCACAGACATCGACCTGCCGTTTATAGCTACAGTGGGTGGCCAGCCCAAGCACCTCCATAGGACCCTGACAAAGGCCAAGCTGGAGGAGCTGGCAACCCCGGTGGTCGAAAGGATCAGGGAGCCGATAAATAAGGTCATGGCTGATGCTAAGCTGAAGCCAGCGGACATAGATAAGGTGATCCTGATAGGGGGGACTACCAGGATGCCGCTAGTAAGGAAGTTCATTGAGGATATAATGGGCAAGCCGGCCGAAAGGGGTGTCGACCCTATGGAGGCTGTAGCAATTGGCGCAGCAATTCAGGGTGCCGTGCTGGCGGGGGAGATGAAGGATATAGTCCTTCTGGACGTAACGCCGGTCTCCCTCGGGGTAGAAACGCTGGGCGGGGTGGCTACAAAGCTCATCGACAAGAACACCACCATACCTACCAAGAAGACTGAGACCTTCACCACGGCCGACGATTACCAGACCACGGTGACAATACACGTCATCCAGGGAGAGAGGCCTATGGCCGCGGATAATATTTCTCTTGGTATGTTCAACCTGACCGGTATACCCCCCGCACCTAGGGGGGTCCCGAAGATAGAAGTGACCTTCGACATAGATACCAATGGCATCCTTAACGTATCGGCGAAGGACTTGGCAACGGGGAAGGAAAACAAGATCACAATAACCGCCTCGACAAAGCTTTCCGATGCAGAAAAGGAACGGCTGATCAAGGAGGCGCAGCAGTACGCGGAGCAGGACAGGAAGAAGCTGGAGGAGGTGCAGCTCAGGAACGATGCAGACTCGATGATCTACACCTCAGAGAAACTGAAGGGGGACCTTCATGATAAACTGTCGTCAGAACAGGTGAGCAGGATCGACGGTGCAGTCAAGGACCTTAGGGACGCGCTGGCCGGAAAGGAAACGGATAGGATAAAGGAAAAACTTGAGGGGCTCAAGAAGGTAATGGGTGAAATAGGGGCCAGCGCGTACCAGAATGTGGCTGGACAACAGGCGGGAGCTGCTGAAGGTGCTGCTGCTGGTGCAGGCCCCTCAGGTTCTCAGGGCGAAAAATCGACGCCCCCAGAGGGAGAGGCTGGACAGCCCAAGGGAAAGGTCTACGACGCAGACTTCAAGGAAGGTTAATGCGGTATCAAGGGCCCTCCGCCAAATCCGGGCCTCGGGGTGAATTTCAATGAGTTCAGGAGGGGATTATTACAAGACGCTTGGCGTCCAGCGGGACGCTACGCTGGATCAGATCAAGGCGGCATACCGTAAGTTAGCCATGCAGTATCACCCGGACAGAAACAAGTCGCCGGAAGCCGAAGAGAAGTTCAAGGAGATAACGGAAGCGTATGCGGTGCTCTCGGACGAGCAAAAGAGGCGCCAGTACGATGCTTATGGTTCCGCGGGAATACATAACCAGTACACCCAGGAGGACCTGTTCAGAGGCGTTGATTTCGATGATATTTTCAGAGGATTTGGCTTTAACCTTAACGACGTCTTTGGAGACTTCTTTGGCTCTAATATGAGCAGGCAAAGGAGGGCGACCGGCGATATCAGGGTTGACGTTGAGGTCACGATGCAGGAGGTGTACACTGGAGTTGAAAAGGAAGTTCAGATAGAAAGGGAGGTAAAGTGCAAGACCTGCAACGGGACCGGCGCAAAGCCCGGAACATCCACGATGACCTGTCCCACATGTAACGGAACCGGCCAGGTGAGAAAGGTCCAGAGCATGGGCTTCGCTAGCTTCGTCAGGATCGAGCCCTGCCCGCGGTGTCACGGCAGCGGCAGGATCATCGGCACCCCCTGTCCGACGTGTCACGGCAGCGGCCACATACGTTCAAGTGAGAGGCTAAAGGTAAGGATCCCAGCGGGGATAGATGACGGCGATGAATTAAGGGTCAAAGGGGAGGGGAATTACGTAAACGGAAGGAACGGCGACCTGTACGTGATAGTCCATACGCTGCCTCAGCCTGGTTTCAGGAGAGAGGGCCCGGACCTCTATGCAAGCATGGACCTTGACTTCGTGGACGCCGTGCTCGGGACCACCGTCTATATGAACGGGGTGAACGGGGAAAGGATAGAGCTGAAGGTGCCAGAAGGTACACAACACGGAAGTGTAATGCGACTAAAGGGCAAAGGCCTGCCAAAGGTTAACGGCTTCGGGAAGGGGAACCTGTACGTAACCATCAACGTCAGCATCCCAAGGTCACTGAACTCCAAGCAAAGGGAGCTGCTCGTGCAGTTTAAAAACGCTGGCCACTGACCGCCCTGCTATTTAGACTTTAATGCGATCGAAAGGAGGCCAACAAAAACGATACGAAAGCTTATTTACCGGCTGGTCCAACCCATCGATGTTTTACTAAGGATGATCTTATATTGAATATTGAAGAAGTTATCAAGAAGACAGGGACCACAACTCTGGGAATGGTAGCCAAGGACGGGGTAGTGCTCGCTACGGATACTAGGGTCACAGCGGGGTACTTCATAGCTAATACCAACGGCAAAAAGATGTACCAGCTGGATGACCATGTTGGTATGACCATTGCGGGGGTTGTAGCTGACGCGCAGGACATAATAGATATAATGAAGTACAACATAAGGTCGTACAAGCTGGAGAGGGGGAAGCCCATGCCCATATCTGCCGTAGCGAGGCTTGCAAGCAACGTCTTCTTCTATAACAGGGGAACTCCGCTTATCGTTGAAAGCCTCATAGGGGGGTTCGACCAGACCGGACCGAGCCTGTACATGGTTGACTTCTTCGGTTCAATAACAAAGGAAACCGTTTCTGGAACCGGCAGCGGTTCTCCGATAGGCCTAGGCGTAATCGACGGCGATTACAGGGAGGGCCTGCCCCTGGATGACTGTATAAGGCTGATCATAAGGGCCGTCACAGCAGCCATGAAGAGGGATTCGGCCACGGGGAACAGCTTTAACGTGGCCGTTGCTGATAGGGAGGGATTCAGGGAGCTAACCGACGACGAAAAACACGGCTACCTTAAATCCATCCAGCAGAATTAAATTGGGAAATGAATTCTCCGGACAAAATATAGCAGCAGAAGTGCTGCAGCTACTGCCAAGTAAGGCAGAGGTCACCAGGATAGAATACGAGGGGCCAAGGGTTGCCATCTATACAAAAAATCCTTCATACTTCATGGAGAACCCCTATACTATCGGCGAAATAGTCAATACGCTGAGGAAGAGGGTCATAGTGAAGGCCGATGAAACGTACAGGAAGGGGGAGGAGTATTCGAGGGACTTCCTGGTCAAG
>JAFLXO010000056.1 GCA_029786595.1 Nitrososphaerota archaeon | reverse complement strand
GTTCCTCCTGGGCATTGGGATAGGGGGCGACTATTCAACCAGTTCCACGATCATGGCAGAATACTCGAATACGAAGAAAAGGGGGATGCTGGTTGGAATGGTATTTTCAATGCAGAGCATAGGTTTGCTGGCGGGGCCGCTGATAACGCTGGGCCTCCTCCTTGGCGGTGTCGCCCCGGCCCTAGCATGGAAGCTGCTTCTTGCCATAGGAGCGCTGCCTGCGCTCCTTGTAATCTACTGGAGGAGGCGCCTACCCGAGACGCCAAAATATTCGCTGGGGGTAAGAGGGGACGTGAAAAAGGCGTCCGCAGACCTGAAGAAATTCACTGGAATAAACGCTGACGTCGACCCAGAGAAGGAAGTGCCTGTGGTAAGCGCGAAATGGTATCAGCTGCTGACAAACGGCAGGCTGCTTGCGCTCATCATAGGTACAGCGGGCACCTGGTTCCTCATGGATTGGGCCCTTTACGGCAATTCGATAATGTCCTCCACAATGCTTTCCTTCCTTGTTCCCAGCACTATAACGGGAATCCATCACCTGATCATGACAACGGAATATACGGCGCTGATCTTCGGCGTCGCCGCCTTTCCAGGATACTGGCTGGCCACCTTTACAATAGACAGGATAGGAAGGAAGCCTATACAGATGACCGGTTTTCTGGCCATGGCCATTTCATTTGGGCTGCTTGGCCTCCTCCCAGGCATTATGAGCGCAACTGCGGTCGGCGAATTCCTGGCGCTTTACGGCATAAGCTACTTTTTCATTGAATTCGGCCCGAACGTTACGACCTTCATATACCCGCCAGAGGTGTATCCCGTATCGGTGAGGGGACTGGGGGCTGGGGCTTCGGCTGCAGGGGGAAAGATCGGAGCGTTCCTGGGCACATTGCTCAATCTTGTGATAATAGCCACGGTCGGGGAAAGCGGCCTGTTTCTGTTGCTGGCGCTCTTTTCCGCTGCTGGGCTTGCCCTCACCATGGTGCTCCTCCCAGAAACCAAGTTGCGCCCGCTTGAAGAGAGTTCCATGGAGGATGCGTTCATCCAGCGCCCCGTGCCCGTCATAAGGGAGGAATCGGCATGAACAGGCTTCTCCCGGAATTGACGCAGCCTTGCATCACGGCAGGGCCCATGAAGATGATCGAAGACGAAGAACTGGATAGGCTGGGCGCTGTTGTGGCTGACGCCATCACGGGCGTCGAATTCACAGCAGCCCGACCATGGGACGTTCCAAACCCGCGCGCTGTAGAAGTGCTGTTAAACAGCAGGAGAGGAAATCAAGTGAGGCAACTGGTGCTCACCATCACCTCGGATGGACGCATCTATATCAGGAAAAGGGAGGATGGAAACGAAGCTTCATTTGTGAGCAGGAGCCCAGCACCACTTTCATATCTTAACCTACTGATGAAACTGTAGATTGCGGCCCCAGAAAGCCATCCAAAGGCCAGGTCAGTCAGCACCCATCGGCCCCGAAGAGGGCCTTCACATTTTCTCCCATACGGCAACAGGCTGCCATATGTGAAGATAGGCGCCAGATCGATTTGGAATAAAACGTGTCGTTCACGGACTGACCAGCCAGTGAACAATGATATGATTTCATGAGGACGATATGATACAGCCTCTTGGTATCTACATATGTAAATATAATTGATAATATTTTTAAGCGGGCGAGTAACTTCCCTAAATGGCATGGCGTCGAAAGGTCAGAGATACCATGGGGCCCCACCATAGACGAAGACAAATGCGTGGGCTGTGCGTGGTAACATGTTCAGAGAAGAGAAACGTGTTCGGCTTCGATGAAAAGGAGAAGAAGGCCGTGGTGCTAAATCCGGATAACTGTATGGCTGGATGTAATAATTGCCAGGTGGCGTGCCTGTGGAACGCGATATCATTTCCCAGCGTTGCCAGCGTTAAGGACGCCGTCAGGAAATTTATGGATGAAGGGCACATAAAAAAGGAATTGGAGCTAAAGTTGGGCGCTGGCTATCAGGCTATAACGAAGAGCTGAGCTCTCTGGTTCTATTTTATCCCCTATTTTCTTTCCTTGTATCCAGGAGCCCTTTTAAAGGCCGCACTGATTCCAGCAATGTGGCCATTCGGAAATACCGTACGGATGGCCTCTCAAAGCCTGATGCTTCCCCCTTGGGTATGCTTATGTATGGCTGCGATAATCTAAACCCGGCATCCCTGATGTTGATGTGCAGCTTATCACGAGCACGGTCCTCATCATATATCAGCCCATCTATACAGCCTTGAAGTTGTACAGTATGCCGCCGTGCCCCAGGGCCGCTATTTCCCCCCTGGTTAGCTTCATCCCTGCCATGAGCCTCGTAAACAGAAGGTCTATTGAACTAAAGTCGCTGTAGTATATTCCACCAGCTGAAACTCCAAGAATGGGTATAGCCCCCAGTTCTGCCACGACCGTCATGGTGGTTGGCTTGATCGGAACTCCATATGCTATGATATTCGCCCCCAGGTTAGCTATGGCTATTGGGGTCCTGTCAGTTGGGTCCACCGACATGCCACCGGTCACTATCAGCGCTTCTGACCCAGCATCAATGGCCTTTCTGATGCCGGCTTCTATCCTCTTTTCATCGTCCGGAACTATCTCCTTGTAAACCAGATTCCATCCGTATCTCGCACATTTACCCTTTACCAGATCGTAATACAGGTCACCCTTTCTCCCTTCATAAATCTCCGTCCCCGTTATCACTACGCCCACATTCCTGTATTTGAACGGGGTTATGCTGATGATCGGCCTGGATGCAGATGTTAACCTCTCCACTTCACTGCGCTGCATTGAAAACGGTATTACTTCTACCGTGCCAATGAAATCGTTCAGGCCTACGGCGTGTAATCTATCTCTGGTGATCAACAGCACCTTCTGGTTTAGGTTGAAATCGACCAGGGCCTGCACATTCACTTCAAGCAACCCGGGTTTCGACGAATACAGCTTGCTTGCGCCCTGTCTGCCCTGTACTATGGTTATGCTCTCTGTGTCAACGATGGACCTGGCTATGGTCGACGTAATCTCCCACTCAAAGAGAACGTCTCCACTGTCAGCCCCGTCCTCAACCCTGACGCTGTACACTCCGGAATCCTTCAACCTTTCCATGTCGATTGCCGTCAATTTCCTGCCTCTTTGAAGGAGCACCGAAGCGCCCTCCTTTGTTACCAGGGTCGTATCATATGCGAGCGTCATTCCCAGAGCTTCATCCACGGGGACCTCTTTCATTGCGAATCTGCATTACGCATCTGACCATATATAAATTTTGACCACCACCAGGCCGCAGGAGCTGATTTCTGCCGGCCTTCCCGGGCTGAAAGGGCTGCAATGTGACACGGTAAAGAACGATTTGATGTACAGCGTGTACAATATATCCACTTGCAGGCGCACGGCTCTCCAGAACATCCTGTCAGCGGAAAGCCCGGCACAAGAGCTCTCATCTGATGATCCTGCCATGGACAGCCCTGGGCGCGCCTGATGAGATACCTATTGCGCCCCTCCACTTCAGTTCCAGGTTACTTGTATTATACTGACCGTGCGGCCTAACCTATCCGCTATCAATGTCGATCTTTCCCAAGGGCCACTCGAGGGGCAGAGGGAGCTGGGCCCAGTCAGATGTGGAAATGATAGGTGCAAACAAGGATGAATGCAGGGATGAAGAGGGAGCTGGGCTGGACCTGAATTACTGTGTTCTGATAATCAACTTAGCGGACATATGGCCAAGGATATCAATGGCCACGATCTATGCATGCGGTATAAACCAAGGGGAGGCAGCGACGATCGGTCCACAGAAGGGATGCTGATATAATATGTTTATAAACGGGAAGTCAGGCGATTAATCCTGAAACACTTGATAGACATATTGAGCCTGATGAATGATGCATTCGTCCCGATGGCCCTGATAACCGGTGTCGCACTGCTGATACTTGGCATTAACGAAAGGTACTCAAACGTAATGGAACGAATAAGGAACCTGAACAGAGAACTTGTTTGCGATGAACTAAAAAACGGAAAAATAGAGGCTTCCTACAACAGGCAGATCCTCAGCTTAATAAGAATGGCCAGAATACTTCGGAACGCGCTTCTTTCAATGTATTTTGCGGTATTCTTTGCTATAATTTCAAGCATTTCAACCATCATCTCCATAATAGGTGGGGTGCAATTGACCGATCTGATGCTGATCTCCCTGGTCTTTAGCCTTTTATCGGTATTCCTTGGCAGCATATTCATCATCTCGCACATAATACTTTCATTAAGAGCTATAGAAATAGATATTAAAAGAGAAAATTTATGAAACTGGGTTAGTGGGACGCGCGTCCTTAAGCAGATGTCCTATTGAAAATACAGCGTAGCCGCTTCTCAGCTGGAGCGGCCTAAGGACATTCCATGGCGGCGTTCACCCAAGCCGCCAGATCGGCCATTTCGCTGGATTATCCGATCATCTGCGCTATTTCCTTTGCTATTCCGCCTTCCACATGCCTGGTCCAAAGCATCTCCGGCACATCAACTGCAAGGAACAGCTCACTGAGCAGAATGGTCTCCACCGCCGCTATTGCTATGTTCTTCAACAGCTTGCCTATTCCAATGTGCACCGTAAAGTCATCAGGCTGGCCAGATATTACTATGGTAAAGGCTCGGTCTGCAGTAATTATATCCCTAAGAATGCCGGCCTTCTGCGCTTGAATTATGGTTCCTAACGGCGCAGCCGTAGATTGCACCTTATATCCCTCAGCCTGAAGCTGCTGGACGACCTGCTGGCTTAATTGCCCAAGGTCCCTGTTTTTGTTCTGAAAATGCATAACCTTTTCTGATACCAAATTATATCACCGTTCCTTTATCGGGCCGCATTATAACTCTTCTGTAAAAAATATGGCCAATAGAAAAGCGCTTATGCAGGAACAGGTATCGCCCAATATGCTTGACTAAATCTTCGAAGTAATCAGCCATTGGCCGCGAGTGCACAGCTTGGCCGCTCGATGTCCTTCCCAATGGCGCCGGTCAGGTGGACTATCGTTACATACCCCAGAGGCGGCGCATGCATTTTACCAGCAGCCAGCAGCTACCCGATGACCTTTTAGGTGGCTTACAGGGTCGGTATGCCAGGCCGTTAGCCCTCCTTTCCAAGCAAATCAAAGATGCACTTCAAGCGGTAGCCATAGTTGATGCCCCATGCCATCTCATACTACTAGGCCAGAGGGCATATCATAGCCAGTGAAGACACATGCCGGGGGGTTATTGGAGATTCGGCTAAAAACCCCTGACGACCCTGTCATTGATGTTAGGCTCCATCAACAGCTACCTAAAGCAAGACCAAGAACAAAAAAATGGGGAGGATGTAAGGGTGGAGAGCCCTCTACTTTGTCCATGCTTCGGATACTGTGGGCGGCGCATAGTAGATGCATATCTTCGCTGCTTCGTCTGCCTTGAACGGCGCAGTTTCCTTTCCGTCCTCAGTGGGCGGGAACTGCGCCCGAATGCTCTGCATGTCCCTGAACACGAGACAGGTGGCCATGTGGGCGCACTTGAAACATGTGGCGTTTTGAAGGACATATTCCTTCCCTTTAGGGTCCATACTGAAGCATCTCCAGCCATGTCATCGGCGCCCTCTTGACGGTTACGAACCTGTGCTCCTCGAAGCCGTCCTTCTGGATCACATAGCCGCGCCCATCAAGGGTCAGCGCAAATATCCTGCTCCTGTACGCAAGCCCCTTCTTTCCGTTGGTGATTTCCAGCGTTGCCCTCATGTCGGGTTCCACGTCTTCAAAGTCGGCGTACTGAAAGCCCACGCCATCAAACATCTTAGCCACTCGTTGGAGCGCCTCTTCAAATTTGGCGTCATCCATCACCAGTTGGGACATGTTCACTCGACCTCCGCCAGCACTGCCTTCGCTGCCGTCCTGTGTTCGGCCATGATCTTACTGTATGCCTTAACGTTCATGTCGGCTGTGGATACGAAACCGTACCGGTACCGCTGGCCGGCGCAGTCGTACAGCGCTTCAAACGGGTGGTTGCCTTCCTTGTCACTGCATTCTGGCAATTCTGAGAGCCTCCACCGATGCTGTGAAGCATCGGCGAACTTGTTCAGATAGCCGGGCGCTATCCGGCCGAATTCGTACTTGGTGAGCTCTCTGCCAAACTCGATGTCTGTCAAAACGATCCCACCATCAGCAGCGCGTCGTCCATGGACCTGGTCCCGTTCTGGACCTCGGCCCACGTCTCTACCGCCCTGTTGAGCCTTGCCCTGAACCAGTCCCTGTGCCTCGCTTCAAGCTTCGTGTGTGTCAGCGGGTCGGTAATTCGGTTAAAGGCATCCCACACCGTCATGTGCTGGAAGCCAACAACCGCCCTGGTTTTCTTTGCGAAGTCTATGAACGGCAGGTACTTCTTCGGCAGTGAAACGGCGAGTATGTTTGCCAGCTGCATGTTCAGGTCTATCTGGGTCCACCGCCTGTAGGTCTCAAGCTGCTCCTCCATGCTGGCGAGCAGCGGTTCCATGGCTGCGTCCGCATCCCTGATCAGTTGCCCAACGTCGGCCGTCCTTGCCAGCGAAACCGTGTTCCTCCGTTCCGGCACCGTCATGCCGTTTGTACATGCAAGCCTGAGCGTGTAGCCGCTGAAGCGGTAGCCGGCCGAACCGTCTATCGAGTTCTTCATCTGGAACCCGACGGCGACCAGGTCGCCCACCTTGACCTCCTTCGGCCTGTCGTTGCTGATGTAGCTGGCGTAGACGGAAAGCCCGCCCTTGCCGTACTCCACCCTGTCCTGCTTGAAGCCGTGCTTCCCGGCCACGGTGCTGGCCACTTCCAGAGCCACCTCGTTTGGTATCAACCGAAACGAGAGGCCCTTGACGATGGTCATGCGACTATGCCTTTGCGCGTTTGGCTCGATCTCCACGAGCTGGTACCTCTTCGGTGTCAGCCCGGCACGATCGAATGCCCCAATCGCTGTGCGGATGCCGTAGCTCGCCCATGTGTTGTCGATGAATTCGCTTACGAATCCAGTGGTCTCCTTGCCCACTGGGGCCACTTTGTCATCGGGGTTGCGAAGCCCCGCTCTCCCGGATGGAGAGATATCCTCCCCTTTCGTTCCCAGTTCATTCTGTCCTTCTGCGTTCATGTCGGCGGCCCATGCAGCCATTTGCTTAAAAGGAGGGGCAGCAGGCCGAAGTTCAAGCCGGTTTGCTTGACTAGATTCCAAAGTGTAGAGCGGAATCGTAGACGGGATAATGTATACTCCTGCACTAAATCAAGCTTATCTACATCGCAAATCAGACCGTTTTGACTTTGCAGACTACTGGATTAGAAAATGAAAGCATAAACAAACGCAGGTACAGAGGACTAGGAGGAGTTAAATGCCGACGGCTGATGGCTGAGATAATAAGATTCAAGCACATCCGTGCAAGGTGGAGCACGAAGGGCCTTGAGAACATCATGCGGATGCTGATGGTAAGGCATGTGGAACCTGACAAGTAGGAGAAGTTTTAGAGTGGTTATCAGTGCTGTATAGAAAGAGGCGCGTTCATGGTTAAGGGCTAACAGATCATTGAACGGCACCATATCATTAGGTAGGCAATCTTAAAATGACAAATATAATCTAATTAATTTAATATGTTTATTTATTATATGACTTTAAAGATACAAATTATTTAAAAATATATAATGAATTAAAGGAATGCAGTGAGGTTCATAAATAGCATGTATATTGCGACCAGAATTATGATGACCGCAAAGATCTTTGTGAGTAATCTTTTGGATACTTTAGAAGCATAATAAGTGCCGATCCAGCCTCCAAATATGCCACCTACAATATAAAGTGCTGAAATAATAAGGTTCACGTCACCATTCAATGAATATCTTATGGCTGTTACCACCCCGAATACTCCTACGGATACCAGTGAAGTCCCTACTGCCTGTATGATGTTTAATGCACCGGCATATATGAGCCCCGGCACAATCAAGA
Source organism: Nitrososphaerota archaeon (assembly GCA_029786595.1). GTDB lineage: Archaea > Thermoproteota > Nitrososphaeria > Conexivisphaerales > UBA164 > JAJZYL01. Next base: position 205 of record JAFLXO010000056.1, on the reverse strand, counting down.
ATCCGCCTCCGATACCAAAGAAACCTGAAGCAAATCCAACAAGTAATCCCATTGACAATAATTTCGCGTAAGACTCTTTGTGCGTTGGATTTACAGCTACGTTAATACATTTTCTTTTTAACATGTATATTGCTATTACAATCATAAGAATTGCAAAGATAAATAAAAGCTTGTTTCCTGGCGTTAAAAGCCCTAGCTCGGCTCC
>JAFLXO010000055.1 GCA_029786595.1 Nitrososphaerota archaeon | reverse complement strand
TATGCCACTATGACCCATATTATGGTTATATAATCGGTCCTCAGGTCCTCTGCGATGGGCAGGATGGCCAGGATCACTATGGTGCTATCCACCGCGGCCATCAGGCTACCTATGACCACGACCGACCACACTGTCCACTTATATTCCATGGATGATGCCTTTAAATGCCAATTTAATAGGATTTACATTTAAATTCTAATACCGGCACGTCGTATCCGACGGCTAACGATTTTATCTCAATCGGTGCATGGCAAGAGCCCTTAAGGCCAATCATGGCCCTAACTGCTGATGGTGAGACCTGCATAACATAACATAATATATAACCACAAGCCACCTTTTTAGAAACATTAATTAACGGATCAAATTCAATCAGGCTTTTAGTATGCCTGTACAATACCGCGTGGGTTTCTTCGATATGGATGGAACCCTGATCAATGAGAACACATGGGAGCTAATCTATAGAAGGCTTGGATGCAAGGATTCAGGCTGGCTTGATAAGTACCTTATGGGAAAAATTTCCTATCATAAATTAATGAAGATGGACGTTGGAAGCTGGATTTCGGTAAAGGGAAGGGTAAGCCTTGGGGAGTTAGAAAACATGGCGGATTTAATTTCTGTTAAGGAAGGCGCAAAAGCTCTTATGAATAAATTGATTTCAAATGATATAGTTCCAGTAATGGTTACGGCGGGGCTTGATGTATTTGCAAAAAAGGTAGCTGAGGAGCTTAAAATAGAGAATATATATTGCAACCATCTCAAGACCGACGAAAACTATTGCCTTACAGGCGAGGGAGAAGTGCCGGTTGAACCGCTAAAGAAGGATCAAATAGTGTTGAAGCATCTCAAGGAAAACGGGCTTGATCCCCATGAAAGTTTTTCCGTCGGCGATACGGAATATGACGGCAGCATGTTTAAGGTGACAAGGATGGGATTCCTTTTGACCAACGGGCATAAAATAAATATTAAAATGAACAACGTTATAAAAGTAAAGAGTTTAACGCAGATTGCAGATTTTATTTTAAGTTGAGCAGCGGAGGAAAAGGTTTCGCTCGCCGGTGACACTTGCCGAATTGGACGATAACGGGTGGCATCCTTCCATATTAAAGCGAGTGAGCTTGCCTGAGGGCTATCCCCTGCGGGCCCGCAGGCAGAAAATGGAGGAGGGCGGCGTGTCCCCTCCCCGAAGGTCAGAATTCTACAGCTTCCCCTGAACCCCTAACTTTCTCCAGGATACGCTAAAGATTAAAACTGCCCCGTAAAACATCTGTGCGCCGGTGCAGATGAGTTGAGCTCGAGGACGTGGCTTAGCAGTAAAGGGATGTTATTTGTCTTCCTGGTTCTAGTGGCCCTGGGCTCGGTGGCGGCTGCCTTCCTGACCTTCTATTACCTTGTAAGCACGCTTGGATTAGGGCCTGAGGCACCGGGCTGGTCCGTAGCAGCAATACTTGTATTACTTGTTATCGACGTGCTTTTGATAGCTGTATTTTGGCCCAGGACAAAAAGGGGGATGGAGGACGGAGATCATCGGCCGTCAAAATTGAACTCTGGCACGCTTTCCTCGGCTCAGACATGGGGTCCCTGTAAAATATATCGGCATATTAGCTTGCATATGGAATCAGATGTATAGTATTTACTGTTTATACAGTATAATTTATTAACTGGTTTGATGACGGTAATAACATGCCACAAAAGGGCTGGTCAAATTTCATGCTGCGGCAGGAATATGCCGACGAATTAAGGGCGATCTATGAAAGGAAGAAGCACCCGCTATTGGACGCTGGAATAAACACGTTCACGGGGTTCGTCAATGACCTGATCTGGCACGTGATCGAGGCGGACAGGGTACTCGCCAGCAAGGCTCCGTTCCTATCAGAAGTGGGCATGACCGAGGACGGCGTCACCCTCAGGGATGCCAAGCTCGATCGGATAGTCGAAGTGAAGGTCAGGAACGGTGAACTTGTATGCGATCTGGACAATTCAAACGACTGCGTTCACGTGGGGTTTGCCTACGCCATACCTGAAGTGTACAGGATCATAAACATGATCGGCAGGAAGTCGTCAAACGTCCGCTGACCAAGGGCCGATGGCGATGTCGGTAGGCCGGTTCCCAGCAGAAAACCTGGAGGAAGCTGGAGAAGCGATGAGTAAGGAAGCGAGGGGGGGAGGTTACAGGCTGAACCCAGCGGTTTCAATGGTTAAAGCTTCAGAGCTATTGTTTAATGACGGCGTTATTTCAACCGGTTATCCCGAACTGGACAGGCTGATCGGGGACGGGGGGTTGGCGAAGGGTCAGATTTACCTGTTCTACGGTAACCAGAGGTTCGTTGATGATATGATACACGGCCTCCTCGTAAGGGGCAGCGCAATGGGAAGGGTGGCCTACATGAACAACACGGATTACTATTCGGACAAGACGTTTGTAGACCTCGATAAACTGGCACGCTATGCTAAGGCCATTGGCATGGACCCGTTCATGGTATTCAGGAACGTGTACTTTTCCGCCGCATATAACGAATTGAGACAGCCATACGCGGCCAGGGCGCTGGCCGAGATGATCGAACGAGAGGCCGGCTCCACCAGCCTGGTGCTGGTTCACAGGCTTTCCAGGTTCCTTGGAGGCCGGCTCCACCGGAGGGTGGGGAACATCGACCTTTCCTTATCGCTCCTAAAACGCGTATGCACGGCACACGGGATCCCCATGGTGATAACGGTGGACTGCCGGGTGGGTGAAAGGCCCGCTTTATCCACCACGATGATGCTGCATACGGCGGGGGTGATGGTGGCCTTCCGCGAGGTTGGCGCCGGCGTGGTCCAGGCCGAGCTCGTCAAGCATCATTCGAAGAGGACGCCCAGCAGCGCCATGGTCATCCCTGGGGACTATGCTCAGCTGGACGGATGGCAGGGGTGAGGAGATGGGAAGGGTAACCCCTGCGTTCCGGGAGGAATACAAGGACGTCCTGGGCAGGTTAAGGAGGGGATATGTGCAGCTCCTGAGGGACTCCGGCGACAGGAGGGCGTTTGAAGAATTAGTGGCCGAGGCCTGGGACCTGGAACACGCGGCCATGACCAACTCCGAGATGGCCACCATCGTTGATTCGCTAAATCTCACCGCTAACGTTCACAACCGGGCTGAGATAGACGATCTTAGGAAGCAGCTGCTCGAGCTGCAAGAAAGGCTCCACGCGCTGGAAAAAAGGTAAAATCAGGCCAATTGAATCCGGTTAACGGCTGGCTGCTGGACGTGTATGTCGATGGTGAAAGGGCGGTAATATGGATCAGGACCATCGAAGGCGAAACGCTAAGGCTTATCGACAGCTACAGGCCGTTCCTCTATGTAGAACCGGTAGACCGGGCTGCTGAGCAGGAGCTCCTGTATATGCTGACCGAAGCCGGATGCACCGTTGAGGTGGAGGCTAAGAGCACGACACTGGGTAGCTCTGCAAGGAAGCGGCTTCTGAGGGTGGAAGCTCCACCGCATCTGTTTAAGGGAATACTGAATGGGTTAAGGCGGAGCAGGTTCGTCAGGGGGTTGTACGATTCGGACCTGCTGGACGTACAGCGCTATCTCTTCACAAGGCTGAAGGTAGAGCCTACGTCCAGGGTATCGGTAGAATACCACGATGGCCGGCTGTTGTCGATGCGGAAGCTGGACGACCATGCCGAGTTGGCGCCGCCGCAGTTCAGGGCCCTGGTCGTGAAGGGCATTAATGTTGAAGGGCGGGATATGGAGATGGATGCCAGAGCGGCCGGGGTGGAGAAAAGGTTCAGCGGCAGCATGGAAGCGGTCCTCACCTCCTTTGCTGAACTGGTGGCGGACGCCGATCCCGATCTGATCGTCTTCAAAAGGCGCAAGGATGAATTTAAGGTGGATGGGCAGCTCTTAAAGCTCGGCAGGTGCTCGGCTGATGACGCCCAGCTCAGGGCACAGGGGTCCATCGCGGGCCGGGTGGTGCTGGGCAGCGTGTTCTATGGATTCAGCGCGGACGAATGGGGAACGGCCGGCCTCGTCGAAAGGACAAGGTTCTCCTTTGTGCCCATGGGCCTCGCCACCAGGTGGCTGAGCAACAAGAGCATAGATTCTAGGAACTGCTTTGAATTGATGAGCAGGGGCTACGCGATACCGGAGGAGGGGTACTTTGAGTATGCCAGAAGCCTGATGAGCCTCGTAGAAAGGGACAGAGGTGGCGTAACCTTCACCCCGCTACACGGTTTACACGAAAACGTTGCGTCGCTGGACTTCGACTCTCAGTACCCCAGCCTGATAATGAAGGGAGGGCTCAGCTATGAGCCTGAATCGGATGATCTGTTCCGGCTCATCCCAACGGTGATGGGCCCATGGCTGAGCAGGAGGCTGTGGCTCAAAGGCATGAAAAGATCGCTCCAAAGGGGCAGCCCAGAGCGGATCTACTGTGAGGAGAGGATAAGCACGCTCAAGTATATACTTGTAAGCCAGTACGGCATAGCCGGCTGCGCCAGCAACAGGTTCGGCAACATGGTTACGTTCGAAGAGATAAACAGGATGTCCAGGGAGGCCATCATAAGGGCAAAGGGCATAGCCGAGTCCCACGACTTCACCATAGTTTACGGCGACGTCGATTCCCTCTTTGTCAGGAGGGATGGTGCGAAAAGGGAGGATTATGAAACGCTCGCCGCGACCATAGCGGCGGAAACCGGGCTGCCCATGTCCCTGGACAACCATTTCAGGTTTCTGTCGTTTCTACCTCTCAAGTCCGACGAAAGCACTTCAGCCCTTAAGAAGTACTTCGGTATCACCACGGATGGTGAAGTGGTAGCAAGGGGGATAGAATTGAGGAGATCTGACGTCCCCCCATTCATAAGGAAATTCCAGGAGGAGCTCGTGGCCCTGATCCTTGACCGTAGCACACTGGGTGATATATACGGCGCCGGCATGCGCGACGGCCTGAGGTTCATCGAAAGTAACCTAAAGATGATCGGGGGCGGCGATTTGCCAGTGGAATCTCTGGCCATCAAAAGGAGATTGAAGAAGAGGCTTTCGGCATACGTGCACAACACCGCCCAGCGCGTTGCAGCGGCGCAACTGTCTGGCCTTGGAAGGGAGATCGGCGACGAGATAAGCTTCGTTTATGTAAACGGCGATAGCGCCGATCCGTACGAAAGGGTGAAGCCCCTTGAACTGGCTGAAAACGGCGGATATGACGCCGATCGGTACAAGATGCTCCTGCTGGAGGCCGCAGGCACAATATACCGTGGGCTCGGCACAAAATTTGATTCCAAGGGCATGACCCTTGACGAATTTGGCTGAGCGAGCAGGCATGATGTGCCTTTATGCAAGCGCGCAAGCTTCCGTTATCACAATGCCATTATGCATGCAAGCCCAGAAGCCTCCGCCAACCCTTCTGCTGGACGCCTTTTTGAACGGCTATCTATGGAGGAAGGATGAATTGAACAGATCGTGTAATGTCCCAGCGCAGGGCACTGCGCCTCTGGCCATCCCCATTTAATAACGGCCCGCCCCTTTTTGATGGCTGATACTTGCCTGGGACCGGCGAACTCCCGATCGTGCCGCGGCGCACTCAAATCTGGGTCCCCTGCAGGTGCGCCCGCACTGTAAGGGGTGCATGAGGTAAAAGTACATGGCAGGCGACCAGGACTCATGAACACGCTGATACCTATATCGCTTCAGTTATGTATAAAATTCTGGTATACGTTGTTCGGCTGGCTAAAATACGTCAACGGCTTTCAGGCAGAGGCGTTCTTACACATATGAAGCAATGGGCCACGTCAGATATAATCGATCACCATATATAAATACCCAGGTCATCGAAGACAGGATAAATGCACATATATCCGTTAAATGATAAGAAGCCCAGGTTCGATAAAGGGGCGCTGGTTCACGATACCGCCGTGATAATAGGCGACGTACATATTGGAGAAAATTCGAGCGTATGGCCCAACGCCGTGCTCAGGGGCGATATGGATTCAATAACTATAGGGAAGCTTAGCAACTTGCAGGACAACGTAACAGTACATACAGACAATGGAATTCAGGTCAACGTGGGAGACGGAGTGGTAATAGGGCACAACGCTATAATTCATGGGGCTACAATTTCAGATAATGTGCTGATAGGCATGGGGGCGATAATCATGAACGGCTCCATGATAGGCGCCAATTCAATCATCGGCGCGGGAACAGTTATACCGGAAAAAAAGGTGATACCGGAGGCCAGCCTGGTGATTGGGAGCCCTGGAAGGATAATTAGAAAGGTGAGCGAGAAGGAAATCGAAAACATATCAGCGGACGCAAGGGCCTATTTTGAACTGGCCAAGCTAGAACTGTCCAGGCCCCTGTGATATCCATCTGCCGCTGACGTTCATCCATCAAAGGGGGCGGCAATCCCCCATAATACATTGACCCATGATCAAACTGCGTGGCCGGCTGGGTCACAGATGAAACCCATACCGATAAGCTATTACCACCAGCAGCAACAGGATAAAGAATATAACGTATCTGATGGCCTCCGACCTGCCCAGCCTTGATACCTGTTCATATCCGGTAACCTTGTCCCCGCCGTTCAGCCGTCTCAACGCCTTGATGAAGGGCTCGATAATGGGGATAATGAAGTACCATGGGTAAAGGAGAAGCACCAGCAGCGCCGGCGCCAGGGCGAGCAGGGGGACATACCCGCCCGTCTTCCTGAAACTCAGCCGGCTCTCTACAAAGAGGACCTCAGCCAAATTATATATCAGAAATAAAAATCCGACGGATACGGCCAGAGGGCTTAACGCGTTCATCAGCGCTGAAAAGCCGAAGAAGAACGTCGCTAGGGCGGTGGAGCCAAGCGCCAGGGCCAGCGTTTCCCTTCCCTTCTTCCTCACTGCCAACGCTATATATACGGAGAACATGACGACCGAGGGGACCATATATATCAGGACCCTCAGCGCATAGAAAGCCATTCCAATAAGGTAGGGCACGGAATCAAGGATTACCAGGGCGATGAACGTCGGGGTCAGCGGCCTGGTCGAATTATCAAACAGGTATTGCAGCGTGAACAGGCTTGACATGAAGGCCGCCAGGCTCAATATCAATCCGATGCGGCTGGGGGTCCATTGAATGAACAGTGCAAGGAGGAGGGCTATGGTTATTATTCCGATTGAACTTGGCGCTCTAGGCGGTCCAAATAAGCGACCCGGATGCCGAGATGCCATTGCCAATCGCTCGAATAACGCTCATTATATATCCTTTTGCGCGCCCCGGGTGATATCTCCATCAAGTAGATCGGGCCTGTCCCTTTGCAATAGCATCATTGCCGCCCTGCATGTACCCGCGTCGATTCATCCCTTTGCGTGCCCATCCTTCCTTCCTTTACGGAAATCTGAACGGCCTGTATCCGGCGTCCGTGGTTACGTTAGGTATACGTTACCCTCTTGTAATGTGCAGGTGGATGATGCGTTGGGCTGAACAGGAGCGGCCATCGCCTTATGCTGGCAAGTGCCACCCAGCGCCTGGTGTCATCATCAAATCATCATAGATAGATAGATAGATAGATGGATTGGGCAAAGCATGACCTGACCCAAAAAAAAGGGGGAAAGGTTGGTTTTCTTCGATTAGTAGGAGCTGGATGTTCCGCTCGAACTGGATGTAGTGCCGTTTGTAGATGGCGTATATACGTACTGACTGAACTGGTTGCTATTTGCTAACTGGTACTCGTTGCCGCTGGGGTTATAGACGACTATGGTTGATCCGTTGGAGGCCTGATATTGCACCTGCGTAACGTTTGAGACACTGTAGTATGCTTGGCTTGCGATAAGGTATCCGTGGAGCGCTGCATTGGAATCTGGTGAAAGGGTGTTCATGGAAGCGAAGGAATCAAGGTTGTTCGTAGAGAAATGATCCACTATGTATATGGATACGTTTGCGGACCTGTCGGCCGCAAGCACGCCATGATATGTTGCGGGATACCATGGAGAATCTGATATGCCTCTTACGATTACCCACGGAACGCCAGCCTGTGCATTCGCGTATGCGAATCCCATACCCTCGTTTTCGCCTGCATCTGTCTGATACAGCGCGTTCTGGGCGGCCATGACGCTTAGCGGCTCTGTCCACTGGTTAGCCGAGCCAATGACGCCTATCATGAGGCTTGCTGGTTCTGAGCCCGTCAGGGATGTATTGCCAGTGATGTCAGCTATTGAGGTAGTGCCAAGTATGGATGATGCGCCTTCGGCCGTCTGCACCAAGCCCAGGGAAGCTTCAAGGACCGGCGTATATATGTAACTTGTATCTGAGCCGCTTGGTCCGTAGCCGTATGTCGATGCGTCCTGAGGTGTGGGTTGAACGCCGCCATACCCTGATATCCACTGAGATGAGCTGTTAAAGAACGATGTTGGCTGGAGCACCATTTCCACGCCGGTGTAATCGGTCTGGAAGCCTCTGGCGTGATAGTGAATAGATGACTTGTC
>JAFLXO010000054.1 GCA_029786595.1 Nitrososphaerota archaeon | reverse complement strand
ACATCCTCTCACGGCTCAAGCGCGTAAGCTTCCCGTGGGGCTATCCCGTTTGCGGGTTCGTCAACCAGCAGGAGACTCCTTTTCTGATCCAACGACACATGACTAACATCAGCCTGATGCCCAGCTAGTTTTGTCTGCACCGGTATGAATTCGGGCATAACCATCCCCACAACTCATTATCATCATAAATAGTATTTAAAGGCTGTCAGCGTTGCTGAAGGAAGTCCGTGTATATTTTCTTAGCTAAAGCATCAGAGTAACCACTTCTCAGGTCACCCAACGTCCTGATAAACGACGATGTGTCTAAATATAAAAAGAATATAAATTAAGGATTGAGTAGAAAGGTTGTGACAAAGGATATAGTTGTATTAAAGGTTGGAACTGCGGTGCTCACGGAGAACGGCAGAATAAGCGCTTCCCTTATCGAGAGCGTAAGTTCACAAATTTCCGAGCTGATGCCCACTAGATCTTTCATCATCGTAAGCTCTGGCGCCATTCTGGCCGGCATCTCTAAGATCGGGCTTGCATTATCACCACAGGAGCTGGACCTTACTACCAAGCAAATGTGCGCGGCCGTTGGGCAACCATGGTTGATGTCGCTTTACAGTGACGCATTTGCCAAGCGCGGTATTATGACAGCTCAAATACTATTGACCGAAAATGACCTAGGAAACAAATATGAATACCAAAACTTCTGGAGGACCCTGAGAGCGCTGATAGTGAATAATATTGTGCCAATAATAAACGAAAACGATGTGGTTTCTACAAGGGAATTGATGCCGGTCAACCCTTACGTACCTGACTATGTGAGATTTGGTGACAACGATAGGCTATCGGCGATAATTGCGACAAAGGTCAGGGCTAAGTCGTTGATAATCCTTACCGATGTAGATGGGTATATATCTAACGGCTCTGTTATGAAGGAAATAGCAGATATACGAAGCGAGCTTAAGGCTACAAAGGATAAGCCAAATAGATTCGGCAGGGGAGGGATGAAATCCAAACTGGAGGCGGCCGGCATAGCGTCAAAACATAAGACAACTACGTATATAGTGAACGGCAGAAGGCCCGGCATAATACGAAATGTGCTTTCAGGTGAATATACAGGTACAGCGGTCTTCCCAAAAGGTTCAAGCACTAGGTAAGTTTATAACGAACAGCGCAAATTTTTGAACTATCATGATGGCCTTGCAATTTGAAGCAGCCAATAAGGTTTTGGCATACATTGCCAGCCTTTTGATAGTTGGTAATTGATTTGTCAAAAAAGAATGATCACTTGGCCTTGGGCCAGCATCACCAGGATAGGATCGCGGTAGAGTTGAAAGGAAATGAGGTGCTGTTGAACAGAGGCTATGGTAAGGTGGAAGGAAAGAGGATAGTTTTGAGGACCTATGAAGCCCTGTACCTTCTTGAGAAGGAGGAAATCGAGGTTCGTGATGGAAAGAAAAGGCTAGGATATGCCGATCTTGTAAGGGATCTGAGGTTTCAAAGGGATGGCCTTTCAAAGTATCTGATATATAGGGACCTTCGGGACAAGGGATATGTAGTAAAGGAAGGACTGGATAGGGAGCTTTCCCTTAAGGCATATGAAAAGGGGGAGTACGAGGGTAAACCATCTAAATACCTTATAGCGATAATGAACGAAGGAGAAAGGATAAGGGCTAAATCACTGGAAGGCGTTGTGAATGAAGCGATAAGGCAGTCAAAGGTGCCCATCATAGCCGTTGTGGATAGAAGAGGAGAGATAATTTATTATCGTGGCTTCTTGGTGGCCAATCACAATTGAGCATAGCCCCCCGAACGCTTATAGGGCTGTTTAGCAGCATATTAAAGGCGATAATCTAGTTGAGCTGGGTAGAGAAGTACAGGCCTCTTACTTTAGATAGGCTGATAGGCAATGAAGATAAACGTAGTGAATTAAAGGGATGGCTGAAGGGTTGGCATGTAGGAAGGAAGCCGGTTCTCCTCATAGGTCCTGCCGGTACGGGAAAGACCACAGCCGCACGTGCTCTGGCGGCCGACGCCGGCTACAGGGTAGTGGAACTAAATGCGAGCGACACCAGGACATCAGTGGAGCTCGACCGTAGGCTAAACGGTATAACACCGGTGGATCTGGAGGGCAAGAGGATACTGTTATTTCTTGATGAAGTGGATGGGCTCTTTACAAGGGGGGATTATGGAGGGGCCGAATTCATAATAAGCATAATAGATAAGATGGAAGTGCCCCTGATACTCGCTGCTAACGATGGAAGCGCTGAATTTATGAAGAAACTGAGGGGCAAGTGTCTAGTCCTTAACTTCTATCATGTCCCTCTGAGGGAGCTTGAGTTGCTCCTGAAGTATATAATTAGGGTGGAGGGGGTAGATGTTCCATTCAGGAAGCTTAAGGATATAGTCAAAGCCTCTGGGGGAGATGTAAGGTTCGCCATAAATTCACTGCAATCTTCGAGCGGGATGGAGGTCGGAACCGGCGAAAAGGACGTAAGTTCAGGTGGTATGGTGGACGCTATAAGCGGCGCCATGGCCGCATCGGACATCGATGAAGCTATTGGAGCTCTGTCAAGGTGGTCGGCGTCACCTGACGATAAGCTACGGGTCGTATATGCTACGTTGGTTGGTTCGGCAGCCTCCGATCTAAGGGTGCGGTTGGCCATCCTATCAGATGCCGATCTCCTGCTGGGGAATATCAAGGCCGTACAGGAGTGGAGGCTTTATCGTTATTTTTATGCGATACTATCCAGGTCCCTGATGGGGCTGAACGCGCAGGTCAACGAATATTCGATACCATTTACCATGTTGAGGGAACTATGGAAGAGGAAACACTCGGTGGCCCTTGCCCAGAAAATATCCAGAGATATGAAGGTATCCATCGGGTTCGCCTCGGTTGAAATCGAGCCATTATACATCCTTATAGCTGATAAGCTTGGCTGGAGCTCCGATGAAGAGGGGATGGCCAAGTACATGGGCGCGGAAATGGCCAGGATCAGAAATGGTTAAAGACGAGCTAGTAAAATGGATGGTATATTGAAAAAGGATGAACTGAGAGCAGAATTCAGCAGGGAGCGCCCCGAGCTGTACAGGGTGCCCCTTTTCGAGGAAAAGGGGTTCATCAGGAAGGTGTGCAAATCGTGTGGCAGGTACTTTTGGACCTTGGATGAGGGACGGGAGTACTGTCCCAACCAGCCATGCTCTAGGTACCAGTTTATAGGCAATCCATCAGGTGAGAAGCTTAATTATGTAGCTACATGGAAAAAGATAAGGTCATTCTTTGAAGGGGAAGGGCACACCTATGTAAAGAGGTATCCAGTGGTAGCAAGGTGGAGGCCCGATCTGTATTTCACCGTAGCATCCATAATAGACTTTCAGAGGATCGAAGGTGGGAGGGTTATATTTGAGTTTCCAGCCAATCCTCTGATCGTGCCACAGATGAGCCTGCGGTTTAACGATGTGATAAACGTGGGCGTGACCGGGCGCCATTACACATCCTTCTGTATGGTCGGTCAGCACGCGATGAACGATCAGCGCGGTTACTGGAAGGAGAGGACCATCGATCTCGATTATCATCTTCTGACTTCGGTGTTCGGTATCTCGCCTATGGATATAGTGTTTGTCGAGGATATCTGGGTGGGGTATGGCGCCTTCGGATATTCTCTAGAGTTCTTTGTAAAGAACCTGGAGCTTGGTAATGCGGTTTTCACGGAGTTCGAGGGAACTCCATCCTCATACAGAAGGTTTTCACCTACAATAGTGGATATGGGCGCTGGCCTGGAGAGGTTCGTGTGGCTCTTGAACGGGACCCCTACCAGCTATGATGCGGTTTTCGGAGAGGTTGAAAAGAAGTTCATTGACCGCAATTCCATTTCTCTGGATGTCGAGGGCGTAAACGAGTTCTTCAAGGAGGCAGGTCAGATAGACCTTTCTGAAGTTACCAGCCCTCAAACTGTAATGAAGGGCCTTCTTCATTCCTTCAACTACAGTGACAAACAGCTTGACTCCTTATACAAGATGCAGGACATGTATGCGTTGCTGGATCATACGAGGACGCTCCTTTTTGCGCTTGTGGACGGGGGACTGCCAAGCAACGTTGGTGGTGGCTATAACCTGAGGGTCATACTTAGGCGGTCGTTGGACATAATCAGGAGGAATGCATGGAGCATAGATATTTATGAACTGATGGAGTGGCACTCAAGCCACCTTAAGGATATGTATCCCGAACTTGGCGAGTCCATTGAAGCTGCCAGGGAGGTGATCAAGGTCGAATCGGACAGATATATGGTTACCTCGGAGAGGGCAGGAAAGATAGCTGAAGGGTACAGGCACAAACAGGTGTCAGTGGACGAGCTGGTGAAATTATATGAGTCTGATGGGATCACACCTGAACTGTTCCAGAGGGCCGGCATAATATCTGAGGTGCCAGCCGAATTCTATGAGAAGCTGACAGAGCGGCACGGAAATCCGCATCCGGAGGCACAACCGACACCGATCTTTAACGGTCGTGGGGTCCAAAAGACCGAGCTCCTCTTTTATCAGAATAAGTACCTGTTTCAATTCAGGGCGAGAGTCCTGAAGGTTGATGGGCCATATGTTATGCTGGACAGGACCGCATTCTATGCCAGGTCGGGTGGGCAGGAGCCTGATACCGGCTATATAGAAGGAAAGGCGGTCGTAGACGTGGTGAAGTCGGATGACGTAATAGCCCACAGGGTAGATGACGGTAATTTCAGAGAAGGACAGGAAGTGGAATGCTCCGTTAACAGCAAGAGAAGGCTGGCACTGATGAGACACCACTCGGCCACACATATATTGAACGGAGCCGCAAGGGAGCTGCTTGGACCGTGGGTATGGCAGAACTCCGCCTTTAAGGATGAACAAAAGGCCCGTTTGGATATAACTCATCACTCTCATTTGACAAAGGAACAGGTCAGGGCTATCGAGGATCTGGCAAACTCGGTAGTAATGAACGATCTGGAGATGCGCACGGAGGTAATGCATAGGAACGAGGCTGAATCAAAGTATGGCTTCAAAATTTATCAGGGAGGGGTTACCCCTAGCGATACCCTGCGGATAGTCAGCATCAAGGGATTTGATACAGAAGCGTGTGGTGGCACGCACTGTGATAGGACGGGCCAGGTGGGCCCCATAAAGGTGCTCAGGGCCGAGAGGATACAGGATGGGGTAGAGAGGCTGGAATTCGTTGCCGGTGAAGCGGCGCTGGACTATTTCAGGAGCAGAGAGGACTCACTTTCAAGGATCGCGGCGGAGATCAGAGCGCCTGATGATTATTCGAATGACCTATCGGTGCCGGTCAAGGACCTGGTTTCAAAGCTGAAGGTTGAGGAAGAAAAGAGGAGGAGGCTGCTGACGATTCTAGCGGGTTACGTATCAGGCGACGCTGAACTGTCATCCTCTTCATTCATGGTGATCGATGGAGATGGTCTTGATTCCGGTGATCATATATACCTAGGGGACGGACTTACAAGGGACCGCGATCTGGTATACTTGGGCGTATGGAAGCTTAAGCAGGGGTATGGATATGTCATATTTGCGGGTGGAAAAATGCGCAAGCCCATCGATGCAAAGGCCATCTCCGACGCCCTGATCAAGGAATTCGGTGGCAGGGGGGGCGGAAGAGGAGGGAGGATGGCTCAGGGCGCCGTGGATCAATATGATGGTAAGCGCGCGAGGGAATTGATTGGGGAATTCGTCGGCAACCAAGGTCAGGGCGTACGTAACGATAGCCTGTAGATAGTGGATAGGGCAAAATAGCCCGGTTATATAGGGCCTATATTACAGCACAAAATTTATAGCCTGTGCCTTGAATGGTAAGATGCGGTAGAAATCCTAAGTGTTGCCAGTTAAAACCGGGAAGAAATTTGAAGTTACTATAGGGCCTCCTAAGTTAACGAAGTTTGAAAGGGCAAGGATACTCGGTGCAAGGGCGCTCATGCTTTCCAATGGTGCGCCGCCATTTATAGACTACATATCTAAGTTCAGAAGTTCACTGGATATAGCACAGGAAGAGCTAAGGAGCAAGGCCCTCCCGATATCCGTAAGGCGGGTACTCCCCTCCGGAATCTACCAGGATATACCTCTTGATTATCTTCTATGAGAAGAGCTGAGCGCCTCTACGCCCAGTTTATAGTTATATCCATCGCTCAGCGCTCTGGCGCTCGCCTCCAGTATGTTGTCTGAGACGGCTGCTGTAGCCCATCTATCCTTTCCATCCCCAAATTCTATTAACACGCGTACCGATGATGCCGTGCCCCTATCACCGTCAAATACGCCAACCTTATAATTAAGAAGTTGAACGTCCTTTAGCAATGGGAACTTCCTGAGTACCCCTTTCCTCAGCGCGTTATCAAGCGCGTGTACGGGGCCGACCCCCTTTTCCCGTTCATACAGGACTTCGTTGTCCACCCTCACTATTACTTCACCTTCAGATTCAACGGTACTGTTGACGTTCCTGGCAGAAGCCATCCAGTAGAGCATATTGAAGGAGTCCCTGTACACACCCCTGTTTTTCAACAGTATGAGCTTGACTGTAGCATCTGCACTTTCAACTGACAGTCCGCCCTTCTCGAGCTCCTTGACCTGCGTAAGCGTGTCCGTTATGAGCCTATCCTCCTTATCAACATCCAAGCCTAGCTCTTGAGCGTACTTCAGCACGGCAGCCCTTCCGGCCAGCTCTGATACTACGTAGTTTCTGGTATTTCCAATGAGCTCCGGGTCAACATGCTCATATGCACGGCTATCCTTGATCATAGCATCAACATGAACTCCGCCCTTGTGGGAGAACGCATATCTGCCAACATATGGCTGATAGGGGTCCGGCGTAATGTTAAGCAGGTCATACA
The DNA here is from genome assembly GCA_029786595.1 of Nitrososphaerota archaeon. Classification (GTDB taxonomy): domain Archaea; phylum Thermoproteota; class Nitrososphaeria; order Conexivisphaerales; family UBA164; genus JAJZYL01. The sequence goes on along the minus strand of JAFLXO010000054.1, from coordinate 1,697 downwards.
CATACGATGATAGCGCCTTTAGTTCCTTTAAGGAGCTGGGAGAACGCTCATTTCCCCATATGGCGCTGACACCCATTTTCAGTTCCAGGCTCGGTATTATCTGGATGATGTCTGCATTGCCACACCTTTCACCTAGCCCATTTACGGTGCCTTGGATATGATTAAACCCCTCGCTGGCGGCTAGGAGGGAGTTAGCGACTGCTACCCCGGAATCGTTATGGGCATGGATGCCAAGGTTCCCCCCTACGTTCTCCTTGATATCCCGAACTACCTTCAGCGTATGCTGAGGTAGGGTGCCACCGTTCGTATCGGCTAGCACTATCGTTCTCGCGCCAGCCTCTTTCGCAGTCCTTATTGTTGAAATGGCATAGTCACGGTTATCCATGTATCCATCAAAGAAATGTTCTGCGTCATAAATGACCTCCATCCCATGTTTTCTGAGATATTCTATGGACTCCGATATGATCGTCAGGTTATCATCTGCGGTTATCCTTAGCACGCCCTCTACATGTAACAGCCACGACTTTCCGAAAAGTACGGCATACCTGACGTCGGAATCAACTATGCTCCTTAGGCTCGGATCTTCAGCAGACCCCTTTTTCTTGGTAGCCCCGAACGCAGCTATCTTCGAATTCTTGAAGCTGTAGTCCTTGATCCTTCTAAAGAATTCCAGGTCCTTTGGGTTTGAACCGGGCCAGCCGCCTTCGATGAAACTTATGCCTACCCGATCCAGCCTTGTCGCTATTTCGATCTTATCCTGAAGGGAAAAGGCGACCCCTGTAGTCTGTGCACCATCCCTGAGCGTCGTATCAAGTATTTCTATCTTTCTGTCTCCCTGCATCATCTTACCCTGATCAATCAAGCGGACACCCTTTGCTAGCGGACCCGACCGATGCGGCATACCTGAGCAACCATTTTGATTTAGTATTTGGCTTTCGCCTTTCCCATTTTACGTACCTAAGCCTTAGTTCTTCACCGCTTATCATCAGATCAAGCTTCCTTTGCTTCAGGTTTATACTTATCAGATCGCCATCCTTAACCATGGCTATCGGTCCCCCTATAGCGGCCTCCGGTGTAACGTGTGCTATGCAAGGCCCTCTGGTGCCACCGGAAAATCGCCCGTCTGTAACAAGCGCAACCTGATGATCCAATCCCATCCCTACGACGGCGCTCGTGGGGCTGAGCATCTCCCTCATTCCCGGCCCTCCGCGGGGACCTTCGTACCTTATGATGATAACGGCACCCTTGGCTATGCGGCCAGCCGTTATTGCTGAATAAGCCTCCTCCTCAGAGTCAAACGTCACGGCAGGACCTTCGAACGAGTAATCAGGGTCCCCCAGTGCCGCTGTCTTGATTACAGCCCCTTCAGGGGCTAGGCTTCCCCTTAGCACGGCTATACCTCCTTCTGAGTGAACCGCCCTATCCAGCGGCCTTATTACCTCTTCATCAACGATATTACCCATATTGGCTATATCGCCGATCTTCAGGCCGGATACGCTGTTCTGGGTCAGGTCAAGAAACTTAGCCAGTCTTTTGATTATGGCAGGTACTCCACCAGCCCTATGAAGGTCCTCTAACATGTACCTGCCGCCTGGATATATTGGCGCTATATGAGGCACTAACCTCCCTATCCTATCGAAGTCCTCTAGGCTTATCGCTATATTTCCTTCGTTAGCCGCAGCCAGCAGGTGTATCAC
>JAFLXO010000053.1 GCA_029786595.1 Nitrososphaerota archaeon | reverse complement strand
CCAGAACGATACTGCTCGCCTGCAGCTGTTTTGAACTTCTTCCCCTCCACAAGGCCCCTTAACGCAGGCGAGCCAAGCCCGTCCTTCATCTGCGCTACGATTATCAGTTCTGAATCCTCGGCCAGATAACCTATTATCGAGTGAGCGACGGCGAGCGCGTCGGACAGGGTATCATCGTGCGGCGACCCCCCTGCTGAAATGATGGCGAATTTGCTCTGCTTCTGAGGGAGGTTGTTCACCTTATATATGTTTAACAGCTCCTCGTAAACCTTGAGCGCCTGGCCATAAATGGGAGGCTTGGTTAAATCGAAATAGAATAGAGCATCGGCGTCACACGATTCCAGCAGTCTTTTCGAGAACCATACGCCATTGTCTTCATTGACGGCATGAAGGCCTCCATCCTTTCTCCTCCAAACTTCCATATCCAACCCGAGCTCCTTTGCCACCAGGCTGTGAGGGCCCAAGAAACCATACATGGGGTCCACTCTTGTCGTTCCAACAAGAAGCGTATTATCTGACAGATTGGGGGGAATATTCACATCCACGCCATCCACGGTGACCGTCCTGATTGCCGGCGTGGAAGAATCGGCCTGTGCAGAAACTGTTCCAAGGTATTTTTGTAACACTACCTTGCTCATATCTCTGCCGTCTATTATTATGTTCTTGTACGGCTTCAGATTTATCTCCTGTTGCGAGATCCCCGACAGTTTGGATTCAACTATGGACCCAAGGTTCTCGGACCCTGTAGCGAGCACGACTTCCACTTCTCCATAAGGTAACCAGATCTCGGGCATATCCATTATGCTATCATTATACCGTAAAAAGGTTATCTATGGACGTTGTACAGGAGCTTTAACCTATCAATGGTCCCCTATGTTACACCAAGCGACCTTTCGACTTCATATATAACCCGTGCACTTACTAGGCTAGCATCCAGCCCCTTACTAGCTATGGAAAAGGTTCGATCAAGCATTTCTTGAAGCCCTTGTGAAAAATGGCCATGAGGGAAACCGCCGATCACTATGGCAGCTGAGTCTGTAGCTGCACAAATTCTGGCGACGTTTTCTACGCTGCTCGGCTCGCCAAGTATGCTGAGGCCAATCACCAAGGCTGGCTTGATTTTGTTCAGTAACCCTTTCATTCCGCAGTTCCTTATCGATAGCAACATCTTACCATCTTCGATGATGTTTCCCTTTCTGAATAAGTCTACCATTAGACCTTCATACCTGCTGTATTCCCTAGGAGGCCGGACGCCTGGGCCAAACTCAATCACCTTGTCCTGAAAGGTGTGGATGTAGAAATTCATCAATCCATCCATGAACAATGGGGAATAAACGGTGTCGAGCATCACATGATACGCTATATCGGGCCTACCCCTCTTGTATGACTGAGGTAATTTAGACATGGCCTGATGATGATATGACCTATCAAGAAGACAACCAGAGATTGGCCTTCCAACCCTCCTACAGTATGAAATTATACCTTTTTCACTGGCCAATTCCTCTGGGATTAGCTCTAGCGAACTCTCAGCTAGGATCATCGTAAAAGCCATTATACATCTGATACATCTTGAATTTTTAACCTTATCGAACTTAATATAAACTACATCGATCATTTAGATTAGCCTTTACGCACATCCTCAATATGGCCTCTACAGGATGGCACAAAGCTTTATATCAATGGCAGAGAAGCAGATTTTAAAGAATGAAAATAGTTCTAGATACAAGCGTTATAATTAATGGATTGGTTTTAAAGGAACTCAATCAAGACGAATTTGAGGAAACGGAGATAATAATACCGAAACCGGCACTTGATGAACTCCAAGCTCAGGCATCCAAAGGCCTTGAGATAGGCTTTAAGGGGCTCAAAGAACTGGCGTCTATACGACAATTATGCTCAAAAAAGGGCCTTAAGTACAGCGTCATTGGCCCCATGCCAAGCATGGAGGATATCAAACTGGCGCACAGCGGCAGAATAGACTCGATGATTAAAGACGTAGCCCGTTCAAATGATGCTACACTATACACTTCGGATTTTGTACTTCATCTGGTCTGTGAGGCAGAAGGCATAGCTAGCAAATACATGCTCCCCCCAACAGAGCAGAAACCTATGATGGTAGAAGGTTTCTTTGCTGATGATGTGCTGAGCGTTCATCTGAAGGAAGGTGTTCCTCCTTACGTTAAAAAGGGGAGTCCCGGTAACTTCACCTTGGTAAAGCTAAACGAAAAGCCACTTGATTCGGACAGGATGGAAGCGATAATAAATGAAATTGACAACCGCTCCAGAGGCAGGAATGGAACTTTCATCGAGATGAAAATGGGAGGAGCGACCGTTATTCAATTAGAAAATTACAGGATAGTAATTGCCCGTCCACCGTTCTCTGATGGAAAAGAGGTTACTATAGTTAGACCAATTGTTAAGCTGACGCTTGACGATTATCACATTCAACCTCAGCTCATTGAAAGATTGGAAAAGAAGGCCGAAGGGTTGATAATAGCCGGCCCACCCGGCTCTGGGAAGTCCACGCTGGCCAGCTCTATCGCAGAATTTTACACTAGGAAAGGTAAGGTGGTAAAGACGTTTGAATCTCCCCGCGACCTACAGGTAGGTCCTGAAATAACTCAGTATGGACCGCTCGAAGGTGACTTTGAAAAAACCGCGGAGATATTGTTACTAGTACGCCCCGACTACACTGTATTTGATGAAGTAAGAAAGACAAAAGACTTTATGGTTTTCGCAGATATGAGGTTGGCTGGAGTTGGAATGATCGGAGTGGTACACTCCAGTGAGCCAATCGATGCGGTTCAGAGGTTCTTCGGGCGTATCGACCTTGGAATGATACCCCATATAGTAGATACTATAATATTTGTGAAAAATGGCGACATCAAAAAGGTGCTCACGCTGAACCTTGCTGTCAGGGTTCCGAACGGAATGAGCGAAGAGGACCTTTCCAGGCCTATAGTTGAAGTCAGGGAATTTGACACAGCCAAGTTAGAGTACGAAATATACACATATGGTGAGGAGAAGGTCGTGGTGCCCATCAGCGGGCGGGCTGAGGCAAATCAACGAAGACCGTTAAAAAGACGCTCTATTAATGCGCTACAGGCCATAATAGCGGAATACGATCCGGACGCTGAAATACTGCATGGCAGGGGAAATAGAATTATCCTAAAAGTTGATAGGGACGTTATACCCCGTATAATCGGGAAGGGCGGAGAGAACATAACCAAGATGGAGAAGGCGTCTGGTGTACGAATCACTATCGAACCGAAGGACTGACCACAGAGGTTATATAACAAAAGAATTTGAGCAATGAGAATGGTTCAATCGCTGAAAAAGGTTGAAATGTAAGATACATTTATATAATGTACCGATATCGGCACCGATATGTGGCCATATTTAAGATATCAAGTTGGCAAAGAAGGAGGATTAAAATATTTAACACTTAGGATACTGAAAGGAGGACCTAGAAATGGAGCGGAAATAATGGATGCAGTGGAGAAGATCAGCATGGGTTTTTGGAGACCGTCGCCGGGCACTGTTTATCCTCTGTTAGAAATACTTCTAAAATCTAATTTGATAGAAAAGATGGATGATGGTAGATATAGGCTTACGCAGAGCGGTGAAGAGGAAGTGAACGACCACTTCGGGTCCTCATTCAAGATGATCTACTCAACAGATGATGTAATAGTCGAACTGGAGAATAGTACGACATACCTAGAGGAAGAGAAGAAATCCAAAATTGAACCATACAGGGAAAGAATAACTCTCATCGCTAAAAGATTAGAGAGGTTGATTAATCAATGAACTATTCAGTGATGATGGCAATTTCTCTGGCTAGGGTTCGCGATCAAGGCATATCCTTGGTGGAGCTAGATAAGCCAGTCTTCAATTTGAGGTCCCTTGAGGTTGTGGAATGCGATGTAAAGGATAGAACATACGCATTGGGCACCGCGCTAAACCATGCCTATGCAGACCATAAATTGACTGGTAATAATATGAAATTTACCGGACTACCGATGTGCACAGTTCCGGTCAATGAGGGGTGTTATTGACTATGGCACAACACCCGGACACGATACAGAAAGACAGGCCTGCAATAATTAAGGTGGAAGGCCTCACCAAAGTTTATAACGGCAGGACGAAGGCCGTAAGGGAAATAAGCTTCGAAGTAAAGGAGGGGGAAATTTTCGGATTCCTTGGGCCTAACGGTGCAGGGAAGACTACAACGATCAGCATGCTCACTACACTGACGCAACCCACGTCGGGCAAGGCTATCGTATGCGGATACGATATCCACAAACAGGCCAATGATGTAAGAAGAAATGTTGGTGTAGTTCCTCAGGATTACACGGCCGATGAGGACCTTACCGGGTTCGAAAACATACTGTTATGTGCAGATCTCTATGGATTGCCTCGCTCCGACTCCAAGCCTCATGCAGATGAACTCCTAAGGCTCGTGGAACTCTATGATGCTGCTAATAGAAAGGTCAGCACATATTCGGGGGGAATGAGAAGGAGGTTGGAGCTAGCCTCGGGCCTTATTAATTACCCTAAGTTGCTCTTCCTTGATGAGCCCACACTTGGGCTCGATGTTCAAACGCGGACCGCCGTCTGGTCGTACATTCGCAAACTTAAAAAGGATTACAATATGACGCTGTTTTTGACGACGCACTATCTTGAAGAAGCCGATTCGCTCTGTGACAGGATCGCGGTTATAGACCATGGCCAGATTGTAAGGATAGGCACGCCGGACGAGCTTAAGGCTTCCGTGGGAGGAGATGTTATCGTTGTCGGTGTCAAGGAAGACGAGCCAGATATCTCTTCTGATATCGCAAAGTTGAGCCTAGTGAAGTCCGTAACCAAAAAGGATCACGAGTACAGGATCAAAGCCGAATCAGGGGATGTGGCTTCTCCAGCTATCATGGATGTGGTTCGATCAAAGGGTATGCATGTCCTGAAGATTTCACTGACGAAGCCAACGCTAGATGAAGCCTATCTGGAATTGACAGGAAGGACGCTGAGGGAGGAGGAAACCAACAAATGGGAGATGGCAAGCCAGAGAAGAACTATGCATGTGGCGAGGTCTTAGGAGGGCGATCGAATTGGTAGATAGACAAGAGCCTCCGGCAAATGAACCCGGTTTAAGGAATTCACAGATAGAAGGCGTAGTCCAGGCAACAGGAGGAATTAGAAGGGCATCCATGCCAGCACCAAAGCTAAACACGAGCCCATTACACGGCCTTTGGGCTCTGACCAACAGGGACCTAAAGAAGTGGTATACCAATCCCTATCAGCTGATTATGTCGCTAGTGCAGCCAGTTATATGGCTTGCACTATTTGGGAAAGCTCTGAACTTCAGCTCGTTTATTACAGCGGGCGCAGGGTCGAGCGGAGCCAGCGCCAATCAGATCATGATTTACTTCTTCGGCACGACCAGCTACTTCTCATACCTAGTGGCTGGGATGCTGATATTCGTAGTGCTTTTCAGTTCCACGTTCAGCGGGATGTCAGTAGTATGGGATAAGAGGTTCGGCTTCATGAACAAGGCCCTTAGTACGCCCGTGGGCAGAAGTGCAATAATCATGGGTAAGGTGCTGCAGAGCGTGATAAGATCCCTCGTCCAAGCTGCAGCGGTTCTTCTGATCGGCATAGCGCTTGGCATGAACGTGGGTAGCTTGACCGCGCTGGGGTTAGCGGGTACATTTATCATTATATTCTTGATATCGATGGGCCTATCTGCGCTTTTCGTAGCGCTCTCCCTGAGGTCCTCCAACTGGCAGACTCAGATGATGGTGATAAACCTGCTAAACCTGCCTCTGCTATTTGCCAGTAATGCACTATTCCCAGTGAAGATAATGCCATCATGGCTGCAGACGGTCGTAAAGTTCAACCCGGTTAGCTATTCTATCGATGGAATCAGGCAGCTCCTTATTGGAGCCACGGGCATGTTCCCATTATGGATGGACTTTTCGGTGGTCGTGGGCTTCGCAGTAGTTCTCTCAGCCGTGGGGATAGTTATGTCCTGGAAACTGTTGGGCAAGTAGGATTTGACTACTACTGGTATGCCTTCCGTTTACTAACCTGGAGGCATAACCAAACCATATACAGTAAAATCAAAGGATAAAATCAAGGGGAAGGCCGAGCGCCCGCCTACCAGGATACAATTATACGCTGTTAAAACTTGAGCACAATATGCCTAACGCTAATAACCTACTGTAAAATCAATCTAACCCGTACATATAAATGCATTCTGCAACCTTTGCTCGCCAGATCTATCAGCTATAGTTGGTTAGTGTTAACATATGCGGCGTTTGCTTCTGATTTAAAGGGGTAAAGACTACGCTTTTATGTATAAGGCATGCCAGAACGTGTAACTAATGTAAATACCAAATGAGGAAGTTGAAAACGCATACCGCTAAAGCCGCGTAATATGGGCTCGGTTAATTTGCATATGCTTTTAAAGGCCCAATTACAGAGTCGGGGTATAAATTGAAGCTGCTAGAACTGGACCCGAAGTCTCACTATTTGAAGCTCAGGGTAGACGGCGAAGATGATCTCTGGGACCTTTACAATGTGCTATATAAGGGAGATAGGTTAATAGGTAGAACTACCAGAGAAATAAAGGAGGGGAGCTCCAGCAAAAGGAGGTCCATGTTCTTAGAGGTAAAAATTGAATGGGCGGAGCTGCAACCCATGGCCAACAGGCTAAGGGTACACGGCATTGTCACTGCAGGCCCCGAAGAATTTGACGTCCTAGGCAAAAATCACACCATTTCCATTTCCAGTGGGGATGAGATAGCGATTTATAAGGACGAAAGCTGGATCGATATGGATATACGAAGGTTAAAGGACGCGGAAAGGAGGGTCACAACTTCAATAATGATCTGCGCTGTAGATAGTGAAGATTTCGCCGCCGCTAAGCTCATGAACTATGGCCTGGATATCCTCGAAAAAATATCAATAGATTACCACATAAAAGGGACGCCCGAGCTAGAGGGCAAGTATAAATCCAGCAAATTGCAGATGCTCGCGAAGGAAATCATTCAAAAATCTGGCTCAATTCAAGCAAGGAAGGTCATAATCGCAGGCCCGGCGTTCCTTAAGGAGCAGGTAAGGCGGGCCGTTCTGGACATCAACCCAGCTATTAACATAGATCTGATGGATACTTCTTATGGAGGGGTAAAGGGCATATATGAGGTGGTTAAAAAAGGGGCCCTGCAGGAGCTTCTAAGGGAATTCGATATAGTTGAAGAGGACAGGCTTATGGAGGAGTTTAACAGGAGAATTTCAAAGGATGGCGCCGTATTGTATGGGATAAAGGACATAGAGGAAGCCAGCAAAATTGGTGCAGTTGAAACCTTAATGGTATCCAATGACGTCCTTCACTCCTCAGACTTGGAAATAAGACGGAGGACGATTTCACTCATGGAGGATGTTGAAAGGAAAAAGGGGAAGGTCAAGATATTTATGGCAGAGCACAATACGAAGATATGGTTGAAGAGCTTGGGAGGGATCGCAGCGCTGCTCAGGTTCAAGGTCTAGAGGTGGAATGAGGAGAATGGCTTCTTACTGGAGCACGCTAAGGCACAATGGTGTTTACACTGGAGAGAGGTATAGCCACAGGGGCATTAAGCTACGGATAGGGGGGAGACCCATTGAGCTATCCGATGAAGCAGAAATGATGGCCTTCGCATATGCTAGAAAGCTGGGCACCGTGGATGATACGTTTATCGCCAACTTTGAACGCGATTTCCTACCAAAGCTACCCGAGGAATATCGCCGAACAAGGGTAAAGGATATGGATTTTTCGGATTTTGTCAGGGCTATCGAGCAGGATAGGATGGCAAAGAAGGAGCTCTCAAAGGAGGAACGAGCCTTAAAAAAGGAAGCAAGGGAGAAGCTTAAAGAAAAGTATGGATTCGCGTTAATGGATGGTAAAGCGGTTCCTATAGCTAACTGGGCTGTCGAACCACCCGGCCTGTTCATAGGAAGGGGAAATCACCCTTTGCGTGGACGCTGGAAGCCTCCCATATCAGAATCGGATATAGTCCTGAACCTTGATAAAGGGGCGCCGATCCCACAAGGAAACTGGAAACGCGTGATCAGCAGACCAGATGCCATGTGGATAGCCTACTGGGATGATCGCCTTACGGGGAAGAGGAAGTACGTCTGGCTTCATGAAAGTTCAAGCCTCTCTCAACAGAGGAACAAGGAGAAGTACGACAGAGCTCTCAAGCTTGGAGCAAGGATGAGCGAAATAAGGAAATATATAACAGAGCGATTGGATGCCAAGGACGTTACAACGCGCAAGGTGGCCACCGCGTGTTACCTTATAGATTCGCTCTCAATGAGAGTTGGTGATGAAAAGGACTCAAAGGAGGAGGCAGATACCGTTGGGGCCACCACGTTGAGAAAGGAACACGTCTCCTTTATAGATCACAGGATCAGGTTCGACTTCCTAGGCAAAGATAGCGTACATTGGGAAAAGGAGATAGTGGACCCGCCGGCTTCACTGGCTAACAATCTCAGGTCCTTTATGGATGATGGTGATACCCCCCTGCTATTTGCCGGAATAACATCAAGGCACGTAAATAATTTCCTTGGCAAAAAAGTAAAGGGTCTAACGGCAAAGGTGTTCAGGACTTACAGGGGAACCACTGAAGTCTTCAGATATCTGAACTCTGTAAAAAGGCCGGATAAACTGCCAGAATATGAGAAGATATATCACACAAA
>JAFLXO010000052.1 GCA_029786595.1 Nitrososphaerota archaeon | reverse complement strand
GAACTTACAAAAAAGATAAATACTAATGATCAGTAACTGTTCTAACTATGTCTAAAAGACTAAAATCCGTATCGAAAATGCTTACAGTTACAATCATTATTGTCATCATCATAATCGCAGGAGTGGGTGGGTATTACTATTATACAACAACCATCCCGAAGAAAACGGCTTTACTTACGCCTCCGCAGGTCTCCGCTACAACAGCTTCAGTGACCATCGGACAGACAGCCAGCTTCTCGGGTGTAGTTACCTCTGGTGTAGCACCATATAAATATCAATGGTTTGAGCAGTCCCCCAATGGGGTTATAACAGCTATATCCGGGGCGATATCTCCTAGTTATACATTTATTGCATCAAATACTACAGAGACTGGCGTTTGGCATTTCATATTAGAGGTAACTGACAGTTTAGGAACATCAGCAAATTCTTCTCAGGTGGCGTTGACCGTTTCCCCTGTGGCGTCAAAAGGGGCACTCAAAATAGCAGTACTCTTACCTGGGGTGCAGACAGATCTTTCATGGGATGAGGCTGCGTATGATAGTGGCGTAGCGACGGCTAACTACTTTAGGACGCAGGGCTATACAGTAACGTTTTCAGTGGCGCAAGGAATATACACGGCGGAGGAAATAGCGCCTGTCGTGCAAACCTACCTCTCAGAGGGTTATCAGGTCCTAATTGGAGCTGGTTATGAATTTGAGGAACCGTTCGCCGAATATAGTCCTCAATACCCCAATGTGCTCTTCCTTCAAATCTCTGGGATCGGGAAAGGGGCAAACTACCAATTAGTAATTCCTAACGTTGGGGAATCCGCCTTCATAGCCGGCGTGCAGGCTGCGCTAATGAGCAAAGATCATATAGTAGCGTCAATAGGAGGCGAAAACGTTGGAACTGGCACGTGGTCTGCTGTAGGATTTGAGCTTGGGGTCAAATATGCCGATCAGAATTTTCTAAACAATATAAATACAACTGTAATAACGACCTTTGTAGGGAACTTTAATGATCCAGTTGGAGCACAGAGTGCCTCAGCATCGGCGGTTGCCTCCGGCGCTGACGTACTATTTACCAGTGGTGACGGAATAACAGAGGGGGTAGCTGAAGAAGCAGGTATAGCGAATGTGCCATTCATATATTCACTATATAATGCCACGCTGTTCGATCCACCCACCACTGTGGGAGGAAGTACGTTTTCTCTAGCACCGCAGTTTGAGTATGCGATAACAGATTGGTTAACTAATAAAACTGTGCCTGCGGCATCTGGAGCTTCAATAGACGCAGACCTTAGCAACGGAGGTATAACAATCCAACTAACATCGCTGACACCATCCAATATTACCACCATATTGAACAACCTGACTACCGCAGTCAGGAACGGCCAGATAGTCATATATGCAGAAGCAGCAAATGGGAGCTTGTACTACAATCCTGTAACTCCTTCCTATAATTCATTATTTGGATAGCAAGGAGGTGCAGCTTTGCAAATAGGCAAGCCCCTACAAATCATTTTTTTTATAATTATCGGGTTAATAATAAGTTCTTTTTTTCTTCTAGCTAGTAATGTTTCGCCTATAAGCGGAATATTATACATGCTCTATAGCGGATTTGGCACCCGTATTGGAGTAATAGCTACCTTAAACGACTCGATCCCAATGATTATAGTTGCAATAGCTATAATAATTCCATTTACAGCCAAATTCTGGAACATAGGAGGGCAGGGCCAGTATCTAGTCGGCTCTATTTTTGCTACATGGATTGGGCTGGATCTAGCAGGTTCGATGCCTCCAGCAATAGTCATAATGGCCGCCCTTTTATTGTCCTTCGTAGGCGGTGCCCTTTGGGCATTTCCGCCTACTGCTATGAAGCTCTACTTTGGTACCAATGAAGTAATAACTACTTTGATGATGAATTTCGTTGCGGTCTACCTTGTGGATTATTTAGTATCAGGCCCGATGGAAGGTGCCCTACAAAGGGCTACGCACGCGCCATCATCCAGCACGATCCCTAGTCCTGATCAGTTATTCTACTTGCATGGGGTCAACATTGGAATAGTTATAGCTATTGTCATCGCAGTGGCCATATTTTTCCTGATAAGGTATACAAATTTTGGATATGAGCTTAGGTTGATGGGCAACAGCAATATCGCTGCTCAGTACGCCGGAGCGCCATTAAAGAGGAACATGTTTCAGGCTATGCTCCTCAGCGGTGGGATTGCCGGGATAGCTGGCATGGTTCAGGTATTTGGCCTAGCTCACGCACTGCTTCTTTCGGAATTAAGCGACATCACAACTAGCTTTGGATATGTTGCAATACCGATAGCGTTGATCGCATTCCTAAACCCCCTACTTACTGTAATTTCAGCCATATTTTTCGCTGGTATATTAAACGGTGCATATGTTTTGGAAGTCGTCTATGGGATATCTCTAAACTTGGTTATTATTATATACGGTCTTATAATGATTTTTGCGATCATGGGGGTAATGATAAACTTGAATAGGGTCACAAAACTATTTAGAAGAGGCCGTAAAAATAAGTTGGTGGAGGCTGCTAAAAATTGAATTTTTTATCAGTGTTGTTCATATTCAGTATGGCAGTCATATTGGGGATGCCGGTCCGGGCCGCCCCCATTTTTGCTGCAGCTCTAGGGGAGAATGTAGACCAGCAAGCTGGGACGCTAAACCTTGGTGTAGAAGGTATGATGTTGCTTGGGACCATCGTTGGCTTGGCAGTCTTAGTGTATACCGGCAGCTACTTGCTTGCATTTTTAATCGCTGGGCTATCCGCGGTACTATTGGGCCTTTTCCATGGATTAGTCACTATTACACTTAAAGCTGATCAGGTAGTGAGCGGGACGGCTATATGGTTCATAGGCTGGGGCCTTTCTGGATATATTTATACAGCCCTATTCAAGACAACAGAGATTGTAGTTAAACCAGTTCCCGATATATATATACCATATTTGACTAATCTGCCCTATATAGGAAAATTCCTATTTGGGGAGGACCCAGTAATTTATCTATTATTGATAGCTGGCATTGGGATTAACTTCTTCTTATATCATACAAAAGGCGGGTTAAACCTGAGGACAGTAGGAGAAGACCCGCTCGTAGCTGAAATCATGGGGGTAAACCCGACGCTCTACAGATACGCGGCTATAATATTTGGGGGGTTTATGGCCGGAATAGGGGGGGCGTACTTGACTATTTCCATAGTCGGGGCATTCGAGTTCGATATGACAGCCGGTATGGGCTTTATAGCCGTCGCATTAGTATACTTCGCTAAATGGAAGCCGTATAGGCTGCTTTTAGGGTCATTAGCGTTTGGCGCCGTCTATGTATTTTATCTCACAATTGAATCATATTTGCCAAGCATTCCATATCAATTCTTCGAAATGCTACCCTATATTGTGACGATGGTCTTGATTCTTTATGTAGGATCAAGGGCGCACGCGCCGGCCGCTCTTGCTATGCCATACATTAAGGAGGGATGATAATCTCTGACAGAACCTATGATTGCAATGAAGGGTATAGTTAAGGAATTTCCCGGTGTGCTTGCGGTGGACCATGTTGATTTTGAGCTATATCCAGGGGAAATTCATGCTCTATTAGGAGAGAATGGAGCTGGAAAGACTACACTTATGAATGTGCTATATGGTATATATAAGGCCGACAGCGGCGAAACGTTGATAAATGGAAAACCCGTCAGAATCAATAACGCTGTAGACGCCCAAAGCAACCGAATTGGGATGGTTCACCAGCACTTCTCACTCATACCCGCATTCACAGTAGCTGAAAACCTTTCCATAGGACTTAAAGATGGGGGGTTCATATTAAAGGAAGAATATGTAGGATCTAAAATAAAGGAGGCTGAAGATAAATACGGAATTCATATCGATGTGAATAGGAAAGTTGACGATCTGAGTATAGGGGAACAACAAAGAGTGGAGGTCCTAAAGCTTCTCTTCAGGGGCGCTAACACGCTGATTTTAGATGAGCCTACGTCTGCGCTGACCCCACAGGAAGCCGAGAACCTTTTCTTAAGCTTGAAGGCCTTAAAAGCAGAAGGGAAGGCCATCGTAGTCATAACACACAAGCTGTATGAGGTGATGGAGATAGCCGACAGGGTGACGGTGCTTAGGAAGGGAAGGGTGGTGTTCAAATCTATGAAAGCGGGAGTCACTTCAGATATACTCGCTGAAGCCATGATAGGTAAAGGAGTAGAACTAGCCAAATATAAGAAAGAGGAAGTCAAGGCCGAAGGGTCATTGGTGATCGAGAAGCTAATGGTGATAGGCGAGAGACATGATACACTGGTTAATGATGCTACTATTCGGCTAAATAAAGGGGAGATAATTGGCGTGGCTGGTGTGTCAGGTAATGGGCAGAAGGAACTCGTGGAGGCTCTGTTCGGCATGAGAAAAATCAGTGCAGGTTCGATCACTATGGGTGGAAAGGATATTACCTCCAGTAACGTTAAAGCAAGAGTGATGTCGGGGTTAGGGTATATACCCGAGGAGAGGAAGACTAAGGGGGTTGCCATCTCCCTTTCTCTTTCTCTAAATAGTGTAATACATAGTCATTGGGGGGCGCCTTACTTGGTCAATAAAATGTTTAACTATACTGCAATAAGGAAGCTGGCTAAGCAAATAATTAGTAAGTTTAATGTAGCCGCAAAAAGTGAGGCCGCGCTTGCAAAGAACCTTTCAGGAGGAAACCTACAGAAGTTCATTGTCGGTAGAGAGATGCTGAATGAACCGGATTACCTTATTGCCGTCAACCCAACCTCGGGCCTTGACATCGGCGCTACAGAATATGTAAGAAAGGAGTTGGTAGATTACAGGAACAGGGGAAAGGGCGTACTCCTTGTATCGGAGGATCTTGATGAACTGCTGGCATTAAGCGATCAAATAGTTGTCATGTATAGGGGAAGTACTTCACCGTCTGTTAACCAGAAGGATTTCGATAGGCTCAAGATAGGCGCAATGATGCTTGGTGAAGGGTTCACTCGCTAGACCTTAGGCTTAATTAATACCTTAACCTCACAGCTCGTTAGGGAATATATTGGTGCCAAGCAGGGTGTCCAGCTTTTCAGCTGAAGCCGGCAGCTCAGAGGCTTTTCCCTTCTTCCGTAGATGATCTTGTGCACCCTGGAAAACCTCAGGAACACATCGTTAACGGACAGCCTTTAGGTGAGGCCTGATGACCTTATGAGGTTAAATATTGAATAGTGAAGGTACAGCGAAATGAACGATATAAGAAAGTTAGCATCTCAGCGCATAAACATCTGAAATGTATGACCTATCGTTATCGAACTCGTTCTTCGTTGCATCAAATGCCTGTTCAATCTCCTCCCTCTGCTTATACATCAGGTGTATTACGTGCGGATCCGCTGTCAGGTTTGTGAGCATGTATATTCCTCCATATGCGGCCTGAGCCTCGTCATAGTCCTTCTACGATTTCTTCCCTTCAGCGACCATCCTGATGAAGTTTGATGGCTCATCCGTCATAAGGTTCTGGTCCTGAAAGACGTAAACCCTCCTGGTCCTTGAAGCCCCACAGCATTTACCTTTCCCTGTATACAAAGCTTGAGTACAGTTACATGCTGTAATCAGCCATGCTGGAATTGCGCCTCAGCGGTATTATGAATTTTGAAGACATCAGCTGCACCAGGTCAAATGAGAAAACCCCCCGCCAAGCACCAGGATGCCATTGAAGTCAACCTCCTCAAGCACCTTTCTTAGCGACTTGACGTCCCTGACTGAACCGTCCAGCGGCCTGAGGAAGACCGGCCTGTACCTGTCAAGGTAGAAGATAAGGGCCATGTTCACCTGCGGCAAATACAAATGGTCAGGTTGTGTTCCTTCTGTGCGATGTCCTTAGGCCTGGAGAATCTGCTTGACAGGCCAAATGCAAGCTTCCTAGAACCCTGCATCAACTCCCTGAACAGGGCATAATGGGATGCCGACCCCAGATCCCTCAACAGGCCGGTAAGCGTATTGGGGGAAAGGTGTGCTTTGATCTGCGTTGGCATGAACAGCTTTTACCACCTCTCCATCACCGATTTAAGCGGAATAGACTCTATCAGCCTGACAGTTGATAACGCATAGATTGATCTCAAGTCATCGGGGAAGTGCTTCTTCAGTGCACCAGCTATATCCCCTGACACCAGCCTTGTCAGCTCAGAATTTCCGTATTAGTATGCCCCCCTAACATTGTGGTTTACCTCAACAACCCCTTTTCCGTTATCCTGCCCTATGTATTATGATACCTTTTTTTGGGCATGCCTCTCCTTATCATATCTGGACGTTGAATGGTAAAGGTAATAGTTGCCGTTAAGCCGCTTTATTTAAAACGGTATCCCTATCCTCTCCAGCTCCTCTTTATAAACCTCCTTTACAGTCTTCCACTATTCCCTACAGGGATTGTGTATCAATAAACGTTCCTGATAACAGTAATCACAATGAATTGGCATTACAAATTACAAAAAGAAGTGATATTCTCTAAAAAAAGCTGTGAGGTTGAGGTTAATATTTAATGTAAAAGTCCTGGTACTCGAAGTTGTCTCAGCTATGCGCCAATTATTCCCGGGTACATTAGGTAGTATACCATATAGGTCATCATGTCATAGCTCTTAAGCCTGTTCGTGAACTCGTCGCTCATCACCCTAAACTTAATCTATTTATCGCTTTCACCTATTTTTGTTAGGAACTTCTCTGCTAATTTAGTTGTATGTCTCAATAGCTTACCTATATTAATTGTAATGAGGTTTCTATTTTCCATTATTATTTTTCCATTAATTATGACAGTATCGACATCTGCGGCTGACGCATGGAATACCAAAGCCTTTGCTACATCATGCAAGGGTTTTAAGTGCGGCTTATCCATATCTATCAAGATTAGGTCAGCCTTCTTGCCGACCTCTATTGAGCCAATCATATTTTCCATTCCCAACGCGCGTGCTCCACCTAGGGTTGCTATTTCCAAGGCCTTCATTGGAGATATAATCTCTGGTCTTCTATCAACAAAGGAATGAAATAATATCAAATTATATAGCTCTGTAAAGAAGTCCTGCTTTGCAGTTATTGGATTGTCTGTCCCAAGGCAGATGTTGATGCCCTCATCTATCATCTTTGCTATTGGTGCAGCTCCCTTTGCTAGCCTCATATTATTTGAAGCGCAGTGCGCTACACTCGCGCCACTGCTTCTTATCAACTGAATTTCATCTTCTTGAACATAAATAGAGTGTACAAGCGTAGTACTCTTCCCTAGGAAACCAATTTCATTTAGAAGCTCAACGGGCCGCCTTCCATAGTCCTTTTTGATTGTCTCAATTTCGGCTTCAGTTTCTGCAATATGCGTGTATACACCTGTGTGATATCTGTCAGCGATCTCCTTGGCGAGCTTGTAATCACTAAGCTCTGCTTGCCTAAATGAAACAGGCGCTATAAGCACTTTCACCATATCGCTCTTATAATACTTCTTTGCAAGACCTTCGCATTCATTAAACGCTTTCTCGCTAGTTTCACATATAGGAGGATATCCCTTTGTCATTATGCCCCTTGCAAAGATGAATCTCATTCCTGTTATTCGCACTGCATCTATGACTGATTCAGAAATGCTGGGATTTACACACGGATAGCAGTGGTCCACAAGTGTAGTTATGCCGGACATGATATTCTGCACCGACGTTAATTGCGATCCATAATAAAATTCGTCCCTCCCAAGGCTCCCTTTGACGCGCCATAACTCCTTAAGAAACTCATCTAATTTTAATCCTTCTGCCGTTGGGCGATTACTGATTAAACTTCCCCAAAGATGATTGTGCGCGTTAATAAATCCCGGAAGGACAGCCATTTTTGAGCCATCGATCTTCCTTTTCGCGTGTAAGCTTCTAGTTCTAGATGAGGGCCAAATACCGATTATCCTATCTCCCTTTATCTCAATTGTTCCATGGAATATTGAACGGTTCTGATCCATTGAAATGATTATACTATTTTCTATAAGGAGGTCGGCGTCTTCCATTTCTAATTTTTATGTAATGCATTTACTAGTTATAAATTTTTTCTGGATAAATTAGAATCATATGTAATAATTTTCTGTTGATTTCGATCTTGGAAGATATGTTCAGCCTCCATTTCCTTGAAACCTTCTGCAAGCCTCAGTTGTTCATGAACCTTGAGGCGTGGGCAACGAAAACTTTCTTCATTCTCCTTTATTAGCTGGGGAACTACTTCGTTCTATATCTACCATTGTTTTCCAAGTATATCCTCTTTATTGCAGTTTACACTTTAGTCGCCTAAAAATCCAATGAACGTATCCCCGATTTATCAGGAGAACCGTTTTCTCAGTGACGGCTATCAAATGGATTTACGGCGCCTCCTACGTGACGATAGCTACGCAAAGTTGATTGTAATCCGATGATCAAATGATCAACCCGCAGTCCACTGCTAGGTGACTCATGGAGCCTATGACCGTCTATGGGTGTAGCATACGTCAAAACCGTTGTTGAATAGATTTGTCAACTTACTATCGACGTAGGTAAGGGGTACTTCGCCTCCTTTCTAGGCCATCTAACATGTATTGACGTATCTCTGATTTCGTTATAGCTTGAATAGAGTTTCTGCGAGCTCTTTCTCCTTTTCCCACCAATCTCCTCTCAGGCCTGTAGTTTTCAGTTCACCCACACACTTTTTATGAGTGTGTCCAATCTCTCCATTTTCAAAGTGAATTTATTATTCATATAGTTTCTCCTGGAGTGTGCCGCTTTTATTTTTGCGCCGCTTATACTCCACTAATGTATACTGCGCAGGTTTAAGTCCTGCACAGGCTTAGCGGCCCTCTGAATATGGTTTTAATTCAGTCCGCCTTATCCTTCTTGAGGTCAATTACAATCTTGAAGTCAGGCGGTAGCCCATTCCTCGGCCATATGGTCCGAGGTTTCTGCAGCAGTCACTTCCCGGCTTGCAATTTGAACAGATCTGGTTCAGGTATTCTCAGAGAAAGAACCTGAGCATATTTGGATGACCGCGACAGGGCTTATTCTCCATTCCATTGATATAAAATGGATAAACCCTAGTACGGCTGAGTCCTGTGAGCGTAAGAGGGTGTCTACAGCCCCCCTGGTCTATCTGTATCGACCATTCTCCAAACTTTACACTACAGTTACAGGGACTGATCTCTTGGAATACCGGCGACACGGATATTAATAGTATCTCTATTTAA
>JAFLXO010000051.1 GCA_029786595.1 Nitrososphaerota archaeon | reverse complement strand
AAGCTACTGCGGGCTCAGATGTTGTGATCTTCAACATTTGCTGTCTTGGGCCCATGTTTTCCGACAGCTACCGTCGATAGTTTCATTATATCGCCGACAAGCTGTCTTACTTCTTCTTCATTCTGAACGTGTGGCACCCTTGATCGTCCCACGTCATAAATTTCAATCAAGCCAGCGTCTTCTAGTCGTTCGATATGCCTATAAACCTGGGCATAATCCATACCTAAATTCTTGGCTAAGCCCCTTATGTGGAGTGGCCTCTCCGTATTGAGCAATATCTCAATTATATGAAATCTGGTGGGATGTGAAATCGCTGTAAGCAATTGGTTTATAGGCTCGGTCATAACATTATGGTTATTCCGTCATAGTTAAAGCCTTTGTGGTACTTATAAAGAAAGTTAGGGGTCTGGGGAAGCGGTAAAACTCCGACCTTCACAGTTAGTTCCAAACTTTTTAGTTTAGGATGGTTTTATTGAACGCGGGCCTGAATCCCTCAAGGAACATCAAAATGCTTGGCAGGTTTGAGTACTTGGGCTGTTGCTAGCCAGCCAATCATTGTAGTTCGATGAAACTCCACCTGCTGGTGAAGGGGAGGCTAGCGACAAGCTCCGAAGCTTTAACTGAGGAGTAGCTGTCAATACACACTGGAATAGGTTATTTTTCAGAATCGTACGGATGGAAAGAGAGGCGATGTGGCTGTTCAAAGGGGGGCTGGAAGCGCGCCACCCTTACCTTGAGGCCATCGCCATTCTTTCTTGGTCTTGCTTCTTCTTTATAGGATAGCTGTTCAAGTCCCCTGAGGCCGCTGTTATGATCTCATCTGCAAGGGTTTCTTCGAATGGCCTAGCGCTGGCAAATGAGGCAAGCCTTGCCCCTTCTGCAATGTACCTTATTGCGAGATCTATTCGCCTGGTAGGTGAAACATCTACTGAAACGTGATAGACGGTTCCGCCATAGCTTATCCTGGTGGTATCCTCATTAGGGCCCGCGTTTATTATAGCTTTTACTAGTATATCTAGGGGGTTCTTGTTGGTCTTAAGGTGAATGATATCGAAGGCTGTACTTACCGTCTTGATCACCCTTTGTTTTTTTCCTCCCATCCTTCCGGTATTCTTTGAGTAGATCTTGCCAAAGTGTGAGAGGCCATTAACTAGCCTCTCGACCACGTTGACCTTATCCTTGCTGAACCTCTTTCCGGCATGTCTTCCAAAGCTATGCGGATATATCATAGGGTACAGTGATATCGAATCCTTCAAACCGGCATCATCTATGGTAACCCCCGTATAGTCCCATTTTCCAAACAACCGTATTTCCTTTTGCATTGCTCTTAATTACCTCTTTGGCTTCTCCTTCCTTCCATAAATTAGCATATTAAGGTTAATACCGTTAACCTGTGAAACCTTCCACCTAACGCCCGGTATATCACCCATAGCCCGCCCCTGAGAACCTCCAATCCCCTCCACAAGAACCTCATCGTGTTCATCCACCAAATTCAAAGCTCCATCCCCAGGCAAAAAAGCGGTTATCTGTTTACCATTTTTTATGAGCTGTAGCCTTACGCATTTTCTTACAGCGGAGTTAGGCTGCTTGGATTCGATGCCGACCTTTTCAAGCACTATTCCCCTTCCTTGGGGCGCCCCTTCCAGTGGATCCGCTTTCAAGTCCAGTTTATATGCCCTCCGTTTATAATATTTATCCGACCACCTGAACCTCTGTCTCTTTATCTTCAGTTTTCTAGCACCGAATTCTCCCATTGGTGACTTATCAGTCATAACTTTACCTACCTTCTAGGGCCCTTAATAAGCTCAATGGTAGGAAGCATTTAGAGCTTAAACGGCCGGTATGAACTCTTAGAATTAGATCGATATCACATATTAAATAATGCGTATGGATAAGATGATTCATTAGCCTAAATTGACATTACTTTGACTTGATCTATCCCAAAATATCTGTTTGATAGCAATTTAAGCTTTTCAATATTCTGCCCCCTAGTTCCAAAGATGGCACCCTTATCCTTCTGATTGACCGTCACTATACAAGATTTTGATCCATCAACTGAGTGTGTTTCCCTGACCCCTATCACATATTTTGGACCAACCATATTTTTAATGAGTTCTTCTAGCGTATCGGCGTACTCAACTACGACCACCGTCTTCCCAGTAGCCTTCCTCACATAGTTTATTTTCTGACCGTCTTTGCCTATGGTAATCCCCATCATCCCCTTGTTGACTACCAGGATAACACGGTCGAACGTTTTATCCACTATACAATCCCGTGGTTCTATCCCAGTTAGGCTTTGAAAGAGGCGCATGAATCCTAGTTCTTCGCTAGTATATTTTATTTCGCTCATACGTGTTAACTACCTTTAAGTATCTGCTCAAACTTTGGGTCTATCGATCTGAAAGCCAGAACCGATACTGGAAACATCTTTTTTACAGCTTTTCCAAGTTCAACGGAGGTGCCATCAAATTCCGCTATGTATGATTCAGCGGGAACGGTTTTTTTCAGTGATTCTACGTCATCTGCGACCAAGCTACGCGAATATATTACAAGCTTGACTGACTTGATCGATTTCTTGACTTCCCGTAGGCCTATGATATATTTGGAATCCTTCATAGTATATTTGATGAGTTCTAATAATTCTGTTTTTTCCAATCCTCTTCACCTACATATAGATATCCACTAAACCTGTGCCTACTGGTATCGTAGACCCCACTATAACGTTTTCCGTTACCCCTTTCAACTTGTCGCTTATCCCTTTGCTCGCCGCGTCCGCCAATGTTGGCACCGTAATTTCAAAGGCTGCCCTAGCTAATACGCTTGCCTTGAAGCCGACTATCCCGTGCCGGCCGAGCGGTGTCAGCGACCCCCTATTGGTCATCATATCAGCTATCAATGCTATGTGCCTATAATCTACTTCGAGGCCCTGCTCGTTTAGCGTGTTTAAAATTTCATTGATGAGCGTGTTTCTCACAGCCTCTATTCCTAGGACCGCCTGCACCTCATAAAGGTTGTTAGTCGTAGTTCTGGACGCATCAACGCCGCTGAATATGAGCACCTTACCAAGGTTTGAGCCTGTGGTTTGAATTATCCATTCATTACCCCTCTGTAATATTGACGCCGAAGTGATACCTGGAATACCCCCTACACGCATGGATAGGCCCTTCTTCCTGAACGCCTGGAGCGTAGTTAAGTCTGAATTACCCATGTTCACTTTGATGAGGTGTCCCGCCTTTTCGTAGGTTACCTTCCTCTTTCCTGTGGTCAACGCGTCTACGACCTCATCCGGTTCTATACCCCTTTCCTCCATCTTGCTAGGTGATAGTACAAAAACAACTGTTCCCTCTTCAGGAATTAGAGAAGAGTTCACGACTATATTATCGAGCTTGGTAAAGAGAATTCTCTTTGTGACCTCAGCCGCCTTTTCCTTGGAAGAGCGATGATCTTCATCTAAATAAATCTCCATCGACGGCGTAGATGGCTCCTTCCTAGCGTCCATTAATTCGATCAGCCTAGGAAGACCCAATGTGACGTCGCGCTCCTTAACCCCAGCGAAATGGAAGGTCCTCAGCGTCATCTGAGTCCCCGGCTCCCCCATCGATTGGGCGGCTATTACGCCAACCGCTTCACCTGGTTCAACGATGCTCTTTTGATATAGGTTGACAACCGCTTTGATGATCTGATTGACGGCCTCTACGCTGAACTTGCTTTCCTCCAGCTTGGCCTTTAGTTCTTCAACAAGTTTTGGATTAAGCTTTGAGCTGTATCTTCCCACCGTCTTTTCGATATCGTCCCTACTGGCCCTTTTACCGTCCTTATTAGCATTGTATCTCTCTATTTCGATCAGATTTTCTATGTTCACGGCCCTACCATGATCGCTCTTGGATGGATCTACGCCGTCCTCCCCATAAAGAAATTGTATTATTCCGCCTTCAGGGTCCCTAACTGTTAAATCGTACTCGACCTTTAGGTGCTCCATGGCGTTGATAAGCCTCCTCTGTAGATAGCCGCTCTGTTGAGTTCTAACGGCGGTATCCACCAATCCCTCCCTTCCTCCCATCGCATGAAAGAAGAATTCCAGAGGCTCGAGACCATCCCTGAAGCTATTGCTTATGAACCCTGATGACCTTGGTGATAGTTCCCCGCGTTTAAAATGTGATAGGGCCCTCTTGTAATACCCCTTTGAAATCCTCTTTCCTCTGACGCTTTGTTGGCCTAGCATTGCCATCATCTGGCCGAGATTTAAGGTACTACCCCTGGCGCCGCTTCTGGCCATTATAATTCCCGCATTGGTTTCGCTCAGCACCTTCTCCACAGCCTTCCCTGCACGATCCCTAGCCCTTCCAAGCTCACTCATTATGTAATTTTCCAGCATGTCCTCCATCTTTACCCCCTTGACCAATGGAAGTTTTCCACCTTCGTACTTCTTTATCCACATGGAAACCTCCTTATAGGCGTCTACAACTATTTGTTTTAAGTCGGCCTTGACCTCAGGCGATATCTGAAGCTCATTGAACCCATAGGAGAGCCCATACCTGCTGATATATTCTTTAAATATCTTCAGCAGAGAATTCAGCAGGTGTCTAGCCTCTTCTGAACCATAATCCTTGGTGATCCTCTGCAGGACGCTGTTCGGCTCTTCAGCTCCAATAGTGGCTTTATCAATAACACCGTGGATGAGTTCCCCGTTATTGATTATCACATCGGGGTCCTTGGCGCCACGGGACCACTTGGACTTCCCAACGAAGTTGAACCCTTTAGGCAGGAACAGCGATATCACCTGTTTACCTGTGTACAAACCATTCTTATCATCGGCTGGCTTGGGTAGCTCGCCATGATACCCCCCTATGTATGTGTAGTTCAAGAACTCCTCTTTGGTGAGGTACGTCCCATCTCTTGTCAAGAGATATGCGGCGGTTATATAATCTCTGATACCACCGATGATCGGGCCCCCATACCTTGGCGATATAATTTGATCTTGAACCGTCATGAACGTAGATGCCTCAGCCTGAGCTTCCTCAGTCTGTGGTATGTGTAAATTCATTTCATCTCCATCAAAATCCGCATTATACGGCGGACAAACCGCTGGATGTAGCCTAAAGGTTCTATATGGCAGGACCCTTACGCGGTGCGCCATTATGGACATCCTATGTAAAGATGGCTGTCTATTGAATAGTACGGTATCGCCATTTAGGAGGTGTCTTTCGACAACATAAGAAATATCCAGCGCCTGTGCCATAGCATCCCTGTTCACAGCATACTCCAACCTTATCTTGATGCCATCCGGCCTGATTATGTAATTGGCCCCAGGATAGGTTTCTGGCCCCCTTTTAACCAGTTCTCGGAGGAATTCTATGTTCCAGGGCGTAACCTTCTCGCTTATTGTCAACTTCCTCGCTACTTCCTCAGGTATTCCAACCTCTGAAATATCCAAGTTCGGATCAGGTGAAATCACTGTCCTGCTGGAAAAGTCCACCCTTTTTCCGGAAAGATTGCCCCTAAATCTTCCCTCCTTACCCTTCAGCCTCTGAGCAAGTGTTCTCAATGGACGCCCAGATCTGTGGTGCGCCTGAGGCACACCGGATACCTCGTTGTCAAAATATGTAGTAACGTGATACTGCAACAGGTCCACCAGGTCCTGAACTATGAGGGGTGGTGTACCATAATCCTTCGATTCTGAAACCCTCTGATTTACCCTTAAAATGTCAACCAACTTGTGGGTTAAATCATCCTCCGATCTTACGCCGGTTTCAAGTATTATACTGGGCCTTACCACCACCGGAGGGACAGGTAAAACCTGCAGCACTAACCACTCTGGTCTAGCCGCCTTAGGGTCATACCCTAGCAATTCATAATCGGAGTCGGTGATTCTCTCCAACCTCTCCCTTATCGCTACGGACATGAGCCTAAGAGCTCCGCCGCCTTCAATTATCTCGTGGAACATATGCGGCTTGGTAAATTCTATGTCAAGTTTCTTAGTACCACAGAATGGGCAGATTTTGGTCTTCCTAGCCTTTGCAAGGACCTCCTTAGCTACCCTTTCCTTGATATTTATCGCTCCCTTCTTGGACAGTTGTTCTTGATAGTTCTTGATTTCTTCATCGGGCAGTAAGAGCCTGCCGCAATTCCTGCAAGTCGATATAAGAAGCTTATGAATATCGTTAACAAATGCAACGTGTAACACAGGTTCAGCGAGCTCTATGTGGCCGAAATGCCCTGGACAAGAAGAAGCGAAGTTACCACAGGTGGCGCACTTTTGACCTGGTTCAAGCACTCCTAGCCTGTTATCCATAAGTCCCCCCTGTACTGGCATGCCGTCTTCGTCGTACGTCTCTGGAACCGTTATTTCGACGGCCGAGTACTTCCTTATATCAGAAGGAGAAAATACTGAAAACCGTATTGCGGATACCTTTTTATTAACTTCTTCATTCATCATCATTATAATCACCTAGACCTGATCACTCAGCTCAAGCCGAGGGGCTATGTTTAAGCTCATTATTTCCTGCAGGAGGAGCTTGAACGCGTATGCAACAACCACCTTCGTTATCTTCGCTGCATCCCCACAGATCGGGCACTCATATTTCTTGCTCTTTGTATTATAGTAAGCTATGAGGCCGCATCTTTCACAAACTAACATGGTTGTCTTGTCCGACTCCTCTAATAGCCTGTCCTTTAACACCATTGATGCGCCGTATGCCACAAGGCAATCTCTTTCCATTTCACCGAACCTAAGGCCGCCTCCGCGGGCCCTTCCTTCGGTAGGCTGCTTTGTCAGCATCTGTACCTGCCCTCTGGCGCGAGCATGTATCTTATCGGCTACCATATGATGGAGCTTTTGATAGTAGACAACTCCCAGGTAAACGTCTACCTGATACCTCCGGCCCGTTATTCCATCATACATGACTTCCCTCCCGCTGGGAAGCAAACCATACTTCCTGAGCGTTTCCTCAAGCGATTTTGGGTCCTCGCTGGTAAACGGTGAAGCGTCCACGGTCCTGCCCCTCAGGGCCGCGGCTTTTCCGGCTAGCGACTCCAAGAACTGCCCCACCGTCATCCTCGACGGAAATGCGTGCGGATTAATTATCAGATCAGGGATAACACCGCTTTCAGTGAAAGGCATATCCTCCGACGGCATTATCATGCCTATCACCCCCTTTTGTCCGTGCCTTGAAGCAAATTTATCACCAAGCTCGGGTATCCTGTGGTCCCTCACTCGCACCTTGTACATCTTGTTACCATCCAGAGACTGGCTCATGGCTACCATGTCGACTACACCGGTTTCACTTGGTCTCATTGCCACAGAAGTGTCCCTCATAAACAGGCCGTGGGTCTCTATCCCCTTATATTCTTCACTGAAACGGGGTGGGCTCAGCTTTCCTATCAGTACATCTCCACCTTTTACATTGTTTTCAGCGCTTATTATACCATCGCTTTCTAGTAGCCGGTAAAACTTTTCACCCTTGTACCCTCTTATATTTCCCTCCGGGCTTGGTATTTCAAATTTATCCTTAAGGCCTCCTAGATACTGCTGGGACTCTGATTCATACAACCTATAGAAGAATGAACGGCCCATGCCTCTTTCTATGCTCCCCTTGTTGATAACAAGGGCATCTTCTATATTGTATCCCTCATAACTCAGGACTGCCACAACAGCATTAAAGCCCATCGGTTTGTCCTCCATAGCAAGCAATTTATGGGCCTTTGTAGTCACTAATGGAATCTGTGGATATTCTAGTAGGTGTTGCCTTACATATAATGTTTGGTTTATGTTTGAATTAGACAGCCCTAGAGCCTGTTTTGCCATTGCTGACTCGTATGTATTTCTTGGCGACTGATTGTGTTCTATATATGGTATAAGCGATGCAGTCACGCCCAACATTGCAGGAGAATAGACCTCCTGATGTGTAGTTGCCTTACTGATTTCAGAGGTTTCATCTGCTATAAGCGTATTTTCCTCTTCGTCGGCATCCAGTAGTTCCACGACCCCTTCCACAAGCAGATCGCGCCAGTTTATTCTGCCAGCCTGGATCCCTTCTATGTGCCTAGAAGTAAGCTTAGGCTCGCCGTTTTCAACTATTATTAAGGGCCGCAGAACGCGGCCTGCAGTGGCATTAATAAAAAGCCTGATCCCAGCGTTCTTGTTTTCCGGCTCATATGTGTAAATGCCCACGTCGGGCGGTATTTCACCCCTCCTCCTCATGGCCCTCATAGTAGAGGCGGTCTTAAATGGATCCTCGGCGTACCCTACAAACTTACCGTCTATGAACACCTTACTGTAACCCAGCTTCAGGCCCTTTTCAAATGAAATCAATCCCGCATCATACACTTTCTTTAATAATTCTACAAAGGGCGTAGAAACTGAAATTATAGCGTATAACGCTAAGTTCTTAACCAGCCCACAATTGCTGCCCTCTGGGGTCTCCGTCGGGCAAATACGCCCAAGCTGTGTACCATGGAGGTCTCTGGCCTCAAAATTTGGCTGGCTCCTGCTCAGAGGGGACTGGATACGCCTCAGGTGGCTCAGTGTTGATAGGTAGTTCGTACGGTCTAACAATTGGGTTATTCCGACTCTGCCCCTTCCCCAGTTGCCTGTGGCTATAGCGTTTGTTATCTTGTCGGTAACCATGCCTGGCCTGACCACGGCGGTTATTATATTGGGCCCCCTCTTTTGGCCCATCCTATCTAGCTGATACTTCATATCTCGAATGAAGTTCCTAAATGATGTCCTGAATATGTCAGCTAGTTGCTGGCCTGCGAATTTAATTATCTTGTTTCCGTAATGATCACGATCATCTGGCTCTAGATACCCCAGTTTGAGCTCAAGTAACTTGTTAATGATTTCAGCAAGGAATATTGCTTTATCCATCCTGCCCGATTTATCCCTTCCCAGATGAGGGAGGAGGTATACATCAAGCATCTGCTCGGCCCTTTTAATTCTAATCTCATCAACCATTCCGTGAGCTACCCTGTTTCCAATATAAAGTATCGCGTCGTCTGTGTTGGTTACTTCCTCTGCTTTCTCAAATGATGGAATGAGCTCTTCCTGCATCACACCTTTCATAGAAACGAGTTCGGCGATCTCCCTATCGCTCTGCACTCCCAATGCCTTCATGAGTATTACAAACGGCAGATCTATAGGTGACGACGGCATCTTGATGTATATTGCCCCATCGGTTTTATAGATGGCCTCAATCTTTGAACGGAAACCCACTATGGATGAATGAACCGTGGCTCTATAAAGGGCTGCACCAGCTGC
>JAFLXO010000050.1 GCA_029786595.1 Nitrososphaerota archaeon | reverse complement strand
CAACCTGAGCATCCTGTGGTGCCTTGCCCTTCCTGACTGATCATCCTGCTGTAGAGCTTCTTTACTGAGGTCCTTGACCTTGAGCGCATTGCTCCCCTTGCAGCGGTGGTAAGCGCCACCTTCAGTACATCATCCCCGTGCTTTATGTGCCTGTGCTTTGATATGTATTCGCCGCTGTTAGCTGACCTTGGAACCAATCCGGCATATGACTCAAGCTTCGTCTTGTCAGAAAACTTGCCTATTTCCCCAATCCTTGCCTTTATTGCGACTGCAGAGAAGGACCCCACGCCAGGTATGGTCATCAACAGCCTGCAGTCCTCATCATTAGATGCTATCTATTTTGGCTAATTCCCCTTCAAGCGCTTTGTGCTGTCCACCGTAGATGCTCAGCTCCTCAAGGTACATCCAGAGGGCCCTGGATTCCCTCTCCGGTAACTTGAGGCCTGCCAGCTTTTCAAGCCCTTCAACGCCAAACATGTCAGAAATCCCTTCGAATTCTGACTGGAGCATGTTCCTTTCCACAAGTGAATGCACCTGGTTCTTTGCAGTAGAGATCTTTGACCCAAGCTCAATGACCCTTGAGATGAGTATCCTGAGCTCTTCAATATATGGGGATGGCACATAGACCCTCCTTGCGTATCCCAGCTCATCCTCCATGACAATTTTTACCGCATCCCTCTTGACTACTATGACATGAGAGAATTAAATAGGAGGAAAGGCAATGTTTACAGTATGGCTTCAAAGGAAGTTTATTTTGGCGTGGGTGTCCATGAAAGGGAATCGCAGGTTGCTGTGCTTGGTAAGGATGGCACAGCATTATTGGAGAAGAGGCTTCCAACAGGAAAACTGTCTGAATTTGTATCCAAATTTCCTGCAGAGGAAAAGCACGTTGCCATAGAATCAGTGGGCTTCATCAAGCCAATATATGAAGATCTTAGAAGGATTCCATCGTGCTCCGTTTCCGTTGCCAATCCATCAAAGGTCAAGCTCATAGCCGAAAGCAAGACAAAAAATGACAGGAGCGATTCATTTATACTGGGAGATCTGCTAAGGACCAATTACTTGCCAGAATCATATATGGCAGACGGCAGTACGATGGAAAAAAGGTATCTGGTCAAGGACAGGGTAAACTATGGGCTCAGAAGGGCACAGCTCAAGACCTCTATCAGTTGGATGCTGAAGAGGAAAGGGATTAAAATAAAGGCACCATTTACTGAAAAGGGCAGAGAGGAATTAAAGAAATTAGGCCTCAGGGAGCTAGACATAAGGGTAAGGGACCTTGAGTTAACCGAATCATTAATAAAAGAACTTGATGCAGACATAGTTCTCGCTGTAATGTCAGATAAAAATGCCTAGCTGCTTGACACAATTCCTGGCATAGCACCGTATACAGCACTTTTTCTATCTTCGGAACTGGGTGACGTCAACAGGTTCCCGGATTCCAAGCATGCAGCAGCCTACATCGGCCTTGTGCCTTCCTTACATCAATCAGGTGACAAAGGCTATTCAGGGCATATAACAGCTGCAGGTAACAGGTGGCTGAGAAGGAATCTGATTGAATGCGCAGGGATTGCGATAAGGGTTGATCCTCACCTGAAGGAAAGCTACCTTAATATCGAGCATAAAAGAGGTGGAAAGAGGGCCACAATAGCCATAGCCAGAAAGATGGTAGCTTATGCGTACTGGATGCTGAAAAGGAATTTAACCTACGAAGAACTTAAGCCCTGGAAGACCGATTGGGGGAATCCCCGTTTCTTGAATAGGGAAAGCTCTCCGTAGGGGTGAAAAGGAAAATGGGGGAATCCCCGAATAGATGTATGCCAGCCTTTTCAGGACGGTGATCAGCAAAGGATAAAAATGTCATAGATATCAGTCTTTACCTGTGGCTTCCTTTCAGGTGGAGCTATCATGTGCACTTACTTCATACTTTTCAGACAGCACCATTGACAGGGTCTTTTCAGCGGTGCTTGATTCTATAACTACAGTTGATCCTTGAGGCACCTTGTTCATAAATTCATCAACATCTTCCCTTGTTATCCTGAACTCAAATATTTCTGGCTTAGTGCTGCCAGCGAACATCGCTACAACACACCTTTTCTTATGGGCATCAACGCCTATCTTCATCCTTTTTTATTCACGCCTCTTCTCATAAATCCAAGAACAGCATACTCGCGGCAGCGCTCTAAGAGCATATGGTCAGGCTGTAAAAGAGATTCGGTTGCACTGAATAAAGCGGTTTTGGCGCAATTTCTCCACTTGGATTTATGATTAGCAGGCCGGATAAAAGATTTCCACAATCGATAAAACACAACAAAGGAGGGTCCCCAAAAAGCTTTAAACTAACATAAATGTAGTTAATTAAAGTGAAATAATACAATGTATGATATTAGTGTCATCTCAGTTTTCCAAGATAACAAGGATTTAGTAGATACTTTTTTGGCTAGTTTAAGATCAGTAGTAGAAACTTCACTACAGCTGAAAATAGAAGTTGTTCTTGTAGATAATTGCAGCCATGATGGAACATTCGAAAGATTATATTTTTACCAGAATGAAATTAACCAAAATAAATCAAACATCCATATTAAATTAATAAAAACAGTAACCAAAAGGTCGCTTCCTGAAAATAGGAACGCAGGAGCGTACTATACAGACAGTAAAATTCTTATGTTCGTCGATTCTGACGTCCTTTTTTCGCAGGAAAAATTCTTTGAAAAAATAATTAACATTTGGAATCAAGAAAGGCCAGATATTTTATGTCCATCTATATTAAACGTTAATAACAATAGGATACAGACGGTTGGCGTAAAGTGCGGTACCGGGATTCTTAAATATAAAGCTTATATGTTTATGAATGGTCGGGATTTTGATTCACTTGACAAAGACCTTATGTTTAATGTAGAGATGGTCCACGGCGCTGCCTTTTTAATATCTACTGATTTGTTTTTAACTTTGAAGGGATTTGATGAAGAAATGAAACCTTATAATTTTGATGAAATGGATCTCATATTTAGGTCACATAAATACAAACCAAGGATTTTATCCACTACAAAAATTATGATAAGACATTTTGGCAGCGGAACCACTTCAAAGATAAGAAAAACATTAAGGGGTTATTATTTTACCAGCCACTTATTTAGATCAATGATATTAAATGAAGGCCAATTAGGGGGGGCTCTATTTTCTTTAATTTATTTAATACCTTTAAGCTACGTTTTTTGGAGTGAAGGATATGGTAACCCATTGTACATATTAAAGGCGCTATTTTGGGCTATGAAAAGAAGCGCTAAGCCTCTTAATATAAATTTTAGCACAAAGGCACAGGACATTATATATGGCTAGTTTATTATATTGTGTTTTATCAGTCTATATTACTTACTCTTAATTCAGGGCGGTTTTATGCCGGCATTTTTACCCTGTTTATAATTCTCCTTCCACAGCTCTTTGCATCAATTATTAACTTCTGGGGACCGGTCCTTATCTCCTTGCATATGTTGTCTGCATGGTAAATTCTAAGCTATATGCTTACTGGAACAATCTTTCACCGACTATAATTATAGGATACTCTGATGGCCTAGAATGATGTACTGATGATAATATTACTCTTCTAGTTGTTCTAAATTTATTATAAAATTCTAATTTCAGTATTTTTAAAGGGTGTTTAATACTAAATGAAAATACATTATGCATTGATTCAATAGGTTCTCTTTTAAATGAAAATAAGCTTGAGAAGTTCATAAGTACATCGAAATCTTCTCTACTATGAATTTCACCCTCAAAATAATTTAACGTCTTCATTGTATTTTCTGCGCTTAACAGCGCAAATTTTTCAGCACCCTCAATATCCATTTTTAAAACATGTGGTTGTATCGCCCTTTGAGTTATAATATCATCAAAAGTTGTAGTCTCCACTTCTATATTCTTAGTGCCCTCTTCTTTTTTATCAGTTATAATTTTAACGTCATTTAAATTAAATTTAATTTTCTTCCCAGATTCTCTATATAACGCTTTATCTATAATTTCAACGTTTTTTAAATTGTTCAATTTAATGTTATTTTTGAGAATTTTTATATTTCCTGGGTCTGGTTCTATGGCTATAATCTTGCCATTAGTCCCAGTAAGAGTTGAAGCGATAATTGTAAACACGCCTATATTAGCACCAGCATCTATAACAACATCTCCCTTCTGGATTTTTACCATTAAATTAGGATACGATTTTGATACAAAAACTTGATAAAACGCCGCAAAATCAGAATGCCTTTCGAGATAAAAATTTAATATTTTCTTTTGGAATTTCACTTTTGCAATCATTAATTTTTCGCTCTTCCTAATGGTTTTAATTTTTTCTTACTTTTAAATCTATCTATGATGGTACTTTGTTGCACGATATTGATCATGTTGAAAAGATTATATGGTACCTCATATCTTTGCCCGGCTCACGTTGATCTAATATGAGGCAGTGAAAACTTTTTCATGATCTCTTCCTTTATCTCCATCGATAATAGAGCTTCATGAGGAAGTTGGGCTGCCTCACACCCTTCTAGGTATAATGACCCACGAATAGGCGCCCCATCCTCCCTCTCCGACTTGGGCTCCAAAATAGAGCTATTCGCCTTCTGTCCGGCGCAGTGCTATAGATGACCTTACCTATGGTTAGAAAATATATTGGAGGGACAGGAAAGAAAAAGACAGGGCTAGAATGTGGGAACGCGCTGATTAGGCCTATATGGTATGTCGATATGGTGTAGGCAACCCATCGGTTCAGAATTTAAGTCATGACTTATTAAATATTATAATAATCAGTATTTATATGAATATAAAATACAAATTAAATGATAATTGCATTAGGCTTTTATAAAATATGAATTATGTAGGTAATTTTTACACAGTCTCACATGTACGTAGACGGTCATGTACGATTTTAAACGGTACTTTTGTGTTCGGTTGTCCTTCTGTCATTGTTAAAGGTGAACGATCCCCCAAGTCAAACTGAACAGTACGAAATAATATAATTATTTGCAGTAAGATACCGCTAGACACCAGGCCCAATATCGTTCATGTGGACGCTATGGATGTGGACGGCCCAGTTAAAGCATTAGATCATGTTTGTGGACGCTGTGGACAGCTACCACATGAAGTAAAAGCTTAATGTTGTGGACACTGTACATGGACGCATGGGCACGTTAAGAGGCCGAAGGTCAATGACACAGGTGGAAAGACAGCGGGTCGAGAAGCTGCTATCCGAGGGCAGGGGGGTAAGGGAGGCCGCGCGGAACACCGGCTGGTCCAAAAGTCAGATAGAAAAGATCAAGAAAGGAATGGAGGTGAGCCAGGCCGACGCCAGCACACAACCCCATGCAAGTCAGAGCGCCCTTGCTGCAGAATGTTTCAGACTTTTTGATCAAGGGAAGAAACCCGTAGAGGTCTTGGAGGAATTAGAGACCAAGCATGAATTCGAGCCAAAGGAGATCATGGAAATGTACAAGCTTTGGGCCAATTGGAGGGGAGGAAGCTCATACCGCTGATGGAATCGATATGCATAAGGCACGGAAGGGGAAGGCCGAGGCCGAAGACGGCATATGCCGATACAAAATATAACATGCCCCTCCCTGAACAGGATGTACCTGGACAGGAAGGGCATAAGGCAGCAGATACCGGAGAGCCCGCAGAAAAGGGCCAGGCCGGGGAGGCCAGGGGGGTTCGACAGACCGATGTATCACGGTGTAAGGTACAACGTAGAGAGGTTCTTCGGCTGGATGGAGAACTATCGGAAGATAACGATAAGGTATGAGAGGATACCTAACTTATTTCTGAGCTTAATACAATTAGCTTGCATCATGATACTGTGGAGGGTTTTGAAATAGGTTCATATGTCACTAGCTCGGGTGCCCCGTTTATGTACCCATTATCCTCAGGTTAACCAGGCCGGCTACTATATCGGTCATCATGTCATAGTTCTTCAGCCTGTTCCTGAACTCTTTGCTCATCACCCTGAATTTCTTCATCCTGGAGAATGCGTGTTCAACGACTATCCTAGCCTTCGCTAGCCTTCTGTTGTAAAGCCTTTGTTCATCTGTCAGCTTCTCATTCTTTCTCCTCCTCTTGATTGGCGTGTGCGCGTTCAATTCAGGGAAGTCCTTCTGGACGCCCTCGTAGCCGAGGTCCAGGGTGGGCTCTACGCCTGGAGGCAGCCTAGGTTTGCTCTTCTTGAATATGTCATAATCGTGCCTCCTTCCCCTGGCGTGTTTAGCCTTGTGCGTTATGAGGCCATCCCCGTTCACCGTGATCTGGGTCTTTACGGTGTGCCTCTTCTTCTTGCCGGAATAGTGGCTCCTCCTTTTGCCGCTCCTTCCGGGCCTGGGTATCTCCTGCTCGGTCGCATCTATCTATGAACGCTCTGAAATCTGGAAAATACTTCTCGACCTCCTCCGGCGTGTTTGCCCTCCTCGTAGCAGCATAGATCCTTTCGGGGATGGGCACCACCTCCCTGACAAGGGATTCCAGCTTGCTCATGTCCTTTAGTGAGCACGTTGCTCTGGTCCAGGTCGAATAGGTAGCTGGTGAGGGTCGAAGTTATGTAAAGCCTGCAGTAGACGAACGGCATCAGCAGCCTGTCCCTCAGGGACAGCTTAAAGGGCCTGCCTGCACCGACCCTATTTTTCCTTGGCCTCTGCGATAGCCTCTGCCTCTCATATTCTTCATACTTTGCTTTAACCTTCTCATATACGGAACCGAACTCGGACAGTTCAAGTCCTGGCTGTGAGACTTTATTCTACGATGCCAGGTTGAACAGGTTGTGCCAGAGTTCCATGGAGAACAATGCGCAGCCGATCCTGTCATCCCTCCTCTGTGCGACCGTCCAGCCCAGCAGCTTCTTATCCTGTGCAAAGCCCGATTCCGAGTTGCTCCTCTTGTGATATTCCTCAAGGTAGCCTACGGTATTGGTGATGAACTCCTTCATGGTGTCCTTCCACTTCTGTGAGCCCTTCAGGGTGGAGTTCCTCTTCCGCATGACGTACACTCGAGTCTCCCCACCGAAGGCGTTCACATAAGTCGGGTATGAGTAGTACCGATCCAGCCTCATGGAGCTCAGCTCTACGTCGGTGTGTGACAGCATCGCCATTGCGCCTTCGAACGCCTCCTTCTCAGACCTCAGGCTGTGCCCACAGGCCAGGTACAGCCTGGTGTTCAGGTCCATTATGGTGAAGGCATAGGCGAAGAGCCTCTTCCTCCTTGGCTTGGCATCATCCCCTTTGTTATCCCCGTTCTCCTTGGCCTTGTCCTTCAACTTCTGGGCGTATGATTCATAGTTCTTCTTGATTGTCAGGGAGTAGCCCGTGCCATCCCCTGTTGGATCGGATATTTTGACCCCCTTCTTCC
Source organism: Nitrososphaerota archaeon (assembly GCA_029786595.1). GTDB lineage: Archaea > Thermoproteota > Nitrososphaeria > Conexivisphaerales > UBA164 > JAJZYL01. Next base: position 2,068 of record JAFLXO010000050.1, on the reverse strand, counting down.
TCAGTATAAGCACGTGCAGGTTGTGCAGGGCCATCATGACCATATCGTCTGAGTAAAGCCTCTCGACGGTCTTATAGGAGACGTCCATGCCGGACACCATTGAGAACAGGTCCAGCATGTTGGCAAACACCCTGTTAGATTCGCCTACAAGCTGCTTGATCAGCAGCAGCTTCACCTTTTGCTCCAGGGTCAGGGACTCCGGCCTGCCCCTCCTGTCAGCTTCATGGCAGACCCTTATGGTTGTCGCAGCTTCGTGTATGAGCGGCTCAAGCGACCTCATAGCCTCCTTTATCCTCCTGGCTAAACGCTGTTCGTAAGTCATCCAGTCTCTCTCCTTCTGCGGATGTGATTTGAGGTACTCGGCCCTGATGTAATCGTCTTTGTATGTCCTTCAGCTTGGCCTGGATGTCGGCGCTATGAATGTCTACCATGCGTTACCATGAAACGTGAAAGTAAAAAATTTGTTCCTTTATACATAAGGCGTGAGCCGTGCGCATGCACGGCCGCATGCATAAATCATCTACGGTTTTTTGATTGATATGTAAATGTCCTGAACGGCCGTCCCTTTGCTACGGCTCCCGGTCAACCGGGGAGCCGCCATCGGAGGCAGATGAAAAATGGATAAAGGGAAGAATGGAAAGAAAGGGAATATGATAACGACAAAGGAATCCGTAGGAATAGACCTTGGTGACAGCGTAAGCGTGAGCACTACGCTGTCGCCGGACGGTGACGTGAAGGACGTGTTCGACTTCTCCATGAACGAGGAAGGGTACAGGGCGTTCGCAGAGAGGGTGCCGAAGGACGCAAGGATAGGGTTTGAGGCGACGGGGATGGCCTACCCGGTGTACAGGAGGCTCAGGGAGCTGGGGTACGAGGACATAACGGTTGCCCACCCAAAGGAGCTGAAGTGGATTACGAAGTCAAAGAAGAAGAACGACAGGGTGGACAGCCTTAAGATTGCGAAGCTGCTGATGGTGGGCATGCTGCCGGAATCACACCTGCTGGATAGGAAGGAGCAGATGAGGAGGGACCTGCTCGTGCAGAGGGTCAGGCTGGGGGTGGAAATTGGCTCCATGAAGGCCTCGGTCATAGGGTACCTGAAGAGGGAGGGGGTATACGGGTCCCTCCCGTCTGGCTCTGATAACTTCTCGGCCCTGAGGAGGAGGGCCATCAGGTCCCTGAGCTTCGGTGACGACAGGGACCTGGTGGTCAGTATAATGATGGACAGGCTTGAGTTCTTCGAGAAGCAGTGCGGGCCGGTGGAGATGAGGATAAGGGAGCTGTGCAGGGAGGACGAATACGCGAAGCTGCTCATGACCATACCCGGCCTAGACTACTACCTGGCGTCCCTTATCGCATCGTACATAGGGGATCCCCACAGGTTCCCCGACTTCGACCACCTGGCCAGCTTCCTCGGCATAATCCCCGTGACGAGGGAGAGCGGGAAGATAAGGAGGGTCGGAAGGATGTCCAAGGACGGTCCATCTAGGGCCAGGTGGGCGCTTTCCATAGCCGTGAACACGGTGATGGAGCGTAGCGGCGTCATACATGATTACTACATCAAGGTGAAGGGGAGGACCGGTTCGGGGAAGATGGCCCACGTATTGACCATGAAGAAGCTTGCCAGGATGATGTACAGCATGATGCTTACAAAACAGGGATGGAGGTGGGAGGACGAAGGGCTCACCAGGTCAAAGCTGTCGAAGCTAGACGGCAGAAGCAGCGACGTCGCCGCGGAAGAGGAAGGAGGTGACGCAGCCTAGGGTGGACAAACGGGGATAGAGCGGCTGGCCAGAACCATTTCTGTGGGACTGAGCCGTAGAGCTTTTGTTTTTGAGTATGACTTTATGAAAGACGCCCTCCATACCTGATAGGCTGGCAAGCCCGAGGCGCCTATGGTCCAAGCGACCGTGAGTATGACTGGGCGAATCCTGAGCTGCTAAAGAATTGGGCATAACGCCCGGATGAGTGAGTGCAGCCCGATGCCGGCGACATAGGAAAAAGGAGGTGAAATGAAGAAGGATGTACGTCGGAATAGACGTAGGAAAGGACAAATGCAGAGCTGCGA
>JAFLXO010000004.1 GCA_029786595.1 Nitrososphaerota archaeon | reverse complement strand
TGAAGGTGGATTTACCGCAACCGGTTGGCCCGCTCACAAGGGTAAGTTCTCCACGGTCCAACGCCATACTCAATCCTTCAAAAGTATGCTCTTTCGACCCCTCGTAGGAGAAGGACAATCCACTGGTGTCGATAAGTGGGCTCACACTGATAGTGAAAACTAACGTTTATATAAATGTTGGTTGGATACTCCATCCATGTCGTCAGGCACAAGTAACATGGGAATAGTTGTAGGTTCGGCGGTAATTGCGGCTATATTAATTGCAATAAATTACACACTCTTCAGCTTATACCACGGAAACAGCATTGCGGAATGGGAAACCATTGCGGTGGCCAGTGCTCTAATTATAGGTGGCCTTGCGGTATCAATATCAAAGGGGTTTCCAAAGAACTTCTCAGAGAAGGATATGGCCCTTACGGTATCATTCGGAGTGCTTCTCTACGTAGCACAGTTCGTGACTGGCTTTGTGCCGGCGTTCGTTTACTACGTCCCCCCCATCAGTTACGTAGCTACAGACCTTCTGGTATACCTCCCCCAAGGGATCATATTCGCCGCCCTGATCACAATGGTACACAAGCCCGGCAGCATCTTTTCCATGATGGTCCCATTCTACATCCTCTCCATGATTTCCTATTTCAATCCCATCTGGACGCTGTTTTACTTTGGGTGGGCCGGCGCAGCCGAACTGGTGATATGGCTTGGCAAGGATGGTCTAAGGCTTAGCGGTGCAGCCATGATTTCACTTTTATTCGGAGTTGCAGATGCGGCACTGGTGGCGATATTCTCCCTATTCGTCATGGGTGTATACACTCTCCCTATCCTCTCAGGCATTACGGCGGCATCGGCAGGCGTATTCTGTGCGGTCGGTGGCGCGCTAGGATACTTTGCCGGAAGGAAGGGGAGATCGGTCTGGAAACCATAGCCATTTATATAGCAGGTTCCGGCGATCGGACTGGAACATTAGTTAGTCTGATCGGGCTATGACCCAACGCTTGATAGCTTGACAATAGATGGAGGAAGGCTTAAAATAGTTTAACCTGCATCCTCTTCTCATGATCGGAAAGCTTCCAATAAATATGCAAAAAAAGTACATACTTTCAAGAGTTGGGGCAAAGGATGAGGCTGTAATAACAGGCGCAGGCGTGGGCGAGGACGCCGCGGTCATCAGAATAGCCAATAACCTATATCTTGTAACTCACACCGATCCTATAACCGAAACATCATCAATGGCAGGGAGGCTTGCCATGCAGGTCTCCTCAAATGATTTAGCTACCAAAGGCATCAGACCAAGGTGGGCTCTGGTGACGATCCTGCTGCCTGAGGGCTTTGGAGAGGTCGAACTGGACAGGCTCACCGCTGATATTGATATGGCTGCCCGATCACTCGGTATAGCTATCGTAGGCGGACATACTGAAGAAACGAGAGGTTTGATGTGGCCTATCATCTCGGTAGCGCAGATGGGGATAAGGAAGGGAAAGCTGCCTATAAGCATAGCAGATTCAAGGCCTGGAGATGATATCATAATGATCAATGAAGCCGGGATCGAAGGAACGGCTATACTCGCCTTTGATCATCCAAAAAAAATAGAATCACTGGGAATTGAAGTTATTGCGGCAGCCAAGAAATATCTGGATGATATAAGTATAATGCAAGATGCTCTGCGCGCAGCAAAGCTGGGGGTCATTTCTATGCATGATCCTACTGAAGGAGGGGTTATAGGGGCGCTTGTCGAGATGGCCATCAGGAGCGGCTACACCTTCCAAATAGAAAGGCCTCTGGTACCTGTAAGGAAGGAAACCGCCCTCATATGCGATCTGCTAGAGGTTGACCCCCTGAAGCTTCTGGGCAGTGGGGCGCTTATCTGCACCTCAAGGAAGAAGGATACGCAAAAGATACTCCAGGCTTACGGAGGTAGGGCCGCTGTAATAGGGACCGTGAAGGTGGGTAAGGCGTCGGCCATAATCCTAAGGGGCCCGGAGAGTACCGAGTATGATGAGCCTCCATCTGATGAAATAACTAAGCTTTTTTCTTAGATAATTGGGCAAGCAGACTTTCAGTCCGGCTTAATGGAAGCCCTGTTGTACCATATTTGACCGTAAGGATCTCGGCCAAGGCACTCATCGCTATTTCGGCTGGTATCTGGCCACCACATATGTCCAGACCCATGGGTGCCCTGACCCTCTTGAGAACTTCTGAATCGAAGTACTTCGAAAGGTAATCAAGGAACTCTAAGGCCTTGACCGGACTCGATATCAAACCTATATAGGCGGTTTCACCCTGTAGCAGTAGCTTAAGCGCCCTCTTTTCTATTTCCCCAGAATAGCTCATCAACAGGACGTAGGTAGTTCTTCCGAAGGGAATATCTTCAATAGCCTTTTCGGGCTGATTGAGTATAATCCTATCAGCGTCAGGAAACTTCTCCTGATTGGCCCAGTCGGGCCTGTCATCCACCACTATAACGTTGAAATTAAGCATTTTGGCCAACCTGCTCACCTGAATCGCCACGTGCCCGGCCCCGAATATCACCAGCGTATCCTTGGACGGAACCGACTTTATGAAAAGCTTGACGCTGCCACCACATACCATCCCCAAGCTGGAGGTTGGGCCTATGTCTACGGTGGCTGATTTATTTTGTTTGATATATTCAAGGGAGGTTTCGATGGCGAACTTCTCCAGCGCCGAGCCGCCTACGGTTCCGACGATCGAACCATCCTTCTTCACTAGCATCATGGAGCCTTCGTGTCTGGCGTTATGCCCCTTATACTCTGTCACAGTAACGAGGGCGTAAGGTTCCCCCTTCTTAACCAGATCAGCTCCTTCCCTGAATATGGATTCCATCTCAATCGCTGACATATCAAATAGGAGTTATACCCTATAGTTTAACATTTCGGCGGCATGGCGTTTACCGACCTTTCATTGACTTCTGTCATTGTACCATTGTCATTAACCATCAAACCCCCATAACTGAGATCGCCGACTAAACTTTATATCTTAAACTTTGAAATATCTTAACGTGATAACTGTAATCGGAGCCATAAATTTAGACATAAATATACGCGTTGGTGAGATAGTCGCTCCGGGAAAACAGGCCTTCATAAAGGAGATAACTAGGTCACCTGGAGGAAAGGGCGGCAACGTAGCCACGGCAGTGGCAAGGCTTTCTGGGTCTTGCAATCTGATAGGCTGTGTAGGCGATGATGAAATTGGCGCAGAACAGCTCGGGCTGCTTAGAAGGGAGGGAATAAATATTGAAGGTGTAAAGATATCGCACGCACATCAAACCGGCCAAGCGTATATACTGATAGACGATACCGGACAAAACCAGATCAACAGCTACCGTGGTGCCAACAGCGACCTTGATCAGGCACACATAAGATCTGCGCCTGTGGATAGGATCCTACATGGGACGGATTTTCTGATTATGATGGACCCGCCGCTGGACCTTGCAAAAGCGATGAGCGGGTTAAAGGCAACGAAGATATTTGCGCCTGGTACATGGGCTACCACAGAGCCAAGAAAGGTGGCGGAAATTGCGTCCATAGCAGACTATCTCTTGCTAAATCAGTTTGAAATTGCGGGCCTGGAGGATTATCTGGATTTAAAAAGGACAGTGATAGTGATTACAAGGGGATCGGATGGCTTCAAGTATATCGATTCATCTGGCACAGTAGATATTAAAGGGGTGAGCCTTTCAAAGAAGAGATATAAGGTTATCAATACAGTAGGGGCTGGGGATTCATTTATAGGGGGTTTTGTCTCATTCTTGGCCTTGGGAAGGAGCCCGCTGGAGGCCGCAAAAATGGGGAACTATTGCGGAGCATTTAAGGTGACGAAGGTGGATAGCAGAGGCAGCCCTACAATGCAGGAGCTTCTTTCATTCATTAAGGAAATCGGTTGACCTTATCTTTATATGTTCGTTCTAGAGATCCGGGCAAGCCGGTAACGTTTTAAAAGGCCAAAGAGAGGATACAGCTGGTTAAAATTACCCCGTTAGACCAAGCCGAAGATAACTTTTTAACATGCTCGGTTTAATAGATAAAAATGCAACTTGAACAATACGATCTGCGCCTGGGCATAGATAACGAGAAGCTATCGTATGATGGCATCGAAGAAGTTCTGGTAAAGGCCGATTCTGGCATTACGCTTAATGCTACAAAGCTCGAAATTAAGGGGGTTTCAGTGGATGATAAGGAGGTAAAATATACCTACGATGGGAATGAACTTGTGATCCCCGGTCCGATAAAGGAGAAGATTGGGATAAGATTCTCCGGAAATGTTTCCAGCGGCCTTACCGGGTTCTACAAGGCCTCATATGATGGATCACATCTGCTCACTACACAGTTTGAAGCTATGAACGCCCGCCGAATGTTCCCGTGTGTGGACGACCCCTCTGTGAAAGCTAGATTCAAGTTAACCGTCATTATTGACGATGAACTGCAGGCTATCTCGAATTCGCCTATCGAATCCACCAATGAGGATGGGAAGGGTAAGAAAGCGGTCGCTTTCATGAGCACGCCCCCCATGTCCACCTACCTTCTTTATGTAGGGATTGGGAGGTTTGAAGAGAAGAGGGACAAGGTTGGAGATACTGAACTGATAGTTGCTACGATACCTGGCAGGTCAAACGAAGGAATGTTCGGCCTAACTATGGCCAAATCATCGATATCGTTTTATGAAAATTATTTCAAGATCAGATATCAGCTACCAAAGATGCACCTTATAGCTATACCTCAGTACGCTCATGGCGCTATGGAAAACTGGGGAGCCATTACGTTCAGGGAAACGGCACTGCTGATAAGCCAGTCCAGCAGCAACAGGGCAAAGCGGAGGGTCGCTGATGTAGTGGCTCACGAGATAGCACATCAGTGGTTCGGTGACCTGGTCACGATGAAATGGTGGGATGATCTGTGGTTGAACGAGAGCTTTGCCACTTTCATGAGCTTCAAGGCTATAGATAGTTTCAAACCTGATTGGATGATATGGTACGATTTTATACTCGGAGAGACCGGCGGCGCGCTAACCAGGGATTCCATCTCGACAACCCACCCTATTCATGTTAAAATACAGACACCTGATGAAGTGGAGCAGGTATTCGATGATATAAGCTATGGAAAGGGGGCTAGCATATTGAGGATGATAGAATACTATATGGGCGCTGAACGTTTTCGCCAGGGTGTAGCAGATTACCTAGCCGGACACAAGTACTCAAACGCGACGGCCGAACAACTGTGGGAGGCATTGGATAGAGCAGCGACGCAGCCTGTCAGGTCTATAATGGACTACTGGATAACACAGCCAGGTTATCCGCTTATAAGGGTTAAGACAGAAGTTGATGGGCTCAAGCTGTCCCAGGAGAGGTTCTCCCTCGCCGGTAAGGATGAAGGCCAGATCTGGCCCATTCCGTTGACCGCCAAGATCAATGGTGAAACCAGGAGTATATTGATGGCTCAAAAGGAGCTGAAGGTTCCCGCTAAGTCAATAGAGTCAGCAAAGCTAAATGTAGAATCCAGCGGCTTCTACAGGGTTAAGTACGATGATCTGGACAGGGCGTGGCGCGCAGCGGATTCACCGTTCGACAGATGGGGTTTGCTGAATGATGTATTTGCATTGCTGCTCAAAGGTGAATATTCAATAGAAGAATACTACGTATTTATAAAACGTTATTATGAAGAGGATTCGTATCTACCCGCCTGGGAGGCATCATCCCAGCTAGCGACCCTCTACTCCATAGCCCCAAGACGCGCAAAGGACGCTATTACCGACTTCCATAAAACTCAGCTAAACGTCCTAAACAGGAAGGTCGATGAAAATACCCTGATGTTCAGGGGAATAGTAGCCGAAAGGCTAGCACTGGTGGACGACTCGTATGCCGAGTCCCTAGCCCAGCTGTTCGATGAATATAACAGGTTCCAGCCCGATATGAAACAGGCTCTTTTAATAGCATATGTCAGAATGCGAGAAAATTCATATGATAACCTTATGAAAGTTTATTCCGAGACAAATAAGGATGAAGAAAAGCTCAGGGTGATAGCTGCGATAATGAATAGCCCTTATAAGCATCAATTCAAGAAGGGCATTGAATTACTGGAGTCCGGTAGGGTAAAGGATCAGGACCTGCTGTCAGCCTTTCAGTATGCTTCCATGAGCATTTATAACAGGGACGAGACGCTCGCTTGGTTCCAGCGCAACATATGGAAGCTGAGGGCCCTGTACATGGGCACCAGCATACTGGGCTCAGCCATAGCTAGGGCGATCCCCTTCCTAGGCGTAGGGAGGGCTAACAGCGTAAAATCATTCCTTTCGAATACTGACATCCCAGAGGCGGCGGTGGGAATAAAGAGCGCATTAGAGCTATTGGATATCTACCTGCGCCTTTCAGAATAGAGATCGGAGATGGAGGGCCCTAATTGACCTTCCGGAATGAACCCTAGATGAATTACTTGACAGCCTTAGATAAGTTATTGAAACTGGTCACCAGTTTGATATATCAGAATACATTCCGCTAAACGATATATCAGGCTGTTTAAAGCCGAACCTTATACTGAGATCTCCTAGATCTTACAAATAGCTCAATTATCGAGCTCTCCGCTCATCTCCAAATATTGCTTAAGGGTTTTTCACATTTTATATTTGCAGCGCCTGAACTTGAACGCTGAAAGCATATTGCAATGGATAGATCACAAAAAGGACATATAAAGTCTGCCATATTTATGAAAATAAGTTGGCTTGTTAAGGGAAGTTAGCGTATTTCATCTAAAGCAATTGAGATTTACCGCTTCCTAACCTCCTTTTAAACTGCACTTGAAATTAATCGATTCTACAGGGCTCTTCCGCTTCGGCATCAAAACATAAATATGGATGATGTTGGTAAAGGGCGATGGTCAGATACGTCATAGCTACTGATTACGACAGGACTATAACAGATGAGTCCCTTAACCTTTGCACGCCGCTGGTTAACATGATTGAAAGCCTGAAGATAGAACACCATGTAAAGTTCATAGTATGCTCCGGAAGGAGGATGTCATTCCTTCACAAAACGCTGCCGGGGACGGCAGATGGGATAATAGCGGAGAACGGCGCTATAATAGAGTACGAGAATCAAAGGGTTTTGCTTAATGAAAGTGAAGGAAAAAGGATAAGGGCCGTCCTCGAAGGCCTCGGCCTACCTATTCTGTTCGGCGAAGTGATCGCGTATGTGCCAAACCAGTTCGAGAAGCAGACCATTGATGCGATTAAAGATAGGGATCTAAACTGGTCTATTGAAAGGAACAGAAATTCAATAATGGTGCTCCCACGCGGCGTAAACAAGGGTCAGGGCCTTAAAAGGCTACTAGAGTTAGCTGAATTGAAGAATGCCTATACAATCGCGTTCGGCGACGCTGAAAATGACTTGTCGCTTCTTAATGTAGCAGACATGAGCATCGCGGTAGCAAACGCAGATCAATCATTAAAGGCCATAGCAAAGGTAATTACACAAAAGCCGTTCTGCGAAGGCGTCATGGACTTCCTTAAGGAGTTTTTCGACAGCCAGCCAGGTGCACCAGGCCAACACGCTCAGACAAACTTCTGATTGCGTGCGAGTTAATGGCAGCTCAAAGGCAAGGGGGGCGGCCTGTCCCAGTACTGGCCGACGAAATTGAATATGTAATATGATACATTTATAGTTCTGATTATTAAACAGAAGCCATGGGTGAGATAGTACCAGGTGTGCATCTGGTGGATGGCACCAATGCCAATAGCTACATTTCCATTGATGATGATGGTATTATGACCGTTGTCGATGGAACCATTTCGCCTAAACCGACGCCCATAATCAACTATATAGAGAGAGAATTAAAAACAGACGTCAAGGGCGTTAAGCTTCTTGTCATAACACACTGCCACGTAGACCACACCAGAGGGGTCCGGTGGCTGAAGGAATTGACTGGAGCAAATATCGCGATTCACGGAGATGATGCCGATTATTTAAGTGGCATTAAGGCATATCCGTATCCGAGAGGGGCCATGGGACTTCTATTCAGGTTATCCTCACCATTCATGAGGTCAAGGCCTGTCAAGCCCGACCTGAAGCTCAGCGACGGTGATCTAGTAGGTCAGTTGAAGGTCATTCACCTTCCCGGCCACACACCCGGAAGCATTGCACTGCATGATGAAAAAAGGAAGGTACTCTTTGTAGGTGATGCTTTGAGATATAACGGAAAGGAGTTAAGGGAATCACCAGGCATGTTCAGCTATGACCCTAACCTTTCCAAGACATCGCTCAAGAAACTGATAGGGGTTGATTTCAGGGTGCTGTTGCCTGGGCACGGTCAACCGATGGTCTCTTCAGATGCTCCAGCTATCGTCAAGGAATTTATCCAGGGGTTGAATATCGATACCAATTCGAGATGACGGCCCTCACCGCGCTGCGCTGTAGCCGCCATCTTTAAGGCGTTGTGCAGAATATTTGAGGGCCTCGAACAGAGGAAGGGGCTTCCCTGAAAGGTACTGTATAAGCGCCCCTCCAGAGGTGCTAATGTAATCTATCCAGTTTGGAATGTTCAGCTTCTTAACCGCAGTAGAGGTATGACCGCCACTGACTATTGTAGTGCCTGCGCTCTTTGCAACCGCCATAAGTATCTCCCTAGTCCCCACATCGAAGTTCTTCCGTTCAAAGACGCCCGGGGTGCCACTGACGAATACGGTGCCGCTGGACCTTATTATCTTTGAAAACCTGTCAACGGTGCCGGAGCCTATATCCAAGACGCTGACCCCACGCGGAAGTTCGGCTACCGGCACCTCCTTTCTTTCACCATTTTCCTCATAAGCTAGATCTACAGGTAATTCTAAAAGGTCCCCGAACTCTTCAAGAAGGGCTGCGCAGGCGCCTATAGTTGAGTTATCGAACAAATCATCGTATCCATCAATTCTTCCCGCCGCCTTCAAAAAGCTCAGTCCGATGGTGCCACTTAGGAGCACCTTGTCTGCCTTGTGGTTCCTGATCAGAGATATGATGGATTCCAGCCTATCGTTAATTTTGGCGCCACCAAGCATAGTGGTATATGGGCCCTTTTCAACCATTGAGATCATGTTAAGGGCCTTTAACTCCTTAATTATAAGTCGACCAGCCACCGTAGGTAGAAAATAGGGAAACCCGACTATAGATGGATGGGACCTGTGAGCTGTTGGAAAGGCATCCAAAACGAAGAGGTCGAAGAGGGTGGCCAGTCGCCTTACCATATGGGAATTAGCCGCCTGTACCATGTCTATTTCTGTGTTCTCCTCAGCCATAAGCCTAAGGTTATCAAGCATCAGGACTTCGCCGTCTTTCATATCCTTTATCGATTGGATGGCGGTAGGGCCCATAACGTCCGGCACAAACTTGACCTCCCTTTGTAAAAGCTCCGACAGCACACCGGCGTGTTGCTTTAGTTCTATGAAGTCATCCCTGCCAACCCTCCCCTGATGTGAAATTACGACGAGCTTGGCATCCTTGAAATCATTTATAGATACTACGGCCTCTTCGAGCTTTAGTCGTTCGATCAATTTGCCGTCGCTGTCCACAGGCGTATTCAGATCGGCCCTCAGAAGGACGGCCTTCCCATTCGTACTTACATCGTCAATGGTTAAGTACTGGTCGTTCACGCAATATATTATATCAAATGCTATTTAAGATTTAGGTGCCGGAGGATTTTAGCGTCGGCAACATAGCAGCTCAGTCCCTGGCCCTAAGGTCTCCACCATTCAAAGCCTAGCAGTTTTGGCCTATCATACGATATTGCTATTATAAAGTTCTTCCTGACTGTAGTAGCTAACCTGCCCGAAAGGACAAGGTAAGTTGAATCCACGTTTGAATTTGGGCTGACCACCTGCATTATGTATGGAGCGTGCTCAATACCAGGGCCATTCTTATACACGGCAAAATCACAGCCAAACTTGACCCCCGGCAGGACGACGAACCCCCCATCCCTCAATCCCCTGTATACCCTGTACTTGATTTCGAAGTTTGTATGCTGTGATCTACACTCCTTCTCAAGTTCAGCTAGTGGTAGCTTCCTATCCTCATTATAGACAATTAGCTTACCCCTTTCAGCCAGGTAGTATCCCTCGATGAGGTCCAGCACAAGCGGCTTATCGAAATCTGCCCCTTTGGGCTTGGCTATGCCCAGCGGCTTTCCAAAGAATCCGTTGGAATAAAGCTCCCTAGCTTCTCCCCTATCCCACACGATAAGCCTGCTCTGTAGATATTCAGCGGAATAGACCATCTAGATCCCTATTGACACTATTATCAGTGAATCAGAAATCTTCAGAGATATGTCTGAAAGTTCGTCTATCCTCTCTACGAGGTCCTTGGTTATTATCAGGTTTTTATAATCGGTAGATGCATTTAACATTTGAACTACGACCTGCCTGTACCTGTTATCAATCTTCTTCTCGATATCTTCAATAGGAGGTAAAAGGTCCGATGTCTTCTCTGGATTGATCTGCAGCATCCTGACTATTTCATTGATCCTGGAAACTATGTCAACCAGCATTTCCAAAAGCTCTCCTATGTCCCTGTCCACACCTATCTTATGAATGAACTTCATGTCCAGCTGAGCAAGCCTGAAGGAAGCCCCTTCCACGGTGTCCACCAGCTCCTCAAATTGATAGGCCACCCTCATTATATCTTCCTTATTCAGTAACATCGTGCCCATTTCTGCAATATTGCGGGTGAGCGCCCTTCGGCTACCCTTTAGATCTGCAGATGCCTGTGCGATGCTAACCCTATAACTTTCTATGTTTGTTCCGGCCAGCTTTGAATACATCTCAGAAAGCTCCCTTGTAGCTTCCACTGATTTCCTACTCTCGTCCAGAAGCACCGATAATATTCTTCGCTTTGCTTGAAGCTCTTGTTCTCCCAGATACAACTATAATCGATAAATATGTAGTTTAGGATGTTATAAACCTTTTTCTGGTTTAACGAAAATTACCGTTAGAAATTACCCGATCAATCGAATTTACACCCTAGGGGAACTATCTAATGATGATGAAGAGGAGCTATAAACTGATACCCATTTCATTCATAATCCTTTTGGCTCTTTCCTTTGAGCTACCATCAACCCGAACCAGGACCATACCCTGACCTGGCTGACCGTAAAGCACAAGCCCCCCTGGATCAGAATAGTATATCGAAGGAAGAGTTAACAGGTCCTCCTCTCCATCCACATATATCCTCACCTTTTGTTCATCCTTCAGACATTTCCTTATAGTGTCCACCGCTTGAGCGGTTATTTCACCAGGGGGATTCGTTATTATAAGTTGTCTCTGCAAATGGCTTTCGGGGGGGTTTCTGGAAACCCTTCTTTCCCGTCCATCCACTATTTCCATCATTATGTCGACGCCGGCACTGGAGATCACCTCCGTTGTCCTGTCCCCAACAGTGATTATCCTTTTGTTCTTGAGTTCAGTAAAAAAGCTTTGATTTATTTCATTATTGGGTATAAGCTTGCCGAGGGGCTCCTTGAGTTCCATCCTGAGGCCTTCATTAATTTTATAGGACATGTGCAATACCTTTTCAAGCCTTTATTAAAGGTTATATGCTCAATGGTCCAGTTCAAACGAATATAATTTCATTAATTAGGCTTGATTTCATACATATGCTAAAGGTGCAAAATTGAGGTAGCGTTATAGAATGTTCAGCGCGTATCTTCCAGGCTTTGTAACACCCATGGCCTTTGCGACATCAGATTTTTGAACATCCAATATTATAACCATGCCTGACCAGTTAGGACTCAGGTCGCTGGATCCACAGGTAGGGCATACATCATCCCTGGTCAGGGTCCGGCATTTTCTACAGGCCCTTTCTTCAGTCATTTCTTAGTCTTCACACCCTTGGGAGCATCACTCTCGGCAGGCGCCTGAGGCTTTTCCTGAACGCTGGGCGAAGCTGCCTTCTTCAGGTCCTCCTCTATCCATTCATGAGCACCGAGATATGGCTGCCTGCACGTAACACCGATCTTACCTAGGCTGGTACCCTTGCCCATGCTAATAGCTATTATCTTTGCGCGAACCCTTGAACCGACCTTCAATTGCCTTCTTTTTGCCTGGCCAACGATCATGCCCCCTTTCAGATCTACGTTTATGTAATCATCCATCACCTGGCTTATATGGAGAAGCGCGTCAACCGGCCCTATCTTAATGAACGCCCCGAAATCAGTTATCTCCACGACTTCACCATCGACCACCTCGCCCAGCTCCGGATAGAAGCTCATCGCATTGAAAACTGCCCTATGATAGGTCCCGCCATCCCCATGCAGTATCTTTCCCATTTTTTCAATATCTATATCCAGTATTCGAATTATATAACCCAAGTCGTTGGATACGGTGCTTTCGTACTTTGCCTTAATGGTATCCATGGCGACCTTATAGAAATCCCCGCCCAGGCTGCTCGGCGGTATCCTGACGATATCTTCAACGGTTAGAATTTCAAACATTTTTAATCACGATACGACTCCATAACCTATATGTGCAAAACTATTAACCATTTCTTCGACGTTAACATCTCTGTACAGTTATTACCACCTTATTATCTACCCATTTAAGCGGCGTTCGACAAGATTGTATCAAATCTGTATACCCATGGTTACCAGCGATCAATCGGGTCTGTTATTAAGTATGGCTAAACAATCTGGGCACAACATGGGAAGCTTCCTGTCCACTGCAAACACATCCGGCGCAAAACTCATCAAGCAGGTGCTGTTCAAACAGTGGCCCAGCCCAACCAGATGGCCTATCTCGTGAGCCGCCTCCTTCATCGTCCTTTCAAGGGCCCTTGAGGCGTTGTCGGAGGATAGCCTGCGCACGGAAATTACGGCTATCCTGCTCTTTGGATCGGCTACACCGAACACGAATTTTGACCTTTCCGAATATATATCCACATCCGTAACAAATAGGCGATAATCAGCCTTTCCGGCCCTCTTTCCGGCTAGTAAGCTGAGGATTCGTCCTCCATCGTACTGTCTACGCATGGAGTTATATGCATCAGTTGGAATAGGCGTGCTTGCGCTTACGGCCACGGCAGTAAGGTTGTACAGCGCCGAAGCAGCATCGAATGCTTTCATGTTAACTATCAGATAGTCACCGAGCGCCCCTACAGATATTGTTTTGGTTTTACTAGATTTCAACTTCATCACCCAAGGAAGGCGCCACCGCCTTCATGCCCATGCCGTTGAGATCGTTGGCTAAGCCCGCACAACTTTCCGGCTCACCATGTATCGTCAGTACACGAGGAGATCCACTTATGCCCTTAAAGAAGTCCAATAATTGAGTCCGACCGGAATGAGAAGAGAATTCAAACTGTTCAAGCCTAGCCTTGATCTTAGCGCGCCTCCCCCTTATCCAGATCATCCTATTGTCCAGCATCTCCCTGCCGGGAGTCCCTTCCACCTGATATGATACTATGGCTATCCCATTTTTATCATCTCCGCTTATGCGTTCGTTGTAGAATGTCGAAGCGCCGCCTGAGAGCATGCCTGCTGGTGAAATTATTGAAGCCTTCCGCTTGACTATCTTCCTCCTATCCCTCCAATCCTTGATAAATGTAATCTTTGAAAGGGAGCTCCTGAGCATTTCAGGATCCCTGATGAAATCCGGATTATTAAGGTAGATTTCGTTGATCTTCAGGGCCATGCCGTCCATGTAAATTTCATCATTGAACTCAAGTTCATAGTAAATTTCAGCTATTTCCTGGGCCCTGCTAACGGCAAAGGCGGGAACGAGGAGCGTCCCTCCCCCCTCAACTATTTCCCTCGAGTATTCAATGAATTTCCTTTCTTCATCAAGCCTGTCCTTATGATCGCCATGCGCGTACGTGCTCTCCGTGATCACCAGATCCAAATCACCGCTGATCTCCTTGACTGCAGGGCGAACCAGCCTCGTATCCAAATGGTTCATATCCCCTGTATAAAGCACCTTCTTATCTCCTTCTTCTATATATATCATGGCGCTTCCTGGGATGTGGCCTGCATCCAAAAATGTGACACGAAAGTCTCCAACCTTAAATGGTTCATTATACCTTACAGCATTGCTGTTGTCAATCAGGCTTCTGACCTCTGACTGGGTGAATGGCAGCTTCGACCCACTTATCTTCAATAGATCGTTCAACAGGACCTCGGATACCTGAATTGTTGGCTTTGTCGCGTAGTGCTTTATGTTCTTATCTATGTAAAGCAGAGGCTCTGCACCTATATGATCAAGATGGGAATGTGTAGTGAGGAGCGCAGAGATCTCCTTCGGCCTAACGTGAAGAGGATATATCATCTCCCTGTTCGTTTCAATACCATAATCGAGCAACAGCGACTGGCCGCTCGAAGTAAGCAGGAACCCGGAACAGCCAACCTTTTTCGCAGCGCCCAAAACTTTTACTTTCAATATACTTCTACCGCTATGTTTTTAGATTACCTAAAACAGACCATCCTCCAATCATGGTATATATAAGGTTTTATCCAGAAGAAGCTGATTTCAGGGGAAAGAGCCTAATAGCAGGCTTTCACGGGATAGGTGCCGCCGGTTACTGGAGCATTAAGCACATCATCAAGGAAGCAGGAATGCATAGGCTGGCGTACCTGGACTCCGACTTGGCTGCGCCCGTATCGACCGTAATTGGAAAATCGATAAGCACTCCCTATGAAATATTTACCAATGACGATATAAGCGCACTGAAGGTTGAGGTACCTGTACAGAAGGAACATGAAGTGGAATTTTACAAGGAACTAGGAAGGCTGCTGATCGAGAAGGGCGTCAAGGAGGTGCTTCTTATAGGAGGGCTGGACGTTAACCTTAAAAGGGATGACTCTTCATATAGGATAGTTAAAACTAGGGCCTTTGAGGCACGCGATGAGCTGTTATCAGCCGAAGTCCTAGAGGATGACCATATAATAGTTGGCCCAGTAGCTGTGCTCCTGAATTATTTCGAAATAATGAATTTCCCGGCTGCTGCCCTGCTGGTCTACGCCTCCCCTGAAAGGTTGGATCCAAGGGCTGCGGCGGAGGCCGTAAACCTTATAGGAAGATATTACGGGCTCAGCATAGATGTCTCAGAATTGATCAAGGGAGCTGAAACGATTGAAGCAAACATACAAAGGGAAGAATCACCCAAGGAAGAAAGAGGAAAAGGAACTGAAATATACACCTAAAAAATTTAACGGGCCGTACTATTTGCACTGATACTATGAATCACATAAAAATTATCAGGATATAAAAATTTGAAATTCACGCCATAGGCCAATGCGTGTATATTATTGCAATTTATTTATAAAAAGATCTATGGTGGTGTTACCTTGATCGCGGTAACCGGGCATGCAGTTTCACACGCCATGCAGAATATGCAATCGCTTTCCCTTGTCGGATCCGCTTTATCGGTCATATACTTCGTTGTTTCATCGGCGGACAGCGGCCATTTATCGTTTCCTGTTCCAGACTTGCCTGGATTAAGCAGCCACTCAAACACGTTGACGGGGCATACATCCATGCAGGCGCCATCAGCGATACAACTGTCGAAGTCTACAGCCACTGACTTGCCGTGAATGCCCAACCTTGTAGGGTATGGCTTCCCCTCAGCGTCCTGTCGTGTCTTTCCTTCAGCTCTAATCTCATGTTCCAGATGTTTCCCGGTCACTGGGTACTCATCTGGCTTTTTGAGGAAGTCAGCATCTATGGGCTTTGACTTAAAAGGAACTTCTCGAACCATTTTTATCGCTCTATCAATAAAAATCTATACCTTATAAATATTATGCGCTTTTATGAGCGCTTCAGGATTGACAGAGCTTCATTGAGGTCGGCCATTTTTAAGAGAAAGGTGAAGCGGAAATAGTTTGGATAATTGCCGAAGGATGTGCCTGGTGCCGTAGCAAGGCCGTTTCTCATAAGTGAAACCCAAGGGGTGGCGTTCATCCTGTCCCGTATGAAGAAGTAGAGTCCGCCATCGGGCCTGCTAAATTCATATCTTTTGTTGTCAGATATAGCCCGGTATGTCAATTCCATCTTCTTCTGCGATTCAATTCTGTGAGCCTCTAGTACCTCCCTGTGTTTAATCAACTCCATTGCAAGTGCCTGGTCATATACTGGAGGCGACGTAAGCAGCTTCTGCTGTATGCGCTCCATTTCGCTTATCAGCGCCCTATCCCCCACGGCTACCCCTATCCTTAGCCCGGGAAAGCCGAACCCCTTTGAGAAACTGTAGATACAAACAAAGCGTTCAAATCCAATTTCACCTGGATATATAACCTTCTTCTCCCCAAATACCAGGTCCCTATAGGATTCATCATCGATAAGGTAAGCGCGACTGGACATCGATTCCCTTAGAGAACGTAGATCCTCGATGCTCATAATCCGGCCCGTAGGATTACTCGGGGAGTTCAGTATTATTGAGCCGTCGATATCGCTGATTACCGGTGGTAGCTTAATTTCCCACGTCCCGTCCGTTAGCGCGAATTTATATGGCCTTGCATTAGCTTCCCATGCAAGCTCCTCGAAAGCTGGCCACGATGGATCGAAGAAGGCTGTGGACTTCCCCCTTGAAGTAGCGAGCAGTGCGGAGTAGATGCCGAACCGCCCCCCCTCCGTGAACATGACTTCATCCGGTGAAACGTTATAGCCCAGGAGGCCGGACATGAATTCTGCGAGCCCCTGTTTAACATCATAACTACCCCCAGGGCTGGAATACCTATCTATGGGCACTTTATTGATATCAAGGCTAATAATCTTCTGGTCAGCATCTTCAAAGTGAGGTTCGCCTATGTTGGCAAATATGTTTTTTCTACCAGTAGAATCTACCATAGCGCTCTGAACTGCAGGGCGCGGCCTATATCCCTGAAGCTCTATGGAATCCCTTAGAATCGTGTTCAATACGATGCCGTAAATTTTATCTTCACCGAATTCTGACCTCACCCATCTTCTTAACTCGGACTCCCTCGCAGGATCCTCGGTTGGCACACCGTTCAGCCGCTTATCGTGGCCTATCTTCTTAGATATCTCCCTTCTTCTTTTAATGGACCACATCATTTTCCTGAGCTCTTCCCAGGCCCCCTTTCTAAGCTCCTCCTGCATCGTGATCACCTGTCCTTCCTCAGAACCTGCTTTATCATACCGCCACGAATGGCCATATCAGCAAGCGTAAAGCTAACTATGGATTCCACTATAGGTACCGCCCTAGGCACCACACAGGGGTCATGCCTTCCTTTAAGGCTGAGCGTTCCTTCCTTCATCTCCTTAAAGTTAACCGTTCGCTGAGGCAGATATATAGAAGAAGTTGGCTTGAACCCGACCCTGATCACCAAGGGCTCCCCTATAGTGAGCCCCCCAATTATGCCTCCGCTGTTGTTTGTCCTAGTCCTTATAGCATCCTCTCTTATTTCATAAATGTCGTTGTTACGGGAACCCCGCCAGCCTGAGGCTTGAAAGCCGGCGCCAAATTCTACGGCCTTGACGGCAGGTATGGAGAACAGCCCCTTGGCCAGTTCCGAATCAAGTGATGAAAAGACTGGCTGTCCGAGCCCTGGCTGAACTGGCGTCGTAAGGCACTCGATTATCCCACCAACGCTATCACCGTCCTTTTTAGCCGAGGAGACCTCCTGCTCCATCCTTTCATTTGCTTCAGCTTCGGGGCATCTCATCGAATAATCATATCTATTTAAGGCTTCCTCAAAGTTCAGCCCCCTCGCCTCAACTGCCCCTATCCGTTTTACATATGCCACAACATCTATACCAAGGCTTTCCTTGATCAGCGAATGCGATATAGCCCCCGCTATTACAAAGCCAACCGTTATGCGTGCCGAAAATCTGCCCCCTCCCCGGGGGTCGTTATAACCGCCATACTTGACAAAAGCAGGGTAATCGGCATGGCCAGGCCTAGCCCAGCCAGCCTCGATATCATTATAGAACTCTGGCATGACGTCTTCGTTTTGAACTACTGCCGTAAGCGGTGCCCCAGTCGTCCTATCCTTGTATATGCCCGACAACAGATTTATAATATCTGACTCCTTTCTATTGCTGGACAACTTCGATTGACCGGGCCTCCTTCTGTCCAACCATATCTGTATCTTTTCCTGGTCGACTACCAAGCCGGCAGGCAGGCCCTCAATGACCACCCCTACAGCCTTCCCATGGCTTTCGCCAAAGGACGTCATACGAAGCGCCTGGCCAAAGCTATTATCGGACATGCTCGTTTTCAACCTCGATGCCCATAAGCCCTAGATCCCTGAAGAAGCCCGGATAGGACTTCCGCACAGCGTCCCTACCTTCAATGGTACAGTCCAGCTCCAGCGCTGCATCAGCAATACTTAACGCCATTACGACCCTGTGATCGTTCCACCCATTTAACCTTACGCCGCGTTTTAGATCTTTCGGTGGTACAATACGTACTCCATCATCAAAGGTCAAGACGTTCGCCCCCAGCCTAGTTAGCTCTGTCCCCATGGCCCTTATTCTGTCGCTTTCCTTTAGCCTGGTATGTGCTATCCCTCTGAATGTAATGGGGATCAGGAGACCTAGCGTAGCTAGAGGAGGAAATATATCTGGAGAATCCTTCAGGTCTATTTCAACATCGCTACGAAGCTCTCCGTCCCTCATCCTGACCTGTATGCTGTCTCCGTCCACTGTCACCGTAACCCCAAGTAGCCTTAAAATATCCACTATTTTGGAATCAGCCTGCGGCCGAGCAAGGTTGACATGGCCTATCTTGATGGCGCTATTCCTGAGCACGGCCATGCACATAAAGAAGGAGGCGGCCGACATGTCAGCTGGGACGTCAAAATCGGCGTAATTATATCCTCCACCATGCACACTGAAGGTCATCCCCTCGCTTCTGACCATTACACCGAAATCCTTCATAGTACTGATTGTCATTTCAACATAGGGACTAGATACCAAGCCCTTAGCCTCGAGCCGTACACCTTCTTTAGCTAAAGGCGAAACCATCAAAAGGGAACTGATGAACTGCGAGGAGGATGAGCTCTCGACTACGGCAAACCCACCCTTCAATCCACCCCCCTTTACCCTTACTGGAGGAAAACCACTAACCCTCAGGGACTCGGCGCTTCCTCCAAGCTTTGTTATAGCATCAATGAGAGGACCTATGGGCCTTCTCAGAAGGTCGGGTTCGCCGGTGAGGAGCACTGACCCATTGGGGACTAAAGTTGAAAATGAAGTTAAGAATCTGATGGTAGCCCCGGACAGGCCGCAGTTAACCGGCTGCGCGGGTGCCCTAAGGTGTCCACCGTCTATGGCAGTTACCTCATGGCCAACCTCTATCTGAACGCCGAATTCCTTCAGAGCTGACACCATTATAGATATGTCCTCAGCTTCAACCTCACTCATCTTTAAATGGCTTCTACCTTCGGCGAGGGACGCCACGATTAGGGCTCTCTGGGCATAACTCTTGCTGGGTGGCGGTACCAATGCCGCCCCTTCCTTCCAGCCATATTTCAACTTAAAGGCCAACACAACTCACCGAAATCCTGTTGACCCTAGGCTTTACCAGGATCGTGCTCCAGCCCCTTAATGATGTACTTCTAAGGATAGATTCCAGCCGATGTCCATCTCCATCCTTTGCTATGAAAAAGATTGATGGGCCAGTGCCCGATACACCGCAACTCAGAGCCCCATGTGCCAGCCCATTAATAAGCGGTTTAGAGTCATATCCACATATAGCAGAAACCATAAGCCCGTTAAGGACGATAGGGACACCAAACCCTCCGTGCAGTATGAGGTTCCATATGACCATCGACTCATCCCGTAGGTCGCGATATCTTGAGGGGTCCACAATGGGCTTGACACGTGCATTATAAGCTATCAGGACTTCTATACCGTCCGGTGGCATGGTCCTTCTTATCAGCTGCCCACTCCGGCTATCGGTGAGCACAATGCCACCTAGAAGGGCCGCATAGGCATCGTCGTACGAGCCTGTAACGGAGACGCCGGCAGCTATGGAGGAGTTTGCGCTGATCTTCACCATCTCCTCGTCCGTGAGGTTCATATCAAAAAGCCTGGATACGGCCGCTATAAAAGCGATGGTCAATCCGCTTGAGCTCTTCAACCCCCTTGATGCTGGAACCTCTGATCTTATGCTGTATTCTATGCCTGATTTGCGCTTGAGCCTACCTTCCAAGAGCTGCCATGTAGTTTCGATGAGGCCGTCTGTTTTATCACCCATGAGACCTAGGCTCTCACTTTCCTTGACGGTGACTTCAATTGGAAGTTCAACTCCCATGGCAGAACCAACACCTGACGGGATAGCATTCAGGAGGGAAACTGCACCGCTGGATCTGACGGTTACGCTCAAATGCTACCCCTCATAGCCCTTCTGTCGGGATCCAAACCAGTCCAGATCTTGATCGATTGG
Source organism: Nitrososphaerota archaeon (assembly GCA_029786595.1). Taxonomy (GTDB): domain Archaea; phylum Thermoproteota; class Nitrososphaeria; order Conexivisphaerales; family UBA164; genus JAJZYL01. The sequence continues at coordinate 67,767 of JAFLXO010000004.1, read as the reverse complement.
GCTGCCTGCTCAATAAGCAGATCTAGACCGCTTATAGCGACGCCGGCCTCATTTGCTAGGCGCGTGGAACCCCTCTTGTAAGCGAAATCTATGACCAAGCTAAAGTGGCCGGCCCTCTGTATTTTCATAAGGATGGAATCGTCGCCATACATCCCCATAGGCGTCGCATTTACCAGTATATTCCATTTTTGAACATCCACATTGGGCAGTACCTCTTCAGCACCGCTACCACCTTCCCTGATGACCCCGATAAGCTCCTCGGTGTTCTGTGGCGTCCTGTTAAATACGCCGAAATCATTGCACCCCAACTCCCTAAGAGCCGCTACGGCAGCCCTTGCTGCGCCGCCAGCCCCTACTATAAGGCAACTCAAGCCAGCCACCTTCATACCCCTTTCCTTCAAAAGCGATATGAGCGCAGTAACATCGGTGTTAAAACCCTCCAGGCGCCCCGCCTTTACCCTCACCGTGTTGACGACCCTGATATCCCGTGCAAATCCAAATAATTCATCAATATACCTCACTATTGTTCGCTTGTAAGGAATTGTCACGTTGAATCCATCGCTCAACACCCTTAACCCGGCCACCGCCGTATCAAAATCATCAGGTTCAACATCAAATGGTACATACCTAGCGCCCAGCCGCTCAAGCGCGATGTTCTGAATTATTGGTGAAAGCGATCCCGAAATCGGATGCCCGAGTATCCCGTAAAGTTTATGCTCCATCCTCTATTGCCTTCTTGAATTTAACGGCCTCCTGTACGGTCGGTTGACCGTCGGCCAGCGGCTCCCCCGGCAGGCAAGAGTAAAATAGAGGCGAACCAAGAAATACAGATGTAAATCGTGTGAAACTCCAGCGTTTTCCAGCAGAAAACGATATCAATCTGAGGGGGTCAACACGCCCATAAAGCTCGAGGCTTAGAAGAGCTTCATGAAGAGTGGCAGGCATGTTTATGACCTTAATATAATGGGCTGTTCCCTTCCACTTTAGCCAGTGCTCAAACAGCCCCTCAACCGAAGTTCCGCCGTCAGCAAGATGGCTGGATATGATGAGCCTTCCGCTGTACCGTTTTAATTCCGCAGCTACAAGATTATCGTCAATGGATGAAGATTCGACGTCCACGAACGCAGGTGGCTCGCTCGAACAGGACCTGATGAGCTGGATCAGCCTGTCGACGCTATAGGCACGGCTCAGCCCTCCCTCATTGGGGACTCTATAGGTCAATATAGACCTTCGGGACAGGCTCTCCGGTAACCGCGCGTTCCCTATATCCTTCGAATATTCTTCCGAAATTGAATCAAGCCTGAACTCAAACATGACGTCATCGGCGACCTTCATAGCCTTGGTCACCATTTCAGCAAGGCTCCTGCCTCTTATGCTGACTACTATAGCGAACTTCATTTTTCTATAATAGTTTCATCTATAGCTACGCCAAAGTGCCTACCCTTCGGCCCAACGACAGGATGGATGAGCACGGTATCACCTCCCTTGAGTGAGGTGACTGGAATCGGCTTCCTATCCGCGTCGAGCAGTGAAATGGTTTCAGCGTACTGCAGTATAACGGATCCGGAGAGGTGTTCCGTGGAAGCCCTGATCAACGCCAGCGGCCGCCTCTCAATCTTTGACCTACCCACTATGGCCCTCCTGCCTTCTCCCTCCGCTGATACAACAAGCACGTGATCCCCCGCCGTGACTTCAGAAAGATATTTGGTCCTACCATCTGGGAGCATTATATAGTTGTGAATACCCCCAGCATTTACGCGGAAAGGCCTTGGGCTTGTAAAGCTCGTAGCTGCCACCTCGGCATGGATCAAAAAGAAAAAGGAACTGAAGGAGCCCAGCAACATGCCCTCGCCCTGGTGAAGCAGGTTGGCGGTATCTATACAGCTCCTTTCTCCAATGCCCACTACTTCTATAGATGTAACCGTAGCTGGTATCAGGTCTATTTTATATCTGCCCAGCCCCATCGCGTCCAAATACTCAAATAGCTCTTCGGCGTCATGAGGCTCGATGATTACGCCCTCCACCCCCTCCTCCAGTACGCCACTGAGCATGACCGCGTCGGCCTTATCCCTGGCTTCGGCGAAAACGTGAACCCCCTTACCCTGTACGCGTGAGATTAGGTTTTCTAGCGGGATGACTCTCCAGTCCGCCGTCCGGATCAGAATGTTAAGGCCTTTATCTCCTTTTTCATTTCCCTTATTTCCTACATTGGCTTCGCTTATGTCCAGAATGTCCTGCTGGGTGGTTATGGTGGCAATTCGGAAGGAACTTTCAGCGTAGAGCGTTCCGGACCCAACATCATGATGGCCTTCACTCACGAACGACGACACACCGTAAGAGTTTGCGGCCTGGATCAGCGGCCTTGCCGCTGCCTGATCGTTAGGCAGCTTGACTATTATCTGTTTCAATGATCGAACTCCTTCAGGGCGCTTTCTACATCCGCATCATTAAATATTATGGCGGAGAGGGCCTTTACGACCTTTTTCGGATCGCTATCCTGAAATACGTTACGCCCGAATGTTACACCGATGGCGCCAGCATCTAATGCATCCTTGGCCATCTGTAAAAGCTCCCTCCTTGAACTTACCTTCGGACCACCAGCTATCACAACCGGTACAGGCGAACCCTTGACTACCTTCGCAAAGCTGTCTATGTTACCAGTGTACGTCGTCTTTACTAGATCTGCTCCCAGCTCGGCACCTAGCCTCACCGCTAGGGCTGTAAGATCTGGGTCGAACTGGTCCTTTACCCTTTCACCACGGACGTACATCATGGCTATTAATGGATAGCCCCACCTATCCGCTTCGTCGGCCAACGCACCAAGGGATCTCATCATATCGCTCTCCGAATTGGCACCCACATTCATATGGAATGACACGGCATCCGCCCCTAGCAGGATGGCCTCCCTTACGCCAGATACATCAACTTTATAAAAGGGGGCTGGGCCTCTGGATGTGCTTCCCGAAACGTGCATTATCAAGCCGAGCCGGGGGCTGAAGTTAAGGGATTTAATCATACCCTTGTGAAGTATCACGGAACTGGCCCCTCCCTCCTCCACCGACCTGACTATAGCGTTGATATCCTCCAACCCCTGGATCGGGCCATCGCTCATTCCGTGATCCATTGGGACGCAGAGCATCCTACCGTCCTTTAAGAGGCGTGATAACCTCTGGCGCTTCCCATCGGTCAAAGGTTCATCCACCCTTGTTTGTAGAAGAGTTCTGCTGTAAGTATCGTATTCCCGGCCGCTCCCCTTATGGTGTTATGGCTGAGTAACGTGTACTTTAATGAGTGGTTGTCAAGCCCTGGCCTTATTCTACCGACCACAGTGCTCATGCCTGGGACTGTGCCAGCGTTCTTGTCCTTCCTGACCTGAGGCCTATCGGGCTCCTCCCTTACTATTATTGGTTTTTCAGGCGCCGTCGGAAGTTTGAGCGACTGCGGTAGTCCAGTGAAATCACGTAGCGCTTGGGACGCATCATTAACGCTTACGGGCTTTTCCGTTTCAATATATACGCTCTCCATGTGCCCGTCTATCGTAGCAACCCTGTGGCACATAGCGGAGACCGCCAGACCGGCCGGTTCCACTCTACCACCTACGAACTTGCCCAATATCTTGTTTGACTCGATGGCAACCTTGTCCTCCTCATCCTTTATGTACGGGATGACGTTATCTATGATGGAAAGGCTTGGTACACCGGGATAGCCAGCGCCGCTGACCGCCTGCATGGTCGAAACTATTACCTTCCTTATCTTGAATTCGTCATCGAGGGGCTTGAGGGTCATGTTAAGCCCGATGCTAGTACAGTTGGGCCCCGTAACCAAGAAGCCCATCCAGTTGCGGCTCCTTTTCTGCCTTTCAATAAGCCTTCCCTGTTCAGCATTGACCTCAGGTATTATCAGAGGTACATCATCCTCCATCCTGTAGGCGCTTGCGTCGCTAAATGTGGGGTATAGCCTAGCATAAAGCGGCTCCAGTTCCTTTGCCCCATCCGTAGGAAGGCAACTCACAAATAGGTCAGCACCCTGTGACTCCGGATTTGCGCCATCGACCTTCATATCCATTATGGATGCTGGAGGGTCGTACTCCCCAACCCATTCTGCCGCATCCTTAAACGACATGCCAGCCGACTTCTTTCCTACTATTCGAGACACCTTGAACCATGGATGATCGGCAAGCAGTTTTATGTACTGTTGTCCTACCATCCCCGTCGCTCCCAATATGCCCAGCCTTAGTTCGTTCCTCATAGTTCCCTATCCTCCAATTCCTTTTTTATAAGGTTTAGCGCGCTATGCAGGTCCTTTGCAAGGATGTATAGCTTGATACTGTTAGAAATGGTGGATATTCCATAGATGTTTATTTCGTTCGCAGACAGCGGCGCCGTAATATCGCTTATATAACCTGGGGCTCTTTCCAGGAAATCGGACCTGACCGTTATTTCAGCCAGGTTATTTATTTCGCTGATTGCCTTGACCTCTTCACCGTTCACGAGCTTCGAATGAAGACTATCCACCACATTACTGCCTCCCTTTAGATATAGCAGGAGCGACCTACCACCGAGCGTCATTCCCAGTAGCTCCGCCCCGGCTTCCTTCAGAATCTTACCTATAGAATTAACGAGGTCCATAGTGGCCCTGCGTGTGACCAAAGTTACCATGCTTATGTCCTTGTCCAGTGCCGTCAGGTTTACCGACGTCTGCCCATCTATAAGGGTACCGCCCTCAAGGCCAAGCTCGATGCTCGTTATGCGCAGGTTTGTCCCTTTAAGATATCTGAACGCCTTTGCGTGTATAAGCTTTGAGCCACCCATCGAAAGGGCAAGCGCCTCCGAAGCATCTAATGTGTCTATTGTTCTCGTACCGTTGGTCTTCTTAGGGTCAGCAGTAAGTGCTGCCCCTACATCCTTCAGGAGCACCACCTCCCTTGCCCCAAGACATGAACCTAACACCACAGCGCTGGTATCGCTTCCGCCCCTCCCAAGGGTCTGAATACGGCCATCGCCGTTCAACCCCATAAAACCACAGACTACGGGCACCATCCCCTTTAACAGGAGAGGTCTTATACGTTCTTCGACCGCCTTTTTTGTCTTATCCATATCGATGTCCGCGTCAAGGAAATCCCCATGCGTGAATATGGGCCAGTTCTCCCCCTTGGGATCGACCAGAACGGCAGGGACATTAGCTTTCTTGAGCGCCGCGGCCATCAGCCTGGCGCTGGTCCTCTCCCCCATTGCTATGACCTCCGCCGTGTCCTCCCTATCATTGCTTATGCCGCTTATGCTCTGTAGTAGCCTGTCAGTTTCCCCCTTCAGCGCGGATACCACTACTACGACACTGTCTCCCCTATTTACAAGTTTTTTTACAAAGGACGATGCGTTGGTCGAACTATTCGAGTCGATAAGGACAGAACCACCGAACTTAAGCACGTAGGTATTCAGTGGATGGATAAAGTAGATCACCAGTGTTCAACTATTTTTCCTCCTTGACATACCTTCAGGCCTCCCATTTATAAGAATGTCGGCCGATGGTTATGCATGGAACACCTGTTTGGAACATCTGGTGTACGCGGGTACATAAATTCCACACTAAGCCCGACAGTAGCGGTCAGGCTCACGAATGCCTTTTTGTATACATTTAAAGGAGTTTCTTCGGCCGTTGTCCTGAAAGACCCAAGGGCGCAGTCCGAGCCGCTGCTTAAGGCGGTTAATTCGGTCCTTCTGTCCTCCGGTGTACACATCTATAACGTAGGAATGGCTCCCACTCCTGTCGGGCTTTGGTTAATGAGGAAGCTTAAGGCGGATGCGACTGTGGCGGTGACCGGTAGCCATACACCAGCTCAGATATGTGGCCTACTCTTCTTTCTGAAGGACGGAGGAGAACTCACTACAGCAGACGCGTCCAGGGTAGAGGATAATTACTTTAAGGAAAGGGCAAGGCTCAGCAGTTGGAGGAGCATTGAAAGTGAGGAAACTATCCCTGATGTAGCAGAAGAATACACGAAGGAGCTTAGGCGGAAGGTTCCAAGGTTAGAATTTAACGGGGCTAGAAAAGTGATATTTGATGCTGGTAACGGGGCCTCTGGTCCATTTGCCAAAGCGGCATTTGAAGAGCTTGGCCTGAACCATGAGATACTCAATATATCCCCGGATGGCAGGTTCCCAAACAGGCTACCCAGCCCTATACCGGCGCACCTTAAGGGAACATCAGATTACATAAAGCGCCATAGAGGCGGAATAGGAATAGCTACCGATGCTGATGGTGACCGGGCTATTTTCTTCGATGAAGAAGGCGGCCTGATCTGGGGCGATGTAGCAGGGGCTCTGTTTGCAAAGGATGCGCTACGATCCAACCCAAGCGGAAGGGATAATACCATAATTACAACCATCAACACTTCCGACGCTGTAGAGGATATAGTTTCTGCCAACGGCGGCCGCCTGGTCCGGACTAAGGTGGGCCCACCAGCACTCGTAGAAGCGATAAGGGAGAATCCCACCAGCCTATTTGCGGTTGAAGAATCTGGGAAATACATATGGCCTGACATCCTGATGTACGGCGATTCCGTCCTTTCAACTTTAAAAATGTTGAAGCTGACCGAAAAGGAAACCCTTCTGAGTATGAGGCAGGAGGTTCCGAACTACTATTTGCTTAAGATGGCCGTGCGAGTGATTGATGAACAGAAAGTGGCTGCCATGAAGTTCGTAAAAAATGGATTGAAGGCTAGATCGCTTGACCTAACGGACGGTATAAAGGCCATGTATGGAAACCGCTCATGGCTATTAATTCGGCCTTCTGGAACCGAGCCGCTCATAAGGATCTTCGCTCAGGGAATAAAGAGAAAGGAGGCACAGCGTATAGCCAAGGAAGGGGTGAAGTTGGTCAGGGAAGCCTTACAAAATCAATCCTAAAGCGTACTGTCTAAACCCTTTGGATGATAGGGGGTAGAGTTGGTAAAGTTCAACCCGGCTTCTGAACACCATACCTTCCAGTAACCATCTGCTTCGTACGCCTGCCGGCCTGCACTTTCGAAGCCACTTTACCTTCGAAATCAGAATATATGGACCAGAAGGCTAGCTTTGCGTCATCGCCGTCAACGAAATTTGAAACCTTACCATCAATATGGTGATCCATTTCTATCAGATTTTCATCCTGTTGAAGCAATCTCCAGATCGCTATATTCCTCTGGTCTCCCAGCTCATATAGGTACTGTTTGAGGTAGTATAGCCTATCTATGGAAGCGCGCTGAAATTTGTTCTTCATGACAGATGACGAGCCGGATCCGTAGGCCCTGTCGATGACGGTAAGCTGTTCTGGAACAGTAAGCACCCCATTTTCAATATCATCAAGTAGCCGGCTTAGGCCGATCATCTCCTTTCCGGACCTATATGCTGATTCCAAAAGGAGGCTAACGTAGTTAGGCCCCCTTCTACCAAGCCTTTCTGCTTCTAGGAAGGCTATACCGTTATTATTTTCGGGCAGGAGTGCCTCAAGCTTACCTTCATATAGCGCTTGGCTCAGCTCATAATTCCTGATCAGCACCTTCATATTCTCCATGCCGGATGGCACAAAGGAGTAACGATGGTCGCTAAGCTCCCCTACCTCCTCCGTCAACACCGCTTTAAATGAAAGCTTCTGTGCGACCTTGGCAAGCCTATCATTATAAAGCATATGTGGTAGGACCAGGATAGTTGGCCTGTATTTGAATGAACCTTCTAAGAGTTCAATATGGTTCCTGACCTGTTCCTCTACTTCATCAAGGGTGTTAGGGGCCAGAGGGGCCATCGTACTGTAGAAGGTAGTACCTATGAACTCCACCGCATCTATCGACTGAAGTTTTTTTAGTAGAGTCAAAATCGTATTATCATATTTTGCAAGTTCGAAAAAAACCCCGGTCGGGGCTATGCTGATCTTAAACGGCACGGCGGATTTTATGGATGACTCCTTCAGCTCAACCGCCTTGGTCAGGATCTGTGAATAGACGTTCTTGGAATAGTTCAGAAAAATATCCTTGGTCAGCTTGGCATCAAAGTACCTGTCCACAAGGTTCGCTTCGCTAATTATGCGATCTGCCCTTTCATATGGGAAATTCTTGTTAAGAACCAATGTAGGGCTGAACGATAACACTAAAGCTAGACTCATTTTCTACACTTTAAAGGCTAATATAATTATATAACCGGCTATCAAATTTATTTTATCATTAACTCAAACATAAGTGACATGCCCGCTTGGCAGGCCCCTAGAACAACAATTATCCATGGAAAGGATACCGCGCCTTAGGCCACCAGAAGGGTATCCATTTACCATTCGTTAACCTGCTATAGTGAAGGGGGTAGGGTGAGGGGCAACTAACCTCCAAAATGGCGCGATTTATGGAGTACTTCTAAACAATTGGTGCTAATGATAGCCAAAGAGAGTTGAGAACAGCTTAAGCCATAAGGTAATGTAAACTGATTTCGACTGAAGTTTAAAAGGCACTCCGGCCCAATATTAACATTTTTTGATACGCCCCGAACTGTTTTACTTCTTGGGTCCTATGAGGACTTCGGGATGTATTGGAATATTACGTATTCTTACTCCTGTGGCCTTCTCTATTGCCCTCACTAGGGCCGGTGGCACCCCTATGGTGGGGGCTTCTCCCACCCCCTTAGCCCCATGCGGCAGACTCGATGGATGCTCGGTTATGCCGGTTACAAAGTGCGGGAGCTCCCTTGCAGGAGGCACCCCAGCGCTGGCTATCGAATCCGTCAGAAGGGTCCCATCTTTTGAAAAAATCAAACCCTCATAGAGCACTGAGGATATCCCCTGCGCCATACCGCCTGCTATCTGCCCTTTTACCATTTCCCTATTTAGCGCATTCCCTACGTCATAGTATGACCTGCACTCCTCAACCGTAACCTCGCCCAACTCATCCACATCAACCGTCACCAAGTTTGCTCCAAATGAATTGAGACTTGGATCATCGAACTTCTCATTCAACACTTCTGCTTCATAGTTGCCCGCCAGAAGATATTCAGGCGTATAGAGGCCCTTGGTTTTTACGACCTTCTCCTTCAGCGTTTGTGAAGCAAGGACTGTGGCATATCCAGCGACTATAGCTGAACGGCTTCCCCAGACTCCCACCCCAGATGTTATCATATCCGTGTCGCCTGGCTGAACATCTACAACACCAGTCGAAACATCCAGTGTTGAACCGATCAGCTTTCTGACGAAAACCTCATGAGCCTGGCCGTGAGAATTCCCACCTAGCCAAGCTTTAATCCTGCCATTATCCACCTTTAATTTACAGCTTTCACCTTCCATCAGGGCCGGAACAAGTACGAAACATGAAATGCCGACGCCTCTTCTCCCATTTGGCTCCCGGGCCAACTTGTAGTACTCCAAACTATCAAATGCCTCTGTCATAAACTGGCGGCTTCCAATTATCCTCATTCCAAATGGGTTGGTGAACACCTGATCCGTAGCGTTCTTTATCCTTATCTCCGCTGGGTCCAGCTTCAGCTCATCGGCCAACAAATCCATCATCCTTTCCCTGAAGAATGCGGCTTCGGGCCTGCCGGCTCCCCTGTAAGGCCCCAGAGGTGGAGTATTGGTGACTACAGAGATAGCCCTGATATAGCCGTTCCTTATGGCGTATGGGCCAGTCAATTGCATCCCTATGAACATCGGTGAGAACCTTGCGAGGCCGTCAAGGTAGGCGCCCCCATTGACTATTATTTCCCCTTTAAGCCCGATCACCGTTCCGTCCCTCTTGGCAAAGAGCTTCATGCTGCCGCTGACTCCCCTGCCCGGCCTGGAGGCTGTCAGATGCTCTTTTCTGGACTCCAGCCACTTTACTGGTCTGCGGGTCTTCATTGAAACAAAGGCGGCTATGGCATATTCGGGATACATGGCGCTCTTTGATCCAAATGCGCCTCCGGTGTCTGCCTGCATGACCCTGACGCTCGTAATTGGTAAGCCCAGGGTAGCACACAACCCATTCCTTATGCTGAACATTGCTTGGGTGGATACCCATACGTTCAATCTGGAGCCATCATAATTGACCAGTATGCCTCTAGTCTCTATCGGGTCCGTCGCTATCCTGCCTATCTTAAAAGCGTCATCCAACACGACTTCGGCGTCCTTCTCTTCAAAGTCCTTTCCTATAAATTGGTCGGTAGCCACATTACTATTCAATCCTGGATGGATAGGCTCTGCGGTCATGGCTTCCTGCTCATCAAGCACCGGCTGCATCGGCTCATATGATACATCTACCGAATCCATAAGGTCCTCCGCTAGGTATTTGTTATCCGCATAAACCGCAGCCACCGGCTGTCCTAGGTAGTTCACCTGCCCTGTAGCGAACACTGGCTGCTTTATCTTCCAGCTTTCGCCTCTTGCCCCCTCGCCCACATCAGGTATCACAGCGCTCAGGTCACGGCCGCTTATTCCCCCTTCTACCCTGAGCAGCCTAGCCCTAGCGTATTTACTCCTTATTATTGCAAGATGTAACGTGCCAGGCAGCTCGATATCGCCGACATACCTTCCCTTTCCCCTTACAAACCTCTCAGTAGCTTCCATGTTCACTTACGACCCCCTCTCCTATCCGATGAAGCCTTCTGTATAGAGCGAATGATCGAGTCGTATCCTGTGCACCTGCAGAGGTTTCCTGATATACCATTGCGTATCTCCTCCTCAGTAGGAGCAGCGTTATTTGATAACAGCCATGCTGATGTCATTATCATCCCCGGCGTACAATATCCACATTGAAGGCCGCCCTCTTCAATGAAGGCGCTCTGCAGCCTATGAAGTTCATCTCCTTTCGATAACCCCTCAATGGTTGTTATATTTCTGTTATTGGCCTGCACTGCAAACATGGTGCAGGACTTCACTGCCACACCATCCAAGAGAACGGTACAAGCTCCACAGCTCGATGTGTCGCAACCGACATGGGTCCCAGTAAGGTGAAGGTCATCCCTTATGAAATCCACCAGAAGTTTTCTTGGCTCCACATCTGCATCGACGTTCCTTCCATTAACATTAACACTAATCTTCATTTCTGCCCCCCCTGTTCAGCCCTTTGGAGGGCTAGAGTAAGGGCTTCCCTGGCGAGCGCCAAGATAACTTTCCTCTTGTAGCTAGCTGAGCCTTGCCTGTCGGACAACGGTGAAGCTTCTTCAACTACCATCTTGGCTATATCCCCAACTGGCACATCAATAGGTCGGCTTCCTGTAAACTTGGCCCCGGGTAGCCTAGCATGTATGGATGTGTTTCCTGATCCAGACAGCCCAAAGGCTAGCCGCTTATACCTTCCATCCTCCTCCAACGATATAGATGCGGCTACACCAGCAACCAGATGGTCATTCTGCCTTAACTCTCTTTTAATATAAGCGCTACCTGACCGCTCAGCCTGCCTTGGCACTCGCACCTCTACCAGAATTTCTCCGGGCCTTATGGCAGTTGACATATGACCAAGGTAGAAGCCATCAGCGTCAATGACCCTGCGGCCGTTCCTTCCGGCCAAAATGTACTGGGCGTCCATCGAGAGAAAAACTGGGGGGAGGTCATCATCAGGATTTCCGGTGCATACATTGCCACCTACGCTTATCATGTTCCGAAGGAGCGGGTCCGCTATGGCTCCTGCGGCTTCTGAGATGGCGGTATAGTTTCTTTTCACCAGATCCGATCGCTGAAGTTCGGCCACCTTCACGGTTGCACCGATTGAAAGATAACCGCCGTGATCACCAATCAAGCTTAGTTCCCTTATACGGGAGATATCGATGAGAAACCCCGGCCTGATTATGTGATGTTTCATAGCATTTATAAGCCCCACTCCGCCGGTCATGATCTTCGCATTATCATTATGAAGTTCAAATAGCTTTATAGCTTCGTCCAAATCGTCCGGCGCGGCATAATCAAAAGAAGGAGGATACATACGGGAAGGGATTGCTTACAAAGGCTATTTAAAACTAGCTATGTTTATCAATATGTTGTGGACTTGGGGAGAAGCTGCAAATTACCGCCATTTTATATCAAAGGCCTTGGCAAGTAACATTAATATTTAGATGCTGTACATGGATGGTATGGATGACATATTCATTAAGGGGGCAAGGCTCAGGGGAAAGGACGAACTCTACTCCATATACATCCAGAACGGCAAAATAATATCCATTAAAGAGGCCGGTGAAACCCAAAAGGCACAGATAGAGATAGACGCTAAGGGAAGGCTTGTGACAGAATCATACGTTATAGCGCACGTGCATCTTGATAAAGTGGGTACATGGGACATCGCTGGGGATACGGCGGTAAGGGCCTACCACAGGATGGATAACTCAAGCGCCAAGGATGCGATAATGACGGCATCAAAGGTCAAGGCCTCATATACGGTCGAAAGCATAAAGGAAAGGGCCAGTAGGTACCTGATGCTTGCAAAGAAATATGGAGTTTCCCATATACGGGCCTTTGCGGACGTAGATACCAAGGCAAAGCTAATGGCTATAGATGCATTATGCGAGCTCAGGGAACAGCTCAAGTCGGAAATCTCAATTCAGGTAGTAGCATTTCCTCAGGACGGCGTTATAATGGAGCCTGGTGCCGAGGAGCTGGTCAGAAAGGCGCTAGATAAAGGGGCTGATGTAGTAGGTGGAATACCCTGGATAGAACGGACCGAGGAGGATCAGAGAGCGCATATACAGAAGATGATCAATTTAGCGGTTGAATATAATAAGCCAGTTGCAATGCTGGTGGACGATGCGGCTAACAAGGAATTGCACACCGTTGAAATGCTAGCTGAAATGGCTCATCGAGCGGGCCTAGATGGGAAGGTTGAAGCCTGTCATGCAAGGGCACTACAGTTATATGACGACTCAAGGCTGAGGGAGGTGGCCCAGAAGATCAGGACGGCGGGGATGGGCTTAGTTACTGATCCGCATACAGGCCCGCTTCATATACCAGTTGAAAAGCTGGCGCGCTATGGTGTAGATATAGCCATAGGGCAGGATGACTGCAGCGATGCTTACTATCCCTATGGAAGATGTAAAATGACAGAAGTAGCGTTCCTCGCCAGCCACCTGCTATGGAGAATGGACTATGAAGGGGTAGACAGGATATATGATATGGTAACTACGAGTCCGGCTAGGATCATCGGAGTAAACGACTTCGGGCTCAAGGAGGGTAATACTGCCAACCTTGTCCTCTTACCGGCAAAATCGGTGATGGAAGCACTCACCTTTCAGGTAGAACCGGATTATGTAGTAAGCCAAGGTCACCTTACTTTACGAAGATAAACTAATTCCATATACCAGCGGACAGAAACCTGGCCAGGGCCAGTGTAATCCCGTGCTCATAAAGGCCCTTTCTGTCTATCAGACCACCGGTGAATAGCCCTACTGCTCCACCTTTCCTTTTTGTATCATGCTGATTGGAAAAAATATCCACGGCATCCCCGAGCTCCATGCTCTTTAACATCCCTGCAACGCTAGGCGGGATCAGAAACCCCCCGCTGAGCCCGTATCCCTCCCTGCCCTTGGAGTCCAGTATGCAGATGACAGCTGTTACGAATAAATGGCGACCCGCCGTAAGGGTCCCACCTTCTATGCCTACCGAATAATCAGCGCTTGTTAGAGCCATTGCCCTAGCGGCCCTGTTCCTAGCCCCTTCAAACATTTCATCATTTGAAGGCTGGGCCGGCACGCCACTTTCTACGCCAATTCCCATAACATCCACCGTATGCCCCCTAAACGCCTTTCTGAATGCCTCAGTGCAAGCATTAATTTTAACAGGGTTATCGCTTCCCACTATTACATTCATGTATTACCTGACTTCATCCTCTTAATTAATTATTCCCTTGTCTACTACCATGAAAGGTCTTCCTCCTATTTACTCCTTGCAGAAATTAGTAAGACCTGAACGTAGATCGTGGAATGGCTCGTTGGGCTAGAGTAAGTGTAGAGGGTTGTTCCATTAAGCATATATCCTGTGCTCCTTGAATATGTATAGACGAATAGCTGATCAATGGAGGCGCCGCTGGAATTGGTCGAATCATTACGATATAATAGCACTTCGGTACTGCCTGTCGTCGATACTGTGGTAAAGTTATAATTCAGGAGAGGGACCTGCGAACCCACCTTTAAATTCCTGTCGAATAGGACCATAGGCTCGTAGAAGTTTGAGCCGAAGGAAAGATTATAATAAGGCGGGCCGTTGTAGTACGCACCCACCATTCTGCCCGTAGTAGCATTTATCACCGCCATATAGGTTTCAAGCTCCTCCTCAGCCAACATGTGCATCACACCGCCATTGACACCCAGAAGTTGATAGGTAGCGAACTCCGTATAGTTCACCGGGTTACCGTCGAAGCTGTCGTTAACGACATATTTGTAAAATAGCGTGCTCTGGTACAGCCTGCTCCCTGGTTCGTAGATATACACATAGTAGTATCCAAGGGACGCTGCAACCACCACCAGTATCATAAAAATGGCGAGTGCTGTCTTTCGCATTTATACCATCTCTGATTTTATATTATTAAGCTTTTACGAAGTTATGTCAGTAAAACTTAATATCCTAACGTCGTCATTAATATGCATGAAAGCAATAGTTGCAATAACTGGGGCTAGCGGCATCCAGTACGGTGTCGGCCTCCTCTCAGCTCTTAGAGATGCGAAGGTTGAGATCAGTCTGATATTGAGCGAGGGCTCAAAGGTCACAATGAAGCAGGAAACTAATCTCAAACCCCAGCAGCTTCAAAGGCTTGCAGATTACAACTATACCGAGGATGATATGACCGCCCCTATGGCAAGCGGCTCCGCACGGTATGACGCAATGGTGATAGCCCCCTGCAGCGTTAAAACGCTATCTTCAATAGCAACTGCTTACGAGTCGAACCTTATAACAAGGGCGGCCATGGTTCAGCTGAAAGAAAGGAAAAGGTTACTGCTTCTGATACGTGAAACGCCGCTAAGCGTCATCCACATAGAGGCGATGCTCAGGGTTGCACAGGCTGGAGCTATAGTTATGCCGGCGTCTCCGGGGTTCTACAGCAGGCCAAAATCCATAGATGACATAGTAAAATTCATGGTGGGAAGGATGATGGATGAATTGGACCTTCCCAATGAATTGTTCAGCAGATGGAAGGGGACCACGACCGCTTATCGTGATTAAATTTAATAAATACTACCTTTAGTAGTTCCACCATGGCCAAATCGTTGCTGATTAAGAACGGAATAGTAGTGACCATGGATAAGGAGAGGTCCGTGTTCAAGGGCGGAGTGCTGGTAGAGGGTGAGAGGATAATTAAGGTAGGGGATGAAAGAAATATAGGGGGCGAAGGAGCGAGCGAAGTTATTGATGCCAAGGGTGGAATCATCACGCCCGGCTTCATATGCTCCCATACGCACCTTTACGGCATCCTCCTGAGGGGAGCTAATCTAAACCTTCCAGCTCCGACCGACTTCACCCAGAACCTGCAGCGTATATGGTGGCCAATGGACCAGGCCATGAACCATCAGGACGCATACATAAGCGCCCTTACGGCAAGCATGGAGCTTATGAGGAGCGGGACCACCCTATTCGCTGATACCTTTTCTGGGCCGAACGCAATAGAAGGAGTCCTAGACGATATCAAGAAGGGGGTTGACGAGGTGGGAATCAGAGGGGTACTTGCCTTTGAAGCAACGCAAAGAAGGAGCCATGAAGAGGGATATAGAGGGGTCGAAGAAGATGTGCGGTTCATCAAGAAGGAGAATGGTGATAGGATAATGGGCATGATAAGTCTGCACGCACCCTTTACCGTAAGCGATGAATTGATCAAATATGCCATTGAAAAGGCTGGATCGCTGAAGGCGACCACAACCATTCATACGGCTGAAGGAAGATGGGACCTCTATCACAGCATGGAAAGATATGGTAAGAGGACATTTGAAAGGCTCCATGACCTCGGGGCGTTGGGGAACAGGACGGTTGTAGCGCATGCCGTCAACATAAATGAGGACGAGTTACAGATAATCAAGAAGACAGGGACTAATGTGGCACATAATCCCTTAAGTAACATGCTTAACGCGGTGGGGGTGCCCGCCGTGCCTCATATGTTGGATGAAGGTATAAACGTAAGCCTAGGAAATGATGGATATATATTTGATGTATTCGAGAACCTGAGGGGGGTTTTCCTTCTTCACAAGGTAAACATGCTCGACCCTAGGAAGATCTCGATACTGCAGGCCCTAGAGATGGCTACGATAAACGCGGCAAAGGCATATCACCTTGAAAAGGACCTTGGGTCACTGGAAGTAGGGAAGCGGGCCGATATAGTGATAATAAAACCGCAGTTGCTTCCAACTCCGATCACCGTTTCCTCAGTCTACGGACACTTGGTAAATTCAATAGATGGTGATGACGTCAGCGATGTAGTGGTTAATGGTGAACTAGTATTAAGGGACAGGGTGCCCACAAAGGTCAGTTACGAGCAGGTGAACCAGAAAGTGCTAAGAATGGTAGGTGACTACTGGGCTAGGCTAAAGGGAGTAAAGGAGCAGGTTGACGTACTTAAGCTAGGCGGTTAAAGGCAGCACTAGACCTGCCTTTTTTCCTTTAACCACGACATAATACACCTGACAGTGCACATAATTAGACGATTACCAGCCAAGGATGAACCGGCTTTACTCCGGCAGAGGGCCTGCTAATCCAATTAGCGATTTAAGCCTTGATGGTAATAACCTGTAGTGTTTATTTATAAGAACTGTATTATTTCAAACCATCTTCTGACCGGAAAATGATAAATGCTTATAACTGTGTTATAATTCAACAGCCATTGGTGCGGATATGTATTGGTTAGCTTCACAGATACGCTGCTTCTATCCGCGATAATGGGGCTTTCCATTTACCTTTCAATGCCTATTATCATGAAAAAGAATTTGGCGAATACGAAAACAAAATTTCTAAATGCGATCGCTATAGGCATATTGATCTTCCTGATATCGGATGTCTTTCTGGATGCGGCACAGGTGCTCTATAACGGGACGCTCTATGGATATGGGTCTTCGCCTTATTACGACCTTATATTCGGAGTTTCAACGACAATTGGATTTTTTATACTGTTTGCCGTGGGCCACCGGAGAAGGGGGCGGCTATCCCAGATTCAATTGGCATTGATAATCGCGCTCGGGATAGCTTTTCAAAATTTGACTGAAGGCCTGCTATTTGGCTCTGTTGACTCGACCATCGGGCTGACCGGCATGGCATTGGTTGTACTGATCGGGTTTATTTTTCAGAACTTTACGGAAGGCTTTCCCATCGCCTCACCCTTTCTGGGGTCTACGGAAGGGCGAATGGGAGTTATGGCTGGAGCGCTGTTCCTAGGGGGTTTTCCCACGATAATAGGAGGAGCGCTCGGGTATTATTATAATTCCACCGTATTTGACCTTGTGTTCTTTGGGTTGGCAATTGGAACTATGCTCTATGTCATATTGCCCATGCTGGGGAACCTGCTGATTGACCCAGATAAAACCATGCTAGGCATTGCCTATGCCGGAGTCTTCATAGGCTTCATTTTAGGGTTTGCCGTAAACCTTCTTTAGAAGATGGCATGATCGGCAGCCCGCCGGCAGTAATTGGTCATGATTAAGGGTAAAATGGGTCGAAACACGATAACAGCTCATTGCGTGAATGCCGCTTAATGACCTGAATTCACGATAAAAATTTATTAGAGGGAAAGCATTTTGTTGAATTGTCTTGAGCGATCGAGTTTCAAATGATGATCAGTGCGACCGTGTGTTACTGGAATGGGATAAGATGATTCATACCTGGACCATCCCCCTGATTTATTCGCTGGACATGATTAAACCATCCAGATTCAATGAGCTCAAAAGAAGGATTGGCGGCATATGTTCAACGAGCCTATCCGAACGATTATTGGAACTAGAAAAGGAGGAAATAGTAAAGAGGATAGTCTCGGCCGATTCGCCCCCACGTGTTGAATATTATCTAACCGAAAAAGGAAATGATCTAAAACTGATAATCAAACAGGTAGCGGAATGGATAAACAAGTGGAAATGATACCCTTTAATTACTAAAACCGGTGAGCGCTCCTTCACAGCTATTCCCTTTTCGCAGCTTCGCCGCTCAGCGAGCGGGGGACTTTTTTTTGTGCATCTTCTGTTCAATGGCGGCCGCTATTTGGGGACGGTTGTATCTTTTTACTAAACGTCGAAGTTTTACCGTTTTCTCAAAGTCTCAGGGTTTTTTGAATGCAAGTACAAAATTACTACTAAGTTTATATAGTATACTTATAGGATTGAACGGTGAATATGAACTACAGCATACTCATAACGGTGTGGCTCCTACTATATCGTCTGGTACTGGGTGGTACGTTTATGCTCCACGGTTATCCGAAATTAAAGGATAGAGCAAAACAGGCAGGACAATGGATGAATAACATGGGCATACCCGCATGGACCGCCGCGCTTGCAACTATCCTCGAATTTTTCGGCGGAATAACGCTCATTTTTGGTCTTCTCACACAAATAGTGGCTATATTCTTTGCCATATTCATGGTGTCGAATATAATAATGAAAAGGATGAAGATGAAATCCCCCTATATATCCACAGAGAAACCCAGTTATGAAATGGATGTGCTATATCTCTTGTTGTCGGTAACATTAGTACTGCTGGGCCCGGGAGCCATATCTCTAGACCACCTAATCGGATTTCTCGGGGTTATTTAAACCCCATTTTTTATAAAAATTGAAATCCTGACACGCCCACTTAACACTATGCGAATCAGAGTCAATCAGATCGGGCACTTATACACAATTCCATTCAGCCATAATTGATTTTTGATAATATCCGATCTTAGATGGGGCCCTGAAGGCGGCGGATTAACTTCTGGATTAAGCTTGACCATTAATACCGGAAGCCCATGGTGTGAAGCGGATGACTAGCAAGGTCCCTGTACAGCAAAATCTCTCCTGGCACGACGCGCATGGTTCTATACATCATTAAAGCTCTGACTAAACCATGCTTCCTTGATTCATCCCCGAAGCCGATGCGGACGAACTTCCTAGACTGAAACAGCTCCCTTGAAGCTTCGTTGTCCTCCTCCACGCTCGCGTACACGCCTATCATTCCAAGCCTCCCAAAATGGGCCAGCGCGTCATCCAAAAGCCTTCCGCCCACCCCCTTTTTCCGTTCATCCATCGCAACCGCTATGTAGAAGACGTAGCCATAGTGCTCATCTAGCCTCTTAAGCATGGCCAAGCCCACCGGTGCTCCTGACCTCAGGGCCGCCTTTACAGTTTCAATATTCCGGATAGTCCTTTTTGAATGTCTGAGATACCAACCTTCAAAGCTCTGTTCGAGCAACCCCTCTAGCGCCTTCCTCTTCTCGGGAGGATAGTCAACCACCAAGAGGCCGTTGTCTTGTATCAAAGCCTGAACACCGCGCTCGCGTTTCGCCATAGGATATTCTCCCTGTCCTCCTCGCTTATGTCCAATCTTTCTACCAATTGAAGGACATCTAGATACCTGCTAACCGGATAGTCAGTTCCGAAGATCACCTTATCAGCTCCACCGGCGTAGTAAATGGCTTCGTTGATCCTTTCGGTAACCCAGCCCATATATTTCTCTGGATATCTACCACCTCCGGTTATAAGGCCTGATATGTCGACGAAGACGTTTTGGTGCTTGTAAATAAGCTCGGCGGCGTCCTGAAACCACGGATTGCCAAAGTGGCACAGGACGATGGTTAATGCCTCTCTTTTATTAGCCAGGGCATCCAACGTGAGCGGATGCGAACGGCTCAGGCTTCCGTTATTAGTGGCCGTGTCACCTGTATGGAAGAGCACAGGCAGGTGCTCGACCTCGGCGAAGTCGTAGAGCTTGTCGAAGATCGGGTCCGTCGCGTAGGCGTTAACATATCCAAGCCTTATCTTGAACCCCCTGATGTTCTCCCGATTTTCTTGTGCAAGCTTTATCGCCGCCCTTATTGCCCCGGTTTCAGGCTCAGCTGTCAAGATCGGTAGGAGCTTCAGATCAGATTTGCTGCAAATATCAATAACTTCTTCATTTGGTAAAGGCACACCGCTCTGGAGGGGAGGGCTAAGCAGAAGCCCCTTGGCTACTCCCTGTTGTTCCATAAGGCGCAATAACTCTTCCAGGGTATACTCCAAACCGTTAATTCTGGCGTAAGGGATCAACATATCATCCTTTCGTTCGGACAGATGGATATGCGTGTCGATTATTTTATGCAATATATCAAACGACCCCATTGAAGACGAGCCCTTATTGTTCCTATAAATATTTCCCGATAATGGCCGTTAAACAGCGGCCGCTACGCTTGTTTATTTTTTAAGCCGAAAGAGGAGATCTATGGGTAGCCTTTCACTAGGTTTGTGAGCAGAAGGATTTTGATCAATAACTATGGTGATCCTTCAGGTAATATATACTCTTGACATAATTCCGGTAGTTTTTAACCAGAATTGCAGCGGTCCTTTTTAGCATGCCCTTTAAAGGGCATTGCCTTTTGTAAAATTAGACTCAACCGACCAGCTATAGGAGAAGCCAGTTGGATGTTTATTACAAGTGATAATGCGATAATTAGGGCGACCGGCGCTCCTAGCAGTGTTGCAACACCACCCCCTCTAATGACGGCATTAGGGCCTGACCACCTTTCCTCCTTATTGGATGTTTCTAAATCATCCAGCCCTCCAGCACGGCTGCTCAAAGCTTTGCCTCGCATTCCATTTAAATATGGCTTTGAACGCCATTTAAAGGATGGGCCCGTGGCCTAGGATGGATAGGGCGCTGGCCTGCGAAGCCGGAAGCCGTGGGTTCAAATCCCACCGGGCCCGCCTTCTTCCGACATAGGGCAGATTATATTCCGACTATAAACAGAGAACGATTTGACCATGAGCAGCCAACATTAATGAGCTCGTTTATGCTTATAAGGTTTCAATTAGGTATAAGGTTTTAATATCATGTGTGGGAAAGGAGGTTTTTGATTCTGTAGTTTATGAATTATCAGATTCGGCCTTATTCAAATTTTTCTTGGAGTTGATATTCAAATTGTTCCATCCCTGCTTAAACCTGACGGATCCGATGGTCGTTATTATATTAGTGATTATTATCACAAGTGTAGTAATGAGGACTATTCCCTCCCTATGAGGGACCGGATAGAGCAGCAGGGTGGTAGCTAGCACAGCTGGGGTTAAACCCTGCGCCATCATGTAAAATATTAGCTTCCTATCTTCTGCACTTTTATCCCTGTTAACCAGCTGTATTGCCGTTAACCTAGAAAGGGCCAGTACCACGATAACTATGCCAGCCAGTAAATATGTTAAGGGGCTGCTAAAAGAGGACACGGATAGTACCATGCCCAAGAAAAGGAAGAAGAAGGTCTTTAGGAAGAATGATATTTCCCCTTGAAAGTCTATAATATATTGTTTGGCGCTCTTCGGTATATCCAGATATATTGAAAGCGGGTCGCTTATGAATCTGAGATTGACCATGGTTATCGCCATCGTTAGCACCGCGAGTATGGCGCTTCCGCCTATCTGCTCCACAAACTCATATATCAGAAGCACATAACCTATTGTAGCTATATAGAAATAGTTTTCAACGCCTACCAACTGTAAGAACTTTACCCACACTATGGCGGCAATCAATCCAACTACTATCCCTATTGAGAACTGAGAAAAAAAGGACCCAACGAGATCCGTCGCTCCTGCAAGGCTGATCGGCGTGGAGTTCAGGAAGCCATTGAGGAAGACGAAGAATAAAACTATCAGTATGACGCTATTTAGCACCGACTCGATGGTGAGATTGGTAAAGAGCCTTTTGTCGGCCAGGCTTCGTACCAGCTCCGGCACCACCACTGTAGTAGTTTCCCCACCAATGATCACGGATAACAGAAGCGAGGAATAGGTTCCCCAGTTAAATATATGACTGAATATGAAAAATATGACTATCACACTTATGGAAACATATAAGACAGTCCTTCCTATGGCCCTGATACCTTCCTGAAACAGGCTTCGAAGATCTAGCTGAATTCCTATATTAAAGAGGATCATAGCTAAAGTCAAGTCGCTGAAATAGGGTAAAATGCTGTAAGCTATTGATGTCGGTATGATCTTGAACAGCGGCCCTATTATTATCCCTACCGCTATGAGAAAGAGGACTTCGGGGAACCCGGTCTTCCTGAAAAATATGTTGCCGAAGAACCCAATAAATATTATCAGGCTGGCCAGCAAAAAAAACTCGAAAACCGGTATCAATGCCTTTAGGGAATGAAATTAAACGGCCTTTTAACCCTTTCGGCGCAATGATAGCCATTCAGCAGATCATGACTCGACAATCGTTAGAACCTAAACATAGAACGAACGAGTTCTTTTAAATGGGCATCACCAAGTTGTTACAAAAGAGCTTCTTGCCCACGCAGAGTGTATCTTAAAGGTGCCAGATCAGGATTAGCCTTTCGGGACTATTTCTAACTGCTTTTAGCGAAACAATCGCTTACTAGGATATATTTAAATACACCATCATAACTAGTCCTCGTAGAGAACTTAATGGGGGAAATTTGTGAAAGGTGCGGGCTTCCAAAGGAACTGTGCGTATGTGACGAACTTGATAGGGAGAGTTCAAGGATAATAGTGAGGCTAGAAAGGAGGAGATTTAACAAGCCTATTACATTGCTTGAGATAGGCGATTCAAAGCATCTGGATATTGACGATATAACTAAAACATTGAAGAAAAAATTGGCGTGCGGTGGATCAGTGAAGGATGGTCAAATCATGTTACAAGGAGATCACCGTGATAAGATAACCGAGTATCTTGTAGGCCTGGGGTTTAAGCAGGACAGTATTATAATGCAATGAAATTCCATTGGAAAGACCCATTAGAGCCTACCGTTAAGGTATGTCCAAAATGTGGGGGAAAGCTTGGCCAAACTTCATCTATGAGCGGATGGATGACCCCAGAATATTATTATTGCGAAAAGTGCGGTTATAAAGGGTCTGTGTATGTAGAAATTGATGCAGAAGACTATATGGCGGCAAACAGGAAGGATACACAGCAGGTAACTGGAAGTAATGATAACTCGTAATTATGATAAAACCAGCCATTAACCTGTGAACCGCGCTCAAACTGATTGTAGGTTACAACCTTTGACTTGTATATGTTTACGTTCCACATTATCATTGTCTTGAGTAACACGGTTCAAGAAAGTTTTTAACGATATACCGCAAACGACATTCGTGGAAGAGATTAAGAACTTTGTAAACCAGGCCCTTAGAGGCAGGAGGGATATCACGGTTGGGCTTGGAAGTGGTTCCGCAGCCAGAATGGTAGCTGAGGAGTTAGGATTCCAAGCAAGGATGGATGGCATAACCATTATGGGTATCCCAAGCTCTACTCAGATAGCCTTAGCAGCCTCATCAGCGGGTTTTATTATGCTATCTCCCAGCGAACTCGATCGACTGGACATAGTCGTGGATGGAGCTGATCAGTTCACTGAAGGTGGTATGATCATCAAGGGGGGCGGAGGCGCGCTTGGTAGAGAGCGAGTCCTTTGGGAGGCTTCTGATAACGTCCATGTATTTATCAAAAAGGAAAGGATGGTAAAGGACCTGTCACTTCCCCTTCCTGTGGAATTCCTTCCATTTTCGATGTATATTCTAAAAAAGTTGATTGAAAAGAAGGGCATGCATGCTACTTTAAGAACCAATGAAAAGGGTTATCCATTGGTCAGTGAAAATGGAAACTTTTTATTCGATGTATCATACAAGGACGCAAGGCAAGCATATTACGACCTAAGGGGTCTGCCTGGAGTACTGGATGTAGGACTTTTTATATACGACGCAACGGTGCATCTTCTATGATTCCCACAGGAAATAGGTCTGGGGCAAAAATTCTGGAACCCGTGGAAAGGATGATATTGTTCAACGATGGCACAAACCAGCTACTTCTATCAGCTTTCTTTAATGAAGAGATTAAGGTCATAGTGCTAAGGCAGGAGGAGAACGATGAATCTATAGCCAGGACATCGACGCTAATCAAGCCTGATGGGACGGTGGTCTGTTATGCCGATACAAAGATAATGAAAAAGGTATGCTCTTCCTCCGTACTTGCAAAAGTCAAAAACCGATGTATACCCCTAGGCGGCATTATCAAGTCTGAGCACAAAGGCGTCGAGAAGAAGTTGATTTCCTTCGGCAAGGGGTCAGATAGATTTTTCAGGAAATATGAAATTGCGGGAGATGGTTTATATTTCATAATAAATGAGGAGTTCCCTATCTCCGCCTTTAAGGTGGGTACCGTTGAAACATAAACACAGGCAATACGAACAATCTGTAAAGAAGCTCTTATTCTCCCCATCCGGCAATAACCTCATGGTGGTTGTAGGAAAAGGGTCCGATTACTTAGTCAACGGCAATAGTTGTACCTGTTATAGCCATTATGATGGAGTGATAAAAGGGTCAATCGGAGAATGTGTACATATACAAGCCGTAAAAAGGGCTATGGAAGATAAATCATATGAGCTATTCGTTTTACATGACGAAGAGTTCAATCAAATATTTAAATATCTAGTTGATGAAAGCCTTGTCAAAAATGCCCCGGTAGCTCAGCCTGGTAGAGCAATAGCCTTGTAAGCTGTGGGCCGCGAGTTCAAACCTCGCCCGGGGCTACTATGGATAAGTTCGAACCTCACCTTTTTAATAGCATGAGCAGGGGGCCGGGCGGAATTTCAAAGGTCTATGACGACCTAGAACCACTGATTGAAAGGGAGAGCGTTAGGAAATGGCTTAATGCTCTCAGGAGCGGCGGCTACAGGAAGGGCAACGTCTACGCACTGGGCCGCTACGTGAGATGGCTGAAATCAAGGGGCTTCGAGGCGGACCCGGACAGGCTGATCGATGAGTGTTTGAACGGGAATAACAGGGTCCTGGTCGATCATGTTAGCAGGCTGCTTGAATACTGCCAGGAATATCCATCCGAGAACAAGGAGACAATCAGGAGGGAGATGGCCACCATAAGGTCATTCTATCTTCATAACTTCGTGGAGCTCCCCCACGTCCGGCCAGTTGTAAGGAACGGGAACCACCATACGATAAGGCGAGAAATCACGGCCCATGATTTCCTTGAATATATCAACACGGCTCTTCATTACGGGAAGGTGTCGGTGAGGGACAGGGCCGTTATCCTGGCAATGCTTCAGTCGGGCATGGACGCCTCTACGCTCACGGACGTCTTCAACTTAGTTGGATATCCCCAGCTATTAAATTCGGGCGTGTTAAATGATGTGTCAAAATGTCAAACTGCGTGCCCGATAAGGATTGACCTGGTAAGGCCAAAGTCGGATTACAGGTACTATACCTTCCTGGACATTGATGCCGTTGAGACCATAGCTGAATACCTGAAGGGAAGGGACCTGAAGGTTTATCCAGGCAACCCGGGAGAGCTCCCTCATTCGGACCCCATCTTCATTGACAAGTTCGGCCATCCCATGAGCGCCAAGCAGGTGACCTCGATATTCCTCATGGCTGGCAGGCGTGCCAAGATAAACATAAGGGATCCGTCGGTCAAGCTCGAAAAGTTTAAGGGAGCCCATATCCAGTATGCATTTCATTCTCACGAATGCAGGGATACCCTGATAACGATGGCAAAACACGTTGGGGCCGACATGACGGCTGCCAACTTCTTTCTGGGCCACTCGATAGACAAGCTGAAGTATGACAAGTCCCCGTGGAACGATCCCGAGCACTACAGGAAGGAATACATGAAGATCGCCCGGCCATGGCTCAACCCGGCAAGCGGGAAGGCGCTCGAGACTGAAACAAGAATAAGGAACGAGTATGAGGAAAGGCTGGCGAAGCTTGAAGAGCAGCTTAACGCCCTTCTTGCTTCTGGTCACGAGACAGTTCCCTGAGCCGCCTTACTTCCTCTATCATTTCAACTATCTTTGACTTGGGCACCTTGACGTATTCGGCCTCCTTATCGCTGTCGTTCATCCTACCGCTCACCTCCATTGCCTATTCTATAGATGGTCCTCAGCTCCCTTACGACCTTCCCGGCTACGGCTTCCTTGAACCCCTTCTTGCTCATCAGGTCCGGGTAATCCCGCTTCATCCGGTAATACTCCTTCCTTGCGGTCCTGGCGGCCAGCTCCCCCACGTCATCCCTAGGCATGGTTGCCTTGAGCTCCTCCCATATCAGCTCAAGTATTTCCTGGATCCTCCCTTCGTCTCCTCCCTGCTGTTCCACTAAATGGCGGATATATGTGGGCCGGTTCTGGAGCCTTAGGCCGCTGTATTGGGGCTCTCCCCCAAGGCCGCCGTTAGGCTGGATCCGATAGACCGGGCTGTGCTGGTCCATGTCAGCCATTTCAACGCCCCCTGTTTCATCTTCCCGGAAGTCGGCCCCGCAGCTCTGGCACAGGGAATTGTAGAGCGTTTCATGGAAGCATACCGGGCACAGCCTGGCCAGGTTCCTTGAACGCCTGAGCCTTGACCATGACTTGGCCACCGTCCAGTAGCTCAGGCCAAGCGCCTTTGCCACGTCTTCAAGGCTGTCCCCTGGATTATTGAACCGGTGCCTGAATACAAGGTATTGCGTCTTTGCCCTGATGCCTTGGGGAATTGTGTCCCGTTGACGTAATAAGTGTTCGGCGATCATGCCATCCGGCCCTCCTTGACTTCTGCTTCAATAAGCGCTGCGGACTTGAACAACTCTGATGACTTAAACAATTCAACCAGCTGCCTGGCCTGCGCCTCAGAGAGCGGCTTTGTGATTAATGAATGAGAGGCCTTGGCCTTCCTCGCCGGATCCCATTCCCTCTTTACGATTCGGAGCTGATAACTGGTCATGGCTTGACCACCTTTGGGATAATTCTCCTGAATCCGTGCTGATATCCGGCGTTCCGGATATGATTTTCCCACGCCGGCGCCTTAAGTTTAACTATCGCTTGTTTCATATTCCATCTATCTCTTCATGATATGGTAAGGCTGAACCTGCCGGGGCTCCTTTCATATATCTGCCCGTTATTCTGCAGCGACGCAATCAGCGTGGCCCCCTCGGGCTCCTCTATGCCTGCCTTCTTCAGCTCGGCCATGACCTCCTGCACCGTGACCTCCTTATTCTCCGGGCCGCAGAGCTTCCTGAATATGTCCAGCACAGCTTCCGCCTTCGTCTCTAAGCCATGCTGTCTTTGCAGGTGCATCTCCCACTCCCCGTCGTCCTTGCAGAACCAACGCTCGTGACCGTCGCTGTCAACCCTATGATCCTTACACTTGACATAAATCTTGCCGTCCCGTTTGGTCAGTTCACTGACAAGATCGTCAAAATGGCCATTTTTTGGGAGGGTAGAAATTCCGCAGGAACCGCCGGAACCGCCGGAACTATTTTCCGTTTCATTGATGGTTTTTTGTCCGGCATCGACTTTTGTCGAACCGCCGGAACCGCCGGAACCTTCCTTGAACTTCACCCCCCTCCAGCTATACACCGAATTGGTACCTTTGCCTCCCGGTTTTGGGGAAGACTGGCTGACCGGTATCTTTTTTATGAACTCACTGTTGAACTTTTGCTGGCTGTAGACGTTAACCACGCCGTTCTCATAACACCATTTCGTATAGGCGTCATACACCTTCTGCCTTGACGTGTCAACACCCGGCTCAAGCTCAAGTTCGGCATCAATGAACCTGCGCAGGTGGTCAGCTTTTAGCAGCCAACTCTCTCTTATAAGATCGATATCATCTTCATGGGCAAACTTCCCCCTCGCTATCAGGTCTTTCAGGGTGGCAATGACAAGGTTAAGGATGCCTGATAATTCCTGCGGGCTCGTTAGCTTGGCCGGAAGGTCGGGATCGCACTTGTCCTTTTCGAACTCCTGCGTGAATTCGGTGATCTTCCACCTGCGGAACCATGCATCCGATGAGTCCAGCACCTCCGGCACTTGGTTCGCTGAGTAGAACAGCTTTGAGAACGGATGGAATGTGAAGGGGTCGCGGTTCTTCTTTTCAACTGTTATCGCATCACCACTGATTATGGACTTGATAATCCCGGTGGCATGGATTTCTGTCGCCGATATATCGCTATAGATATTGGCAAGTTTCCCATCAAGCTCGGCCGGCTTGAAACGACTAACCTGCAAGTCCTGTATGGCTATGCTTGAAAAGTTCTTCGCCCCTATCAATGACTGGAGAACGTATAAGAGCGTTGACTTCCCGTTGCGGCCATTCCCAACCCATAGGAAGGCTTTCTGGAGCTTCGCCGTGCGCCAGAGGACGGCCGCAAATTCCTCCATAACGTCCAGCCTTGCCTTCTCATCCGGCAGTATCTCAGCCAGCGCCTTCTCGAATGCCGGCGCCTTCGCCTCAGGATCGTAAAACACTGGAAGTTTGATCCTTGAATAGTAATCCGGTGTTTCGGGCGACACCTTCCCTGTCCTGATGTCCAGAAGCCCGTTCGCAAGATGGATTATATTCTCGTCATTGTCAAATTCCTTCCTGTCCGTATATGAGCCCCAGCGCACGTGGGCCAGCACTTCGTTCATGTAATTCCGGTTGAGCTTCTGTGCTATGCGGGCGTGCTTGAACGTATTCAAAACCAGCTGCTCTATGACCTGCTCCCCGTACTCTTCATATACTCCATCACGGTAGACAAGCATCTCCTTGGTATCACGAAGGGTAAGGACGTGCATGGTGACAAGGAGAGCATCAGCGACCTCGTTCGGTAGGGTATCCATGGTTGGCGTCAAGGTTCCGGCGGTTTGATTTTCGACCATTATTTATCCCTTGCCTGTTTCATCGCGCAGGTTCCGGCGGTTCCGGCGGTTCCTGCGGAATTTCTACCCTCTGTAAATATTGCCATTTTTGACTCTGTTTTGAAGTTTAGTCCAGCTCCTGACCCCGGCTTGCCTATCATTTTTTCGCTCTCCTCCTTGAACAGGTCGGCCAGCGTTTGAACCCTTGAATCGTTATGCTTGGCTTGAGTGCGTTTTTGTGCCTCAGCAAGCCATGTGACCGCGTCGCGATGCATAAATGAAATGTTGTTAAGGATTCGAAAGCGATCGTGCTCTGGAACCGCTGGGCCAAAGGCGCCAGCCAGTATTAGTTCATGCCATACCGCTTCAAGGCCATCTTCAGCTAAGACTGTGATTGAAATTTCATTAATGGAAACTACAATACGGCCCAACGCATTCACGCAAACCTGAAGTTTGTATGTTCCATCATCGATGGTGCGCTCGAAAAGATGTGTGCTTTTATTTGTTGATGCTACCTCTCCGTTGTGGCCCCCTTGCAGGGGGGCCCTGCCTTCCTCGTTCATTTTCCCACTCCGTCCGCGGATAATGCCGCGTCGCCAAATGAACCGCAGTATTTGGTCATACTATATAGATATGCGCAAAGTCAAAATTTTCCAAACTAAACACCCAGCGTCTTTTTTTGCGATTTTTTTGGGATAAAAAATATCTATGAAGCGCCCCCGCTAAACCCATCTTGGGAAAGAGCTAAAACTGGCAAATGGTGCCATAAAAACCTCAAAATGGTGTCAAAATGACACCACAAATGGTGCCGCTTAGGATGTATGCTACGAACCGCCCCCGCACAGGAGGGGTAGGAAATACAGGAATGCTGATGGAAAAATGGCTGAAAGTTAACAAATTGTCAACATATTTGTTTATGCTCAGGTATGAAACGCCCCCCCACAACCAACCCATCAGGAGGGCTAAAAATAGCAAATGGTAACGCAAAAACCGCAAAAAGGCAACAAAACGTTGCCATTTCTGGCAACGCTCAGGCGATCTATATAATATGCAGGTAGAAAAGATAGACGGTATGGACTTTAGCGGCATGCTGACTTTGTCGTGTTAATAGCTGCCGTTCTTTAGCTTTCTTTCCTTCCCAAACATCATGATCTAATTGATTAAAATACCCCACTCTAAGGGGTGCGCCCCTACCGGTTGACTGTTTAGATCCCCTTAAAGTGCGACCAGTCTACCTCTTTTATGTTAAACATTGTATTATAATCGATTGGGGCCGGCAGGCCAAGATAGGTCGGGTCCTTGGTTTCGAACCACTTTCGCAATCGCCAGTCGTTCATAACCTGATTCGATTTAGGGGTAGGGTTCTGTGGCGCCTCTATGTATTCGATAATATTATCCGGCAGGGGGCCAAGCGGTTTTACGCCGATTTCGGGATATAGCACCGTCAATTTGTTAGAGTGACTGAGGTCTTCCCGGCTTATATACACCTTCATTATGTCGGGAATTTTTAATTGGTGTATTCTTAAATCCAGCTCCAGGCTGTTCCTTGACAGCCATACTATGCTCTCAAGCTCGGTAAGGCACCCCGGCTCTTCAAAGACGCCCCCCGTGAGGTTGTTGTAGATGCTCCTGCCTGCGTAATAGGTTGTGTCGACCTTTAATTTCAGGTTCACGATTACTTTCATATAATATAGATAGACAGCGCGTTACGAGGACTACGCGCTGAGGGCGATGACTGAGCATGGACAAACCCTTACGCAAACGCGCAGGTAAAACCACCTCTCCGACCCTCATAATATAGATGCAAAGATGGAAACACCTGCAGCAAATACTTATTAATCAAATAAGCAATTACGGATTATATGGGCAATTGGGTAGATAGAGTCTTCGGGGGGGACTGCAAAGAACAGTTGAAAGAAGTGTTTGGAAGGCTTAGTGGCGAAGCCCCAGATTCTACGCCTATAATCAAGCTTGAAACTTCATTGGGTGATGGTAAAACCCATAATTTAATAGCACTTTATTACATCGCTAAAGCGGGTAAAGGCATGAATGGATTTATAGTAAAGCATACAAGCTTGTATCTCAATAATATGGATACTAAAATTGTATTATGGCTTAGACACTATACAAGATTCAGCCGGCTATTTCTTTGCTTGCTAGTTCAGCAACTGTTAGCGTTTAGTTTACGCAATATTGGTGATATTTTATGACCAATTTTGAAGATAATTCAGAGACGGATGTTATCATAAAGATTATAATTCCCATCCTTGAAAAACTCGGATATAGCGAAAAGGTTAAAGGGGAAATAGAACATCAAAAGTCAATAGAAATAGGTAGAGGCAAATACGTTTATCCAGATATTGTAATAAACATAAATGGGGTTTCTGTAATTGTTGTTGATGGCAAAAACCCAACTGAAAATTTAAACCTTTACGAAAGGCAAATTATATCCTATGGACTTCTCTTAAAGGCACCTTACTCGGTTCTATCAAATGGCTTAACAATTAAAGTCTACGAGACGCAGACAGAGAAAGTAATCTGGGATAAACCAGTATCTGTATTACCAACATTTTTATCAAAAGAGAATTTAACAAGACAAATAGGCAAAGCTGTAGAAACTATTTCAGAAGAAAGACTTGAAGAGGCAAGAAAGACATTGCTCGTTTTTGAAGGAATAAAAGAATTCTCATCAATTTTATTAAAATGCGAAGACGTTATAAGAGATGTTGATGGTCTTACAGGTGCAGATGCTTTTGATGAAATAAGTAAAATCTTATTTTGTAAGATGTATTTTGAGAAGTTAGCATTAGACGGCAAATCAAACCCCTTCTCAATAGAAAGCATAAAAGCTAATGGTGGTGCTAAATACGTCAGAAATTACCTATTCAAAGAAGCAAGAGACAACAACAAGGACATATTCACAGGCAATGAAGTCATAAATTTGCAAGACGAAAGCATAGAAAAACTCGTAGAATTGCTTCAAAGATATACACTAATAAGAACTAATATAGATGTAAAAGGTCGTGCTTTTGAGATATTTCTCGGTAAAACATTTACAGGCGGACTTGGACAATTCTTTACGCCAAGAACAATAGTCAGATTTGCTGTTCAATTTGCAGATCCAGAGATTAACTCTGCCGTATCAAACCGCAATGATCCATATCTCGTATTAGACCCTGCTTGCGGCTCTGGCGGATTTTTGATAGAGGTTTTTAAGGCAATACAGGAAAAGATAGCAAGACAACCAGAGAGCAAACAGAAAGAACTTCTCGAAAGACTTTCTAAGGAGCAAATATTCGGTATTGACATTAACGAAAGGTTGGTCATGGTAGCAAAAATGAATATGGTATTGCATGGAGATGGACATGGCAAAATTTACAAAGCAAACGGTCTTGAGGGAATAAACGAAATAACTGAAGGTAAATTTGACTTAGTAATAACAAACCCGCCTTTTGGGAATAAGGATCATGGTAAAATCTTAGAACAATTTGACTTAGGTAAAGTGGATAAAAAGGTAATGAAAGAGCAACTACGAGAGATACTGTTCGTTGAGAAGTGCTTAAAGTTCCTAAAACCTGCTGGTGGCGAGCTTGCTATTCTATTACCAGACGGCATACTAAACAATGAACGTTTAACTTACGTAAGAGACTTCATAAAAAGCAGGGCAGTAATAAAGGCGGTAATAAGTCTTCCAGACAGAGCGTTCAAGGCGTCTGGTGCTAACAGCAAAACAAGCTTATTATTCATTAAGAAAAAGATTGCTGAAGACGAAGAACAGCAACCAATATTTATGGCAGTAGCCGACTATGTTGGTTATGAGACTAAAACAAAAGAGGCAAAGCCAATAGATCAAAATGACTTACCTAAAATTCTCAGTGTCTATAAGGAGTACAAATCGAGCAAGTTCTTTGAGAATCTAAAAGGCAAAACAGATGTTATGGAAATTTTGAACAATACACCATCTTGTTTCATCATAGGAAAAAATATGGTAAAGGATAGAATAGATGCAACGTATTACCATGCAAAATACGTTTTTGAACTTAAGAAAGAAAGTTGTGAGATAAAGGACATAGCAGTTCAGTCAAAAATAATAGTCAATCCGAAGAAAGAACCCAAAAAGGCTATAAAGTATATTCAGTATAGCAACATAGAGAGCAATCTTGGAGATATAACAAGCCATTATGATTTGCTCGGAGAAGAAGCTCCTTCAAGAGCCAAGTTGCTTGTAAATAAATGGGACATAGTAGCTGCAAAAGTAAAGGACAGCGAAGAGAATGTAGCCATTATACCAGAAGAATACGAAGGCGCAATAGTCTCATCTGGCTTTGTGGTATTGAAACCAAGACCACCTATGACCGCAGAAGCTCTATTTGTAATATTAAGGCTCAGGACAACGTTAGATCAGGTACGATGGAAGTCCTCAGGAACAATTTTACCAGCAATATCGGACGATGAATACATGACAATCAAGGTGCCTAAACTGACCGAGAAAGAAATAGCACAGATAACGTCAGAGGTTAAGGCGGTAAATAAAGAGAGGGCAATAATTAAAGATAAACTAAAACAACTATCTCTCCAATTCAAATAACTTTCTGAGCAACATTCAATGTGACGACACCTGTTTCAACAGGTAGCGGACAGCAGGAGGCATTCGCATCATGATCAGGTAGCTGTTCTGGCTCATCCTTAGGAACATCTAATTCCACGCCAATAGCCCTTAATTATCCTAAAACACCCCTAAATCCGGCTAAATTGGTGCAATATCCCCGATATTTTGGCACATGAAACGAGCTGTCAAAAAAGACCGGGGATGTGTCTTAAAAAAGTTCGCTTTTCTTTCAGAAATATGAACGGCTTTACCCTTGGCCCACGCTTGGCGCGCATGGTTTATCCGCGCTTAAGAAGGGCAATCGGGGGGTATGCCTAAATGCCCTGATTTACTGTTCGCACTTCTAATTAGGCGTCATATTTCATGTAAAAATAGTAAAGCGAACCTGTTCGTATTTCTTATGGCATCTTTATTTCATGCGAAAATGGTAAAACGAACATAAAGCTGATATGAAAAGAGCCGCTGGCGGCCAAGCCATTACTGACGGTTTTTTATTATCATAAACCATTCTATCATACCTAGAATTTTAAAGCATTATGAGAGTCAAGATCGAGTTCTCTTTTGACTATCTGGCTTATTGCCATCTTGATACGCCTTTCGGCAAATACGGACAGCCTATCGCCTTCAATGGCACGCGCCTGAAATGAAGACCCTTTTAGTCAATACGTATATAAATCCCATAGTCAATTGAAAATGAGGAACAATGCTTACCTCAGATGTTCGGTCCTCAAATGATGTAGATGTTAAAATCCAGCTGGGTGAACTTCCCTTTCCCCGCTCTATTGGTCTCGATTTTGTGAGCGGTGGGCTAAGGGATTATTTAGCAAGCACCAATAACGGATTTTGGGCCACCGCTAAATGTGAAATATCACATACAAGTCTAAATAATATTCTGAGAGAGGCGTTCAATACCAAGCTTGGGTCATATCCTATAGTTATGCCTGAAACGGTTGCATCCCATCTAATTGTAGCGATGTGGGAGGGTAACTCCAAAGTAAGTGAAGCCGACCTGATCTCTGAAGTAGAAGATCGGGTTCGGCAGGCCACATTAATATCAGAAACTGATAAATTACAAACCGTTCCATTAGCTCCTGATCATGGCAATGCCAACTATGTAGAGATGATAACTAAGAAGCTGAACTATGCTAAGAAACGTCTTTCTATGGTTGGAACCGCGAATGAAAGGGTACCATTAATAAACGAAATTAAAAACCTACAAAAAATCTTGAATTCAAGTATTGATATTTCTAAACTTTCAGAATATGATATGTTAATAGAAGCGGATAGTGGTTGGCTAGATAGAAAGACAATAAATCCTGATAATATTTCCATTTTGAAGGATTTAATAGCTAGAGGTTATCTAAGGAAAGTAGGCTTATTCAAGAAACATTATGAATTGACGGAAAAAGGAAAGCAGGTTATAATTAAAGAATCAGGCCAAAGCCCGCAGCTTGATAGATAATCTTTGTCAGGCCAAGATCAGCAAACTAAGCATAAAAATAATTAGACTCGCAGAGGTTGGCCCAAGTTTTGTACGAACTACAGTGCGTAGTTAAAATATATGTAAAAGACTGCTAAATGGTTAAATAATATTCAAGATATTATGTAGGAATGCTAAATAAGATCTGGCTTATCCTACTGTTGCTCACCCTTCCGCTGGCCGCAAGCCCGTCCTTTGCGCACGCCAATGCCCAGGCCGGCGCTGTTAATGTTCATCCGGCCGGGCTGCTGCCATCAGCAGAAGTTGCCGGATTACAGGGTGCCAATTCGCCAGCAGCCAACTGGGATGAACAGTTGGGTGAATCCTTTACCCAGGATTTTACATCGCTCGCGTTTAACGTAACTGCGATAGCTCAAGTGAGTGGTTCCGGCTATGGACCGGCGTATCTTTTAAACGGGTTGTCAAATACCGGTTACTGGTATCAGGTTGGCTTATCATACGATTGGGATGGCCCAACTGCCGGCTTCGACATGAACTATGAAGTATTCAACCCCAGTGGCACCTCAATTTTCCCTACAGCTGGAGGAAGCGGCATGGATAGCTTCTCCGGACCGGTCAACAGCGGTGATTTAGTGCTCCTCAATTTATACTTTGACAACTCCACCGGCGTGGTGAAAATGTATGCCTATGACTGGAACACGGGCGCCAGTGCCTCGGAGACCTTCAGCTCTGAGGGAGCCACATACTTCCAGGGCCAGAACGGGTACAGCACCTCGAATTCCAACGGCTTCTTCACCGGACTGATGACAGAATGGTACCACACCAACCCATATTATGGGAGTGAGCAGCAGGTCACCTATTCAGAGCAGGGATTCCAGTTCACTTCGGCCTGGCTGTGGGTTGATGAATATAATACAAATACCCAGCAGGTCCTTTTCTCCACGTCGACTTCAAACCCGATATCCCTTACCAGCCAGCTATACCCATATTCGTCCAATGGGGCCACTGAATATGCGGATACAAATATGTTCATAACCGGGCCTATTTATATGAACGTAACTATCAATTCTTATTCTGAAACTGGCGATGCGGGAATGCCGCTGAGCGATTCTTTTAATTCTGTGGTTAGCGGAGGCGTCCCACCATATTATTACTACATCTACGTGAATGGCACAATGGTTTTTAGCTCCTCCACTTCTTCTACCAACTATAATTCTGCATTTACTGTCAACAATCTCGGCGCCGGCACATATACCCCTACTTTCGAGGTGGTTGATTCAATTGGAGATACCGCGACATTGTCAAACTTCGTGTTTCTTACAATCAACGCTGGTCCTACGATCTCCATTACGATGCCAGTTATAACTTATGATGCAGGACAGGCACTTGATATTTCCATAAGCACATCCATGGGCTCTCCCCCATACACTATCACATATTACCTTGATGGGGTGCCCGTTGGGAATAGCATACCTACGGCATCAGGCTCCGGAACTCATCAAGTCTATGCGCAACTTACCGATTCCACCGGGTACAAGGTTGATTCAAATATCTTATACTTCACCGTTAATCCTGATCCTACTATCTCCATATCCGTGCCGAGCAATGCGTACGATACAGGGCAGACGCTAACGGTCTCCGCAAGCACTTCACAGGGCACCCCGCCCTACAGCATAGCCTACTACCTCGATGGCAACCTAATGAGCGGGGACACCACCACCCTTGCCAACCCTGGCAGTTACCAGATTACCGCAAGGCTCACTGATTCCCTTGGTTACCAGGTCAACTCAAACACTATCTCCTTGACCGTGAACCCGGACCCCTCCATGAACGGCACATACACCCTCGGCTCCAGCAGCTTCCTCTATTCCAACGATATCGTTGTGCTGGATGCGGCGATGAGCGGCGGGACATCCCCCTACACCTACACATGGTATCTTAACGGGCAGGAGGTGGCCACCACCACGTCTGCAACCTATACCTACCAGCTTGCGAACATGGGCCAGAACGTGCTGAACGTAACCGCGACGGACGCGACAGGGTATTCCGTGCAGGCCTCCCTGACCGTTAACTACACTTACAACTATACCAACATAGCCATAATCGTGATAGTGATGGCGGCCGTAATCACTGGAGCCGCGCTTGCGTTAAGACGCAGGGGCAACAAGAAAGGACCGATTACACAGCAACCGGAAAGCAAGCCGGAGGCGCCATCGCAGCCAGACAACAAACCGGAGACCAAGCCGGAGGCACCCCGACCCGGCGTTTATTCCATGGGTACGCCAACGGCATTCAACATGGAATTCAAGAGCGGTATAGGCAATTTAGTAAGAATTCTCGCTTTCCACGTGCTCGGCAAGGGATATGCTGACAGGCAGGGGGATGAGATGGTAAAAATTTTTAACCAAGGGGACTGCATTTGTTTTACATAAATAAAAGGGAGTTTCTTTTCCTGTTGTTTGAGGGCAGTTCTACACCAACGGAAAACGGGTTAGACCAGCGGCAAAATTTTCTGAAGAGGGCATATATAACCTGGTAGAGAGACCAGACTTATTTCCCGAAACAATCTTCTTTAGGGAGAAGTTGGGGAAGCTGTACAACTCCTTAACAGGTACATATTTGCCATCCAGTTTTAGCCTATGCAAAGCAATTGAACGAATATATACCGATGGCAATGAGGAAGTCCTGGTTAAAATCCTTGTCGCCATAGCTGGAAGGGGGTATTAAAGAGTTTAGAAGCCAGCAGGCCCTTTATCCGTCGTTAAAGGATGACATAGAAATAAGGATCCAAGACCTGAAATCGTTTATAGGAGCACTGACACGTAAGTAACAATTCCATTAAAGCAGGCCATTTGGGCACGCGGAAAGCCGCAGCCCATAATGCCATCGGCCGGATTTACTATTTGCAGTATAATGCTTCGACATACCCTTCTTATGCACAACCCTGCTTATATCTTTTTGTTGGTGAGCATTTCATAAAATCAGTCGGCTATGTCGAGCTCCTTTCTCGCGAACGTGGTCAGCACTTTCAATATCTTGTCATTCATCATTTTCCCGGCCTCCTTTGCAGTAACCCCCTTTCCCATTGCGTAGTCACCATAGATGAATTAAATTTTCATTTTCCTGCCCTGCTTTCGAAAAACGGTGCCGCTGGTTGCTTTTTCCAAAAAGCCCACAATCGCATCCCTGTTCACAATTTGCTGATGCAGATTCTCTTCTTGTTGACCTGTCCCTCTGTAGAATGTACAAAAGGTGACATCAGAAGAAGCATACAGGAAAATACAGGAGTATAATAGGTGCTGGCATTTCAGTCCTCAATATACGGATTAAACCCGTTCTCTACACAGTGGCACTATGAACATCATTGGTGAGCGTAGTGCGGGAAATCCGCCCGCTACGTTCGACGAGGGGCCGCAGGGTAAGACCTGCGGTCTACTCTATTACCTTAAACAATATTCTTAAATAGTTGAAACTTTATCAATTACATGAAAGGGGATTGATGATTAATAAATTAACTATTGAATATTTTAAAGCAATAGATTTTATTGAAATACATCCGCGCAAATTGAATATATTGGTTGGAAGGAACAATACGGGGAAAACTTCGGTATTAGAAGCATTGAATTTAATGCAAGACAGTCATGAACTTCCACCAAATTATCAGAGTAATCCATCAAATTTAATTAATCACAAGGGCAGCAGCAGTATAATACAAATACATTATAATAGATCGAAGGAAGAGAAATTGGAACTTTATCACATTGACTTGGAAGAGTTCTTAGTAATATTTAAAAAGGAATTCCAAGATGGATTACAGCATTTACCTCGGTCTATATTTCTGTTTTTACTACATGATCTAAACAAAACAACTAAATTGGAAAAAACTATTAAAAAAATATTAAAGGATAGAACAATTGATAGCTATATAAATAAGGTATTGGACGTTGAATCCAATAGGGAAAAAATTCAAAATGCCGCTAAAATGACACTCAGATGGTATGACGGAAGGAATAGTGGTTATTTTAAAGGCCATCCGTATTCGAATGTGTATGATGAATTAATACGGGAAATACTTAGTTTAATTGCCAAAGAAACCCCAGATGTAAAAGATCTAGTCAGGCACACCTCGGACATCATTCCCAGATATATGCTTTATGGGTTTAGTGCGAATCGTCGAAAAGAAACAAGCTATAAAAGACACCGAGAAAGATTGATCTACATAAAGGACCCTATTGAGAGCTTGAAAAGCTCGGAACAAAATGAAAGCGTTGCAAATGAGGTCCAGAAAATTATTAAAGAAGCGGATTTAATTCAAGGTCTCGAACGGTTTTCCTTTAATTCGATCGTCTTAGAGGGAGACGGAATCATTCCGTTAAACCTTATGGGTGATGGCTTTAGGGTCCTGATATCGCTACTTGCGACCCTTGCGGGTTCTCCTCCAAGGTCTGTAATCCTGCTTGAGGAGCCAGAGGTGCACATGCACCCAGGTTACATAATTGAATTTCTCAAGTACTTGATCAGATTGTCTAAAAGGGGGCATCATCAAATTTTCATTACAACACATAGTTTTGACTTAATTGATAGCGTTGTTAATCCCACGACCCTTTCCAAAGAAGAAATAGAATTCCTAAAACGGAATACAAATATAATTAGATTAAATAAAAAAGAAAAGGCCGGCACAATAATCTCGGAAGAGATGAACATAGCTCAAGCTAAAGAAAGTCTTAACGATGTCGGTTTGGACCTGAGGGGAATTTGAGTGAAACAAATAGTTATATTGGAAGGAGCAAACGACTCATTATTTGTAGAAACAGTTATCAAAAAAGAAAAAACAACTGGCTGCGTCTATAAGAAGTTCAATTTTGAAGAAGAGAGAAAAAGGAATTCCGAAAAAGCCATTGAAACTAATGTTATAAGTTCCTTCCTTTCGCCAAGTTCTCCATATCATATACTATTGAAAGAGGAACACGGAAAAGGCAGACTTTTTAAATTATTCCCGGGCATATTGTTACAAATAACCCATGCTAACTCAAATCTAATCTTTATGTTCGATGCAGATTCTAAAGATATTGATATGCAACTGAATAAGTTATTTGGTAAAATATACCAAAGGAATAAAAGTTTGAAAATAGAAAAAAAGGATGAGCGTGTCATTAAGACAGGTCTCCGTAAAAGGTGTTACGTAATAACTAAGGCCTTCGGTAATAAATACAAACAATTGATAGGCAACTTTACAGCATTAATATTCGATGAATCATTAGAGAAATTAATTAAAAAAAATTTCGTAAATATTGATCCAAAAGATAGCATAATTAAATTTGCAGAAACTATCAGTTTTTCGGACCTTTATTTTGATTGTTAGAAATGTTTACCGTTAAAAGCCCGTGCTAATTTCTAAAGATTTTAACCTGCTGTAGCCCTCAGAGTTCAGGCTTAACCAACGTAAAGCCCAACTATCTGATATTAAAACCTCCATTGTGATGCAGCTTATAAAAAATGTACCGCTGTATAAAAGTATTAATTTCTGCTCGCAAATTCACCAGGTAGCTTCATATTCTGATTTTATAGGTTGCCTTAATGAAACTGAGCCAGAAAAGCTGATTGGTTTTATAGAAAGTAAATAAAAATTAATTTTAATTATCAGTTGAGATTTTAATTTCGCGTGTTGCAAAGCATCTTCCACTTGGTTTTGCCTAATTCGCGGTCTAACATTACATGCCACACTTTGAGCTTTGCAAGATATTCCTCTGGCATCAAGTAATCCCGTTCGGCTTCAATTGACATTCTTAACAGCGAGTCAGTGGGCAGCTCTTGCCTGCATAATTGCTTTAATGGCATTATATCTATCATCGAAAAAATAACCACACAGTATGGCTTAATAAATTGTAGTCCTCAATATTTTGTATGTTATTACACGGCATTTTTGTTGTTTGTGTTGCTGTTATCAAAATATATAAAGGTAAAACCCACGGTCCTTTGTTTGTTTTAGTTATATGTGAGCGGGAATAAGGATATTAGGAAATCAGGTGACAGTAAGCACATGTTTGTTGGGATTGATCTCCACAAGCTAACGCTGAATGCAGCAGTTATGGATGAAAATGGGAAAGTGCTCAATGAGGTTAAGATGAAGTCTGAGCCAGATAGCCTGAGGGATTTCTCCGAATCCCTTCCTGAGAAATCGGATGTTGTAATAGAGAGCTCTTCAACCTGGTACTGGGCATACCGAGCGCTGTCTGAAAGGCATAACGTGGTCCTGTCCAATCCGCTGAAGACAAAGGTGATAGCTTCGGCAAAGGTGAAGACTGACAAAATTGATGCCTAAACCCTTGCCAACCTGCTAAGGGGAGGGTATATAGCCCA
Source organism: Nitrososphaerota archaeon (assembly GCA_029786595.1). Taxonomy (GTDB): domain Archaea; phylum Thermoproteota; class Nitrososphaeria; order Conexivisphaerales; family UBA164; genus JAJZYL01. The sequence continues at coordinate 26,640 of JAFLXO010000004.1, read as the reverse complement.
GAGCTACATACCACCGGGTGAAGTGATGCAGCTGAGGGAGCTTGTAAGGTACAGGGCTAACCTCGTTAGGATTAGGGCAGTGACAAAGAATAAAGTTCATGCAAGGCTGCTCATGTACAATGTCAAGATAGACGGTTATCCTTTCACTCAGGAATACATGAACAAGTTAAGAGAATTGAAGGATTTCAAGATAAACGGATACCTGAACGTGATTGAGTCGTTAAACAATGAAATAAAGGGGGCATCGGATATGATAATGAAGATGGCCGAAAACAACGATGACGCAAGGAACCTGATGACAATACCAGGAATATCGTACTATTCTGCGCTGATGATAGTCAGTGAAATCGGTGACATAGGCAGGTTCACCGATTCAAACCATCTTGTTTCGTATTCAGGCCTATCACCATCAACCCACTCATCAGGGGAAAATACTTTCTATGGTCCGATAACTAAGCAGGGAAGCAAATATCTGAGGTGGATCCTGAACCAGGTGACGTGGGCCATTTCTTCAGCATAAAGTGGGAGCAGGCAAGCGGGGAAAAGCTTCGTTTCGTGCCCAACCCCAACGTCCAGATATCACAGGCTGAAGCGGCCACGATATTCTCACACCTGAACTTCGTCAAGAACTCCGGGGCGCTAAAGAACTGGGTTATCGTTATCGAGGAGGGGCACCGTTTCAAGGACGACACAAACTTACGGGCTTTGCTGATTGAGGCAAGGAAGTTCGTCCGGAAGCTGCTCATAGTGACTACGGACTGGAGGATTTACCAGGGCATAACGATGGTCCTGAAGCCTGCACCTTTCACGGAGGAGACAGCCAGGGAGTAGCCCCAAAGGGGTGCCCCTTTATGCTTCAACCCCTGCCTTCAGTGACTCAAGCTCCTCCTCAAGCTCCGTAATTCTGTCTGCCTTCTGTTGGTCAAAGACACCATCGATTACGCTCATGACGTAGCTGTCATCCACCAGCTTGTCCATTACTTCAATTGCGTCAAGGCCATAATTTATGACTTCGTCTATCGTTTCAAATTTGTGCATATCGCTCTTGAGCTTGCGCGCCAGGCGGTCCTGAGTCACTTTCCTTAGTTCTAGCAGGACCATCACTTCATCATCTCCCTTACGGCATCCTAGGGGATCCGCCAGTCCCCGTTGGGAAGCTTAACCCCTTTGAGCTTCCCATCCTTAAGCCACTTCCTGATAGTCGTCTCCGGCACCTTCAGCGTTGTTGCCACTTCCTCCACGGTTAGCAAATTGGATATCATGTCATATAATAAAAGACAGATTAATGCTAGACGCTATAATACCATATATTCATAATGGCGTGATTTAATGTTTATATAGGAATCCTCGCCCGGGGCTTCTATTAGAGTAATCGCGCATGCGATGCCCGATACTTCTGGTTCATCTTAGCCCGCTAATTTTTTGGTGCCCATGACTATATAATCAACAAAGGCCCATATCGAGACTCTATTCCAGTGAAAACTAAGAGCTTATAAGATCAGTATTTGATTCTTTGGTAATGACGGAGAAACGGTGGATAGACCTCTGGCGGTCACGGCACATGTTCGAGCCGGAGGTCGATTATAACAGAAGGAAGGTATTAGTGACCTTCCCTATACCATATATGAACGGCCCCCTTCACCTAGGGCATGCCTTTACCGTCATTAAACTGGATGTCTATGCAAGATATAAAAGGATGAAGGGGTTCAACGTTCTGTTTCCTCAGGGATGGCAATGGACCGGCCAATCGATCACGTCAGCGGTATCAAGGCTGGCTAAAGGCGATGAGTCCATGATAAAGGAGTTCAGGGATATTGACGGCGTTGATGAAGAAACGCTGGCTAAATTCAAAGACCCGCTTTTCATGGCTAGGTATTATACTGAAAGGAACCGTGACGCCCTAATATCTTTGGGGATATCTATTGACTGGCGAAGGGAGTTTCATACAACTTCCGACGACCCACGGTTTAGCAAGTTCGTGGAATGGCAATTCCTTGCCCTTAAAGAGAAAGGTTACATAAACAAGGGAACGCACCCGGTAGTCTGGTGTCCTCGGGATAAAAGCCCAGTTGGGGACCATGACCGATTGACCGGTGAAGGTGTTTTTGCCCAAGAATTTTCACTAATTATGTTTAAGCTTGCTGACGAAGAGAAGTTTTTGGTGGCTTCGACCCTGAGGCCAGAGACCCTCTACGGCACTACTAATATCTGGATATCCCCGGATGCTGAATATATAGAGGCTGAAGTAAACGGAAGGATTTGGATAGTGGGGGCTGAAGCGATAATCAAGTTGGAGAACCAGCTCTTTAATGTCACAATAAAAAGGCGATTTAAGGGTTCAGAGTTGATAGGCAGGAAATGTATAGTGCCTATCAAGTCCGCAGAGGTTCCTATCCTGAAGGCAGATTTCATAGATCCCAGTTTAGGAACTGCGGTCGTATTTAGCGTTCCCGCGCACGCTCCATTCGATATGCTCGCACTACTGGATCTTAAGGAGGGTGCCATCGAGCCGATATCGATAATAGAGGTGAAAGGCTACGGTAACCTGCCGGCGCTCGATGTGATTAAGAGGATGAAACTTAGGGGCCAGTTGGATGAAGGAGCTAAGGAGGCCACCAAGGAGATATATTCCAAGGAGTTCCGAGATGGAAGAATGAAAAGCAATTGTGGAGAATTTGCTGGATTGAGCGTCCCTGATGCTAGGGCCGCTATGATCAGGAAACTTAAGGAGGATGGCTTAGGCGCTTCCATGTTTGATCTAGCAGAACCCGTGATTTGCAGGTGCACTGCGAGATGCACTGTTAAGGTGCTATCGGACCAGTGGTTCTTCAGATATTCAGACACGAAATGGAAGGATAATGTCAGGCGATGCCTTTCAAGTATGGAAATCATGCCTGAAAGTGCGAGGCCATGGTTCAATGAAGTTATTTCATGGCTCAATGACTACCCCTGCGCAAGGACAAGTGGATTGGGGACGCCCCTTCCATGGGATAAAAAATGGGTAATCGAAACTCTGAGCGACTCAACTGTATATATGGCCTACTACACATTTTCGCACCTGGTACAAGCTATTGATCCTGAATTGATGACACCTTCCTTCTTTGATTACATATTATATGGGGAAGGGGATGTAGCTAAGGTATCAGCGCAGGTTGGAATCGGTGAAGACCTTCTTGAATCCATGAGGAAGGAGTTCCTGTATTGGTATCCGGTTGATATGAGGAACTCGGCTAAGGAGCTTGTACCCAATCATCTTACGTTTTTCATCTTTCATCATGTAGCGCTTTTTGATGAAAGCAAATGGCCACGCAGCATTTCTGTTAATGGCATGCTTAAGAAGGAGGGCCTAAAGATGTCAAAATCACGCGGCAACGTTCTTACCATAAACAACGCTATAGCTCAATTTGGCGCCGACGCTGTAAGGGCAACCCTATTGATGAGCGCTGAAAACATGGATGATGCTAACTGGCGTGATGAGGATGCGAAAAACCTTAAGGAAAGGCTCAATAAACTTCTGGAGCTCATTGACATCTATGCCGCCTCTAAAGGGGAAAAGGAGGATCCGCGTCTGGCTAATGATTATATGGATGATTGGCTTATAAACAGGCTAATTACTGGCGCCACAAGGATAGGGGAATTAATAGAATCTATGAGCACCAGGTCCGCCATGCAAATAGCCTTCTTTGACCTTAACAATCACCTTCGGGATTATCTACATATGAAGGTTGATCCAAATAGGTATGCAATACTCAAGTTCCTCGACGGCTGGGTTAAGGTACTGGAGCCGTTCATTCCATTTATTTCGGAAGAGCTGAATGAGAGGCTCGGAAATTCTGGCAGTGTGCTTGACAGAGGTTGGCCGTCCGATATGGCTTTCATCGAAGAGGCGGACTTTAGGGTTGAGCTAGTTAAGAGATTGGCGGATGACATAAGGGAGATAAGGAAGGTTGTAAGGGTTACAGATCCGTCCTTCTTCATATATACTGCCGAAGTGGAAAAACAGGATCTGCTGCTGAGAATCATTAATGGGGAGAAGCTAGTTCAGAACATTGACAAGAAAATGCTACAGCGCATGTATAAGCTATCCAGGGAAATGACGCCCCTTCAGGGCATGACCATAAAGAAGGGCGCTGTCGATGAACTCCTTATTTACAGATCGGCCTCCGAATATATCGAGAAGGAGGCAGGAGCTAAGATACATATATTAGCAGAATCAAAGGCGTCGCCAGCGCATATAGAAAGGGCTAGATTAGCGCTTCCCTTAAGGCCAGCTATAGTGGTTGAAGGGGCTAGATTAAGTTGATCAGTGAGCCGACTCCCTTCTTAACGGCGCTCTCATATACAAGATGGGCGACCGCTATATCCTGAATCGCCAGTCCGGTTGAATCGAAAACCGTTATATCTTTATCACTCTGTCTACCCTTAACCCTTCCATCCAGTACTTCACCGAGCTCCCCTGCTATATCGTGCCTGTCCATCAACCCCTTTGATATTGGCACGTTGATCTCCCCGGAATGCGTAGCCTGTTCGATATCATCTACGAATATTCTTGACCTTTTTAGCAACTTCGGATCCAGCTCCTCTTTACCAGGCGCGTCGGCTCCCATTGCGTTTATGTGGACGCCCTCCTGAACCCACCCATCCTCAACTACTGGCTTAGTTGATGGAGTGGTTGTAACAATTATATCGGCATCCCTGATGCAGCTCCTGACGTTGCTCTCCTCAGATAAATCAACCCCCTTCTCCTTCGCTAAACCTATCAACCTCTTGATGGCCTCGCTTGAAGGATCATAAACTTTGGCTGAAAACCGATTCCCGTAGACGCTCAAAAGCCCTAACAGCTGCTGTTTTGCCTGAGTTCCACCACCTATGAAAGCTACCTTGCGCACATCCTTTCTCGCTAGGTGTTCTGCGGCCACGGCGCCTGCAGCACCAGTTCTTATGCTGGTTAGTAGCGTGCCGTCCATGATGGAAATAGACTCTCCGGTCTTCGGGTCAAGCAAAACTATCGTAGCCATTACCGTGGGGAGGTTGTGCTTGGGATTATCTGGGTGTACGTTCACTATCTTAACCCCGGCTGCCTCTTCCATTGGAATATAGGCGGGCATGACCCTGAAGTCCCCCTTATAAGCCGCGAAGAAGACATAGACCTTGGGAGGCATTTGCGTCTCTTCCCTAGCCTTCTCAATTAGAACCCTTTTTGTGACTTCAATAACTTCATCCATGTCAATCAAGGAACCGACTTGCTCCATGTTCAGAAGTTTTATGCTCATGAACAGGCGTTAATTAAAGCCTTTTTAAGCTTTGTTTAAATTAGGCAAAGATCCATAACTATTTGTTGTTATCGAAATACACTGAACCATTCAGCACAAGTACTGCGGTAAGTTGTATATTCTAAGCTGTAGCCTCTGCTCCCATGCTACCATATGGGCCCTTGATAGCGGCGCAGTGCACTACGCCCTTTACCCTCCGTATATATGATGGGCAGGTAAAGCAGTACAGGAATGGAACCTCTTCCTTGACCAATGGACAATCTACGATTTCCTTTTTCATTGCTGCTATCATCTTCCCGCTTAGACCCATCTTGGCCTTCGATATGACCTCCTTGGGTATCCGCGCAGCCTTATCCTTTGTCTTTACTTGAACATCGTATTTTTTATCCATAACCGACATACCGTCTGTAAACCGATAAATAAGAATTACCTAAATGGCAGTTAACGCGCTTTCTTCACCCATTATAAGTGCATCTTCACCGGTTTCAGGTAAGATTGTAATATTCTTAGATGGCATCATCAGCCCTATCATGTCGTACTCTCCAAAGCTCACAGTTACTACATCCTTATTCGGCTTGCCTTCAGCTCCACATCTTTTTACGGCCAATGAGATTCTCCTCTGTCGTGACAACCTCATTAGGTAGTCCACTTCAGGCTTCTTAGCTATCAGTTCGTCGTTTGCAAGAGCATACCAAGTCTGCAAAGCTGTAAAATAGACGTGACCCATATATCGGAGGCAACTGCGACTGCACCTGACGCTTATGACACCTTTTTGGGCTGTGACACCCGTGTCATTATCAGATATTCGGACGCTGAAGCCAGAGCCTCCGTGAGCTGCTGGGAGTATTGTTACTTCATCGGATTCGCTGACAATGGCATCATATCCGCCCAGCATGTGGAATTCAACACCATTTATGAAGACGATCAGATTAGGGTTTCCAGGAGTCAGTTCCCCATTCGGTATCTTTTCCAATAGGGCCTTAAGCTTGATGGGCCCCTGGGTCCTTACATTGAACCTTGTCCGGCCCTTGTAGGAAAGGCTGCCTAGAAGCTTTATTTTCAATTTAGCTTTGCCTATCGTTAAATACAGTCAATCGCTCCTCGTAGACCCTGCCCTTGTATTCTGAACCGGACGGGAGTTCGGACCGCGATTTGGTTAGAAGCAGCTCGTTAAACCTTTCTTCAGCTTCATGGTCCGCAAGCCTTCCTTTAAGCAGGTCAAGCGGGCACATAACGTTAACCGGCCTGAGCGGTATCAAATGGCGTGTGGACTTCGGGGGAAATAGCGTTCCGCTCATGCCGGAAAATATAACATCATCCTTTTTAGGTGTAGGAACATAAAGGACCTTATAACCCCCATCAATATATTCCCTTAGATTTATATCGAGTATTGGAGAAATAGTTAACCCATGGGTCAATGCGTCAAACCTTCTTACTAGTTTAAAATATTCAAGCCCTTGAGCCTTTATAGATGTAATAAACGATTCTTCCTTGCTTAGAACGGCTATCGGTGATGCCCCTGAATCAACTAGTGATCTCGCTTCTTCCATATCCCTGGCCCTGGTTAACTGTAAATTATACCGTAATTCATCAAATATCCCTGTGGGAAGTTTTACAGAACGAAGCCACCTCTTTAGCGTTATACGTGGATCGGAGTAGTCAACCCCGGCAACCATTATCCTTTTACACTCCAGTTTTCTGATTGACTCTATCCGATGCATACCGTCCAGTGCGATTCCTGTCTTAATATCTGCTATTATAGGATCTAGCTGTACTCCACTTTGTCTTATAGATTCGGTCAGATCAGAAAGATAGTTGGGAAGCACTTCTTCATGAATTCTGATGTTCTTAAGCGGCATCAGCATTAAGTTTATCTTGAAACCATCTACGTCCAGAACGTTACTCCTGTCCATCTTGTGATTCCTCTATAACTCTCCGAGACATCTTAATCTTTTTAGTTATATACCCCGCAAGCTCATTTCTCAGGTTTTTCGAAGTTATATCGGCAAGCTCATTGAGAGCGAGCTTATTTGAATCAAAGCTCTCTGTAAATTTAGTTGGATATTTCACCAACAGTTCGGTGGAAATCTTCCTTATGCGATTCAATAGTATCCCTAGTATGGGGGCAAATATACGCTCTTAAATATTTAACTAGTGGTAAGTGGTCGAAGCCTCTTCATCACATATATTATATATAAAGAAAATCCTTTAATATTCAGAAGGCTACTGTTTATCATGAGGGGCCATATACTTGACCTGTTTGAAGAGCTGGGAAAGATGGAGAGCGACTCATATGGCTTCTTTGTGAAACTTGAGACACTAATCCTAGAAGTCAAGCTGGATAATGATATCGAGGTTGCTGTGCAACCTGATTCCAAGCCTGGGTCATTGGATACAGCAAGGCAATATTATAACGAAGGAGAATTCATGCAGTGCGTGCTAGAGCTGAGGCGGCTTAGAAGCGCATTTCTTTCTAAAAACAAGGATTTCACTAAAATGAGACACAAGTAAGTGGGCCTTTGTTAACCAAGTGGCTCATCAGGTGCCTTAAGGGTAGGTTGGCTACTAATATATGATGTATCCAAAAGATGGTCCTGTCATTTTAGCGCGCTGTGCAGAGCGTCGAAGACCCACTTAATGCCGGCAGTGGTTACATAATATGAACTTCCCTTCTCGTCGTTGCTTCTCATTACATATCCTTCCTTGACCAATTCACTAAGCCTAGAACTGATGGATTTTGCGTTGGTCGCCATTGACTCCTCTAACTCCTGTACAGAATATCCAGCCCTCTGGATGCGATTGAGCATAAACGCGATCTTACACGCTATAAGTTGAAGGCTTATCTTCAACTTTAAGCTTAAGGGCCTTTCAGATATTACCCGCGGGCCTTCCTCGGTTATTTTCACAAATTCCCTGAACATTTCAACCAGTTCTTTAAGGCTATAATTAAGGTATATCTGTCTCGCGAAACTGATTTCAGATATGTTTTGAGAAAGGAATCGATCAACAGTTTCATAAACATCGCTCGGCTTCCCTGAAAAAGTTGCGTGTAAATCCCCCATGCGAATTTCTACGTTCAATGGTTCTTCGCTCATGTTAATCTAACGCTACTGCTATATATTATCCCCATATTATAGTTTTATCGGGATGTCCTCTTACGTGCAATGGTGCGAGCCTTTTATAAAGGCATCACCCTTGCTGGCTCATAAACCTGCAGGGAAGTTGTTTCATGATTTAGCGGCACATGGCAGACATCAGTATGTTGCTTCGCCGGGTGTATTTTCACAGGTATGAAATCAGACGCGACCGGCTCAATATATTATTATCATAAATGACATTTGAACACAGTAACCGTTGTTGGAGGAAGCCCGTGTATATTTTCTCAGTTAAGGCATCAGAGTTCAGCTTATAACGAAACCCCCAAACATCTTTTCAGTAATCTCAGTTGCCCTTACGCGCGCCTACGTAAAGGTAATCACCCTCATCTCCCTTAAATCTCCTTATTTCACCTTCCTTAGCAAGACGTAAAAGGGATACGGCTATTGACTGTTTTGGATATATCATACCCATCTGCTCAAGTTGCTCTTTGATTTCCTTTAGCCTTCTGGGCTTGCTTCCCCATTCACTACCAAGAAGCTTTACCACTATGTTTGGAAGCGACGCCTTTGAATCTATCTGGATTGGTGTATCGAAACTGGGTCCAATCGCGGGGCTAACGACAGTAGGTGTTTTACCAATCAGCTGGAATATATCACTTGCGGTCTTAAACGCGTCTTGAAGATCCACCTTTTTGGCATCTATTTCAAACTCATTTTCGCCGTTCCTAACCCTGATCTTTATAGTACCTGAATTTGAATCCGAGGACACATATTATCTACCTTCTAAAGGTTCATATACTTTTCGTTAAAGAGAAGTTGTTGACTATCCTCGATATCTGGTCAGCACATAAGCTCGTCACCTTCCTCACCTTCACCATCATGGTTTTTATTCACAGAGGCATCCTGTTGGGAAAAATGTAAGGCCTGGTGGACTTGAACCTATGATCAACTATTCCATCATATCTAAAGCGCTTCGCCATCCTCTGCATCTGCCTCCTGCCCAAGCAGACATATCACCCTGCTGCCTGTCCCTTGGAGATCCTAAGTATTTCGCTGTAGGACAGCGCCCTTGCTACAGCTCCGTACCTCCTCATGTAGACTTCCTTTAAAAGTGAGATGTCTCCATCCTTAAGGTATAACTCGCTGTTTTTGATAGACGTTGCCTATCACCTCGATTATTGCATCAGGGGATGTAATAATTGTTCTGATCTTACAGAACATTAAATTTCCAATTTTCGGAAAATTATATATAATACCGCTTTATTTCTTACGCGCGTATATTGATAATCGGGGCAGACCTTACTTGGCTTTTCAATGGCATAGTGATATTCCTAGCATCATACTGGGGCCTGTTCATGTTAGTTGGAGGAAATGCGATATCCAAGAATAATAAGCAAGCCTATAAATTCCCATTCGGTGGACTTCCAAAGATTTCTATCCTAGTGGCTGTGAAGAATGAAGAAAACACCATCGGGAGGCTGATACAGTCCATCAACCATCTCAATTACCCAGCCGACCTAATCGAAATGGTCCTCGTACTTGATGATTCCACAGATAACTCCCTTGCCATAGTTAATTCCTTCGCGGAGAAGGATAAAAGGCTCCGGGTTGTTAAAATGGAGAAGAATTATAACAGGAAGCCCGGTGCATTGAATGTTGGGTTAAAGTATTGCACTGGAAAACTTGTGGCGTTACTGGATGCCGACAGTGTCCCCTGCGAAAATTATCTGATGGCAGCCGCGCAGGAGTACTTGAGTGGTAAGAAGGCAATGACCGGGTACTATAAAGTGATAAACGTAGGCGAATCGTGGCTATCAAAGCTATCTACGTTTGAATCTCTCACTTCAAGGGCCTTGAACTATGGACGTTACAAGCTAGGGTTATCGGTTCCGATAGCCGGTTACAACTCCTTTGTGGATCGGGAATTATTGCTTGATATAGGAGGATTTAGCAACAGTGCAACTGAGGATGTGGATCTATGGCTTAAGCTTATTAAGAATAGGGTCAAGTCATCGTATTTGGATTCCTTCGTTTGGATAGAAGTGCCAGCAAAGGTCACAACTTTCTTCAGGCAAAGGATAAGATGGTATGGTGGATATCTGCAGCTGGTAAGAAATCACTTGGATCTGTTCAAGAAGACGGGTATGATATCTGCAATGGACGCGCTTCTATTCCTTCTGATGCCCTTGTATTCCATACTGCTTCTTGTGACGGTTTCACTTACACCCATAGCCATATATTTGTGGACATACGGGGTGTACAGGATCGTACTCTTTGCTGGATATCTATTTGGGTATTTCGTTATTATCCAGATGACGAGCCTGGGCTCGATGATCAAGTTAAAGGATGAACTAAAGGGAAATATCGCCTTTCTGCCCCTTATCTATCTATACATGGGATTCCTGTCGCTGGCATCCCTAATGGCACTAAGCGCAGTGATTTTAAGAAAAAATATATGGGCGTTCAAAACTGATAAATCGGGATATATAGACAAGCGCAACTTGTGATACTCTGTAATTTACAATAAAAATTGGAGATATATTTAAATATTCTTTAAGTAGATAATTTGTTATGGCTGATGATATAAAAATTATATGGAATAATCTTAATTCCAGTTATAAAAGGAATAAACCATTCTACTTACACGATTATAATACATTTGAGCAGGTGATTAAACTGTATAAAAAGGGGTATTCAGTGGAAGGCATATCAAGCATGACCAAAAGGGGCTTTTCAACGATTTACAGGATGATAAGGGAATTAAAAAGTAAATATGGATTGATGAATTATAAGGAAATGGAATTCCAGAGGGCCATGGAGCTGATAGATATAAATGGCTTTACTAAAGTGACCTCCCCCCATCTGGAACGCAAAATTCGAAGGTCTCATCCAGAGTTAGAATTAATTAAGATAAGCACGGGCGTGGGCATGGAAGGCAGGAAATATTCCAGCACTTCATTGTTTGGATTGAAACCGCGGATAATAACTTTTGTAGTAAAGGACTCAGAAAGTTTCAGATATCATGTAGCCAAGCTCATGGAAGGGTTCTTTTACGAGAAGAACCCGGAGCCAGATACGAACATAAAGAAGGCCTTTACGCATTATTTACACTCGTTCGGATTTGCGCATACAACCGACATGAGACTGAAGATGCCAAAATTAATATAAATATAAGGCTTAAAAGGGACCGTAAAAAGTCTTTATTAGGTGATATTGGTTAAATGGAAATCGAACGATTTTTATCAACGACCGGCCCAGCATTTAGGATCAAGGTTGATGGCCAAACCTATTCCTATCTTGATTACTGTCCCCATAAGGGTAGGGTGATTACGTCAGAGGGATTTCTGATAGTTGATGGTAGAATTAGATGCCCATTTCATGGAGCTGAATTTGATATAAAAAGTGGCGAATTAAAGGTTCTTCCAGTTTCAAAGACGCCATGCCCGCCCAATTGCAGACTGATACCAGCGGTTTGAAGCTTAACGATCCTTCAAAATCAGCCGCTAACTATTTCTATTTCCAATCTTAATGGGGAGCTATGGCAATAGAGAAGTATTACGCTCAATTCTTTTCTCTGGAGGACCTCATAAAGGATCTTGCGGCAATCACCAGTGGCGCTGGCCGTGGTATGGTTCTTGTGTTCTATAAGCTTGATAAAATGATCTATGTAGTTCACCCATTGTATAATGCAATAGGTATCCATTATTATATGGATGAGAAGGACGAATTCCCTGCAGGCGACTACGCGTATAACATAATAGACTCGACCATAAAGGCCATAAACGGAAAGTCAGGGCTTAATCCAAACGAAATAGCTGCCGTTATAATAAAGCAAAAAAATAGCGAACTTGTGTCAGATGTCGGGTCTGATAAAATATGATTTAGTGATTTTCATCCTTTTCTCATAACCAATAATAGGGATCTATCTTCTTAGATTTCCTTATAAATAGGTCACTGTATGCGGCCTCATAATCGTTGGCAATAGTTTCAATTCTCTTGAACAGTTCTCTCCCACCTGAAATCTTAAGAGGACTGTACAATCGCACTTCAGTACCATCCCCCTTGATCGTAATTAACTTCCCGCTGACTACCGCGCTGGAATCCACCAACTCCTTTCCCTTTTCAAGATTGGACGTAATGAGGAATGTGTAGACATACTTCTGACCGTCATCGCCTTCTAGCATGACTATGGGCTCTACGCTGCCGGTTAAGGTGTAAATCTTCTTGATTACATCTCTATACTCTTGATCGGCTCTTGGCTCAGGCAACCTGGCCATACCAACGACCTTATTTGACTTTAGCCTCTTGCTCAAATCATACAGGAGTTCCTCTGCACCGCTTTTCTCAACTATAACTTCGTTTATCATTCTTAAGCTGATTTGATTTGACCATATAAAAATGTTTTTTAAATCTGAGCCGTAATTCGCAGATTTGCTAAGTGGCACTCATAAGGATCAGTAGATGCCTCATGATTTAATGCCCTAGAACGCACATTTACAGCGTACTATTTGCGTTTATATGCGTTTATACTTGGCCATAATTACTCCGCTATCTATGGTCTTTCCCCTTATCTTACTCCGCAGTAACACGGCCGTTGTTTTCGGTGTAAACTCGATATCCTCACTGATGGCATACACATAAAAATAATACCTGTGCGCAGGGTGAGGCTTTGGGGGACAGGGCCCACCATATCCTATCTTTCCAAAGTCGTTTATTCCCTGAAAGCCATATTCCGATTTATCGGACCCAGGTACCCCCTTGGGCAAGAACGTGTTATGTATGGCATAGATAACCCAGTGTGTGAACGTGCCGTTGGGAGCGTCAGGGTCCTCCATTATCAAGGCATAGCTCTTGGCTCCAGGTACAGCGTCCCACTCAAGCCGCGGAGACACATCCTTTCCATCGCAGGTGAGTTCTATAGGAATTGATCCTTGATCCCTAAATTCGGGACTTCTAACCCTCATTTTGATCGATTTAACCTTTTATATAATATGCTTTATATACTTTTAAAGGAGTACTGCGCCTAATGAAGTGTAGATTCACCAGAATTTTGGATTAGCCAAAAAAATCTTCGATTCTCGATGAACCTATTATCTGATCAAAGTTGTACCCTAAAGCATCGAGCAGCTGTTCAAACGTACTTTCAAGGAACTCGACGTATTTGCCGGTATCTATATCTTCCTTCTTCGTCAGAGATAGTGGCTTTACTCCCGACGGGGTCACAGTCTTTATATATGAAATAACATCGCCGGCCTTGATTTCACTGCCATTTTCGATGAGCAGTTGAGCCGCCTTGACGTGCTGCGGCGTGCTTACTGTATACTTGTCAACGGGCTTGTTGAGCATGACCTTAAAGGCTAACTTTTCAAGTGGCACCTTCCTTTCATTTATCATCAAATATGCTTCACGTATCTTCTTCCTTATTTCTTCCTTTGCTTCAACAAAATCACCCTCCGTCTTGACCTTCCCAAGCGTATCCAGTACGCTATAGAAGGCCTCTTTGATGTAATCTGGAGTATGTGATTTCTTCCCGGAAAGTCCCTTTACCTCTACGGAACCATCTTCATAAACACCCAAATAGTTCTTTTTCCTCTGACTGAACGCCACAAACCTGTACCTTTTGTCTATCTCCAGATCTATTTCGAGCTTCTCCTTGGCCCATCTTTCCATTTCCTTGATTTGCATAGAGGAAGCATTTTTTAGAAAGAGGCTGTCAGTATTATGGACTAACACGGAGTTCGCGAAAAAGCGGTGATTACCTTCCACTTCAAGATCATAGACGTAGCCTTGATAGCCAGCCAGCTTCTCTATGCTTGACGCGTGCGCCAAATGATAGCCTGCAGATAAGATACTGATCTTTGTTCCACTGCCAGCGTTAACTTCGTTCGTCGTGTTCGATCTCGTTATAAGCAGCGTTCCTTTCTTGATGTCCAGCGGTCTGATAGGTGAAAATTGCGAACTGTCGGATTCCGAAATCGAAATGAGCGAATGATCCTCTGTAACGTCTATGTTATGTCCATCCACCCGTATTCTGTACATATCTTTAGCGGTTCGGTGGCGCATTATATTGACGACCTTCGCAAACGTCACCATTTTATTTTGATCCAGTGATTCTACAAAGAGATGCTCGGGCAGATAATACTCCTTCCCCCCGTCACCGGTTATATCGACCCTCTTAAACAGGTCCTCAACCTTCATCTTTCGTTCAACAGCTGGCGAAAGTGAAACACCGGATTGCTCACCTTCAGTCGCTACTACCACAATTGAGTCACCGGCTATACTATCGCCGTATATCACCTCGCTCCCCAGTTCCTGAGCCTTTGTTATAGCGCTCTGTATGGAATATCTCCCCAATGCAGTAGTCGAATCGGCTACTGGCAAACTGTAGAAGGGGAAGCTTTCGAACCCCATCACCCCATATGATGCATTGAGTATAACCTTTAGCGATTGGGATATAACGTTGTAAAATTGCTTTTGTTCCTTGTTTACGGCTATCCTTGCAAGGGATTTAAAATAGTTCACCCTTATATCTCTCAAGGAGCCTATCAGGAGGGAAATCATACCCTTGTTTATTTTGCAGACCCATAGATTTGTATTAGGAAGTATGTTATCCCTGCACTCTGGGTGTGGGCACTTTACAGTTTCATAACTTAGGTTATAGACCTTAATGATGCTAGGATACAGGGAGGCAAAGTCCAGAACTACTACCTGGAAGTGAACGCCGGGTTTCGGCTCTACAACGAATCCTCCCTGATATTTCTTGCCTTTGATTATCGCCGTGGAGCCAGCATTACCTTTGGCGGCTATTTCCTCCCTCTTGGGCACCAGCGCTTTCCTAGCTCTGTGCTCGAAGATAAGCATGCTCCTGATCCAATTGGAAACGCTTAGCCTCGATGTATCTTCGATCGGCATCTTCGCGACCCTTGATATGGTCATCAGGAGCTTGAACAATAGATCATCGTTGAAAGTGGTCAGCCCCAAGGTTATGTTTGAATCCTGCAAATTGTATATGGCTAGCTTGGTAGTGGTCATGGTATTTATGCTGTCTACAACCGGTTCCTTTCCTTCGCCTAGGATGGCCTGACTAATGGCGTCAAGAGTATGCTCAGAATACTTGTTAGAAAAGGCGTAACCCTGAATCGATCTATTTATGAATGTTTTATACAGGTCGACGTGTATTCCATGTTTAAGGGATGCGACCTCCTTACCGATGCTGATCGGAATAGCTTCCTTAGGCACATTCAGATTCTGCGCTCGATGGTACAGGTATGGAAGATCAAAGCCATCACCGTTGAATGTCACTATTACCGGGTATTCAAGCATTTTTTTGAAAAAGTCAAGCAGAAGCTGGAGTTCGTCATCATAGTAAATTAGATCTGCCCCTTCCGGCAGCTTGTCATCACCAGGTTCCACATCCGTCCTCCTAAGAACGAAGGCCTTTCGCTGGCCATCATTTCCCACAACGGAGATGCTTATAATGGGCTGTTCTGCCTTTTCTGGGTCCGGCAATCTATTTTCGGCTTCAGCAAATACTTCGATGTCTATCGCGGCCCTTTTTATATAGGGGAACGGTTGAGCAAGGATGAATGCCCAGTCTCTCGTGTATTTGGCCATAGACGCGTCCTGCGAGCCTATCACCCCCTGCAACACGGATGACATATCCTCCGTGTAGCTGATCGTTGACTTGCTTATGACGCCCTTTTCCAGGTCATAATATGTACAGGCAATGAGCCCCAGATCATAGAGGTAATTTTCATAATATTTGATATCGGCCTCATAGCAGTCCTCGATATTCCTTATGCTGTTTGGTGAACCGCCGATGGCTAACGGATCTGAAGTGATTATCTTCGATACCTCGATCTTCTGGTCACTTATAGGCTCGAGTTTCTCTTCCTTCCTTATGGCAATTACATCCGGCCTCTTTAATAGTTGCTGAAGCTCAGATGGCGTCTTTTTGCTATAACAATAGGGCCTATGGCCTGAATTATCATAATAATAACAGATGGATTGTGAAACAGTATCCAAGAATTTAAGGTAGGCCAGCTTCTTGTCTCCATCATAGCCAGCTCCTAACAGGAAGCCTCCCTTAAGATCCGTTATCCCCTTTGACTGTTCACTTATCTTCTGAGTGAGAAAAGCGATAGGAGCCGACATGAGCCTTCTACCATTATGACATTTTTAACTCTATCTATCCTAACATCCCCCCAGTTAATGAAATATTTTACTCCAAAAACGCTTCCCACAACCAAGACGCCTATTGATAAAGTATTTTAAGCCCGCAAAGGCTGTACCCTACATGAAATCATATGTCGTTATAGGGGGGGGAGCCGCAGGCATGAGCGCGGCTTCAAGGATAAGGAAACGCGATCCTGATTCTTCGATAAAAGTATTTGAAGAATCCGGCTATGTATCCTACGGGCCGTGCGGCATACCTTATTTTATACAGGGGTTGGTGAACGAAGCGGAGGACCTGGTTACCTATACCCCTGAATTCTTCAAGAAGAACAGGAGGATAGATGTGTACGTCAAGTCAAAGGTGCTTGGCATTGATGCTAGCGCCAAATCCATTAGGGCTATTACTAATGGTAAGGAAATTACACTCAACTATGACATGCTCGTCCTTGCTACCGGTGCATCGCCATTTATACCTGAAAAGAAATGGCTGGAAGCCGAGCAGGTATTTACCGTTAGATATATCGAGGATGCCATAACCATCAAGAAACGGTTGGCTGATTCCAAAAACATAGGAATAGTGGGAGGCGGATATATAGGCATTGAAATGGCTGAAGGCCTTAGTGCCATAGGCAAGAAGGTCACTATAATGGAGGCCATGCCCCAGATCATGCCAAATATGGATACTGATATAGCGGCTCTGGTTGAAAAGGCGGTAATTGATAAAGGGGTAAAGATAGAGAAGGGGCTAGCTGTAAAGGGTATATACGGGGGAAAAGATCGTCCCAACGTTATCGTTGAAACCGATGGCGGGCGCGCATCTTTTGACGGTGTGATCCTTTCCATGGGAGTTAAGCCCAATACCGACCTTGCTCGTACGGCGGGCCTTAAGCTTGGAAGTACAAAGGCGATAGCCGTTGATGATCACATGCTTACTTCAGATCCCTCCATATTGGCTGCTGGGGATAACGTGGAAATCAGGAGCATGATAACCGGGGGACCGGTATATGTCCCGCTCGCGCCCGAGGCCAATAAGGAGGGATATGTAGCTGGAACGAATGCTACAGGCGGGAATTTGGCTTTCCCTGGAACAGTGGGCTCCTCTATAACCAAGTTCTATGATATGGAGATAGGTAGTGTAGGGCTTACCGAAAAAGCCGCCAGGGCCGCAGGCATGAACGTACGATCGGTTACCATTGAAGGGGAAAATATGGCAGGATACTATCCGGGTGGAAGTGAAATAAAAATCAAATTGGTATACATAGCTGAATCAAAGGCCATTGTGGGCGCTCAGGCGCTCGGGCGTGGAGCTTGGGGGAGGATCAGCGCATTGAGCGTTGCCATTCAGGCTAAATTCAACCTAAACGACCTCTTTTTCTCTGGAATTCCTTATGCACCACCATTTTCGCCTGTTTGGGATTCGGTCATTATAGCTGCTAGAGTAGGGAAGGAAAGCTAATTTTAGCGCCCAGCAAGAGGGGATGTTACTTTTCCTTTGGCGCTATCGGCTTCTCCGTCTCTCTTTTTTTCTGTTCCATTTCTTCGTTTATCTGATTTATCTTCCACTCGATTGCCTTGATCAATTCTGAGTTATCGTATGGTGTAAGCGTATTACCGCACTCTGGGCACTTAAAGAGGTCCATCATTGATTCTTCAAACGTTCTCTTCTTGCAGGTAGGCGTGCCGCAATAATAAAAACTGTTTGATCTTTCATATTCCAGCCTTTCGGTCAGCTTCTGCAGCACGGTTCTCCTCTCCCTCATCAGGAATGTATCCACTGCATCAGATTGCGCCTTCCACCTATATACGTACCAGCCCTTTTTAGGGTCCTTAAATCTTATACCTATTATAAGTGACCTTTCAAATAGCGCATAGAGCACCCTCCTCACTATATTTATTTTAAGACCAGTGGCGCTAGCTATCTCCTCATCGGTGGCGTCTACATTATTAAGAAGGGCTCGAGCGACGCGTACGTATTCCTCTCCTCCCAACATGCCAGCGGCTTTGACGAAGGAGTCCTCATATTCCAGCTTAACCATTTATTTAAATGCACAATCGATCCCTTTAAACCTTTCGACACATTGAATTATCTGCTTCTTCCGGAAAAGTTTTACCATGTGGCATCCCCTCACGCTAAAGCTCGTGAGCTTCATGTCAGTATCCCTCATGAGGTTCGTCGGCGACATGGGAACTTCTAAGGAATATTCGTTATTAAACACTTCATTAAATCGATTTTTTAGAAATAGTTAAATGGAACCGTCCGAGGCTTTATTCGCAAATGAAATCCAACCTCCTTATCGGGACGTTTCATATTGGAATTTCTGTAGCTTACCTCATCATGTTCATCCTTTCCATTGGGTTGGCCTCTCCTTATCTAAGCTTGGCCTTTTTCATTTTCATATTGGCCATTGGAACCCTTCATCTATTGGACCTTGGGCCTCGTATGGCGTCCTATTTTTTAAATGGCATTTCATTAATATATTTGCTAGCAGGCATTATATTTCTTGGAAACTATTTCCTTTATGTTATATTTTTACTTGAAGTGATTACAATATTCCTTCTAGTTTATTTTGAAAGGAAAATAATTAAGAGCAAGGGAGCTAAATCATCACCTATGGACCTTCCTGTGTATGGTTAATGGCTTCCTACGCTCAATATGCCCAGCCGCCATCAATCTGAATACTTACACCGGTAATGTAACTGGCCCTGTCGCTTGACAAAAAGGAGATTAACTCGCCAACCTCCTCGGCCCTTCCAACCCTGCCGAGCATGACCGACCTCTTTGCCCACTCATTTAGGTCCTTTGTACCTGCCTTTTCATGAAATGGAGTATCTATCAGTCCTGGCAAAACCGATATGACCCTGATCCCCTTAGTTCCAAATTCCTTTGCAAGCGCCCTGGAGAAGGTGGCCAATCCCCCCTTTGCTGTAGCATACGCTGAAGCTCCCATACCTCCCCCCGCCACCGCAGCGATTGATGATATGTTTATGATGACACCGCTTCCCCTTTGAACCATACCGGGGAGAATTTCCCTTATTACGATATATGCCGACCTGAGGTTAATGCTTAGGAGCCTATCCCAATATTCCGTATCGGTTTGGAGGAAAGGCCTCCTTTCAGGCAAACCCCCTGCGTTGTTGATGAGGACGTCGATCTTACCGAATTTTTTGATAACCGATCCTACCATTGCCCTAACGTTATCACTTCTTGTCACATCACCCTTAACCGAAAGGACCCTCGCTTCCCCATCACGGCCTTCAAGCAGCTCTTTTATTCCTCCCTCATGTTCGTGGTAGTTTAAAGCCAGCAATGCGCCCTCCCTGAAAGCCACTTTTGCAGCCGCCGACCCTATGCCCGAAGATGCACCAGTTATGAATAAAACCTTCCCATCTAGCTCTGCCATGGCCTTTTTTTATAAGCCGGTTGATAAAAAGGTTTGCGTACATCCTCCTGAGGCCCTTAATGCGCAGATGTTACATCACATCCATGGATCAGTATATCTTTTTGTGCGGCACCTTGCCTGTGAGTGATCGTTGACTGGGCTAACCCCTGAATCGTCGCCCACCAGCTAATCCATATTCCTATCAAGCTTCGTTAATTATATTTAACGGCGAACAATGATAATAAAATTATGTTCGGGTAATTTGCTGATTGGGGGCCACTTTATGGCAAAAATTGGAAATTATGACAAAAATAGTTACCCAAGATGTTTTTGCGGAGCCTTCACTTAAAACCTTGGAATTACGGAGATATTTGCCACTATTGAAACCGTTGTATTCTTTAACTGAGGGACGGCTCCTTCTCATCAACAACCATATGACTGCTGTTACAGCCCCTCCTATAAGGAGGGCTATACCTGCAACTATCAATAAAAGGATATCTAATATACCGCTTACAGGGTTAGTCAGGCTTGAATAATAGACGAGGAGATTTGTATAGTTATATATGAGATAAACATTTAGTGTAACGTTCCCTGTCTTCTAGACTCTCCGACGTACGTATTGCTTACGCTTTGTACACTCATACCGTTCAAATTAAATTCCAGTGGCATCGATAATGAATCGTTATAGATCATCGCCAATATATCGCCCGGAGGTACCGAGGGTACAAAAATTGTCTGATTCGCGTTCAAATTTGCGCTCATTTAATGGATACAGTGAACTCGCATCAAAGCTCGCTTTAAAAAGGAAAGGGCTGGCGAAGATTAGCCCGTACATATTTGCCAGTGCTATAACGCCAATAGCTAGAATTTTCCTCCTCATGAAAAGTTTACCCTATACGATCCAATTAAACATCGCTTAATTTGATAGATTAGCCAAGATAGGCCGTTTGGCCAGTAAAGGTTTTTAATGAGCATAACCTTTAGCCTCTTGAAAATGATAGCCGGTAAGCTGTTCAAGGTCCTTTCTGATGATCCTCTAGAAATGTTCGGAGAAAAGCTACAAGGGTTTCGGAACTCGACAGAGGATACAGAGGCTGGCCTTAGCCTAAAGACGGAGATCGAGGTGAGGGAGATAAAGGATGGAACGCTCATAGGGGACTTTTATAGGGATAACATAGTTTACCTTGGCCTCAAGGAAGGCAAGAAGCCTGCTGTTTCAACTTCAAAGATATCTTTCTTTATCAGGTCGCTGGTTGGCCAGACTTTCCTGTTAATTTTAGCCAAAAAGAGAATTGCAAACGAAATAGCCAATACATTGAGTAAGATTTTATTCATGAAGCCAGGAACCATAGTTGAAGCAAGGATTGACCCAGAGGCTTTTCTAGAATACTATAGAAGGAGCCTCGAAGAAACCAGGGTGGCGTTCTTTGACCAAGTGGATATCCCCAGTGTAAATGTATTAGCATTATATGGAGAAGGCCTGTCAGATACTGAACTCTTCAAGGAGTACCAAACACACGGCCTGCTCTGGTATATAGTAGTGAAGGTCAGATCTGCCAACCAAATTATAGGGTTAACCAGAAATAGCGTAATAACGATCTTTTCTCAGGGAACACAGGAGGATATCGTAAAATATGCATTTAACGAAGTGATTCCACTTTTTAAGCCGGCATCACCCCCTCCACCAGCTGATATACTCAGATAAAGTAGCCGACCGCCCTTGATCAGGCTGGTTAATGATATCCCTGCGCTTGAAATCGATAAAAAATACTTGGTTGTAGGGGACCTCCATGTCGGATACGAGTTTGAGGCGATGAAGAGGGGCATACATATCCCCCCGCTTACAAGAACTTATAAAAACTACATCAGGCTTTTATCATCCTCATCCAATGCCTCCGAGCTATACATTCTTGGCGATCTCAAGAACGCCATAACGTTCCCCGGCTCCGAAGAGACAGCTGAGCTGTTGGAACTACTGGAGGAAATAAACGCGTCGTTCAAAGTAAACCTGGTTAAAGGCAATCATGACGGATCTATTGAAAGAATCCTGCCTAGCTACGTAACTGTCTTCTCTCCGAGCGGCACTGTCCTAAAAAGCCAGGGAAGAAGCTATGGCATATTGCACGGCCATGCAAGACCCAGCAAGGCAGTAGCCACTTCGGACTGTATAATCATGGCGCACTTGCACCTATTTATCAGATATGGGAGTTCAAAATATCCCGTGTGGCTTATCCAAGACACGGGGAAGCTGCCATCTTTCATTTTGATCCCACCATTCAATCAGTTCATTCCTGGGATGGGGCTCAGAAACCCCCGAATGAAGATCCCCTTCTTTGAAAGACGCTTGATAGATTTTAATGTGTACATGCTAGATGGAAAGCTGCTTGGAGGGATCAGGAATCTAAAGGGTACCCTCGAACTGGAGAACGACTGACTTTTAACAGCACAATCGAAAGCATGCGACCTGCCATCTTTCCGGAAGTATTGCGTCCCGATTTAAAGTAAGGCGTTCACTGGCCCCACACGGTTCCTTCCGATCCGCTGTACTCCTTTATCACCCGACATTAACCGAAAGTTCATACGCCTTCAAAAGCGTCAATAGAAACATTTCGGCCGTAAGGGTACCTGTATAGGTATTTTGAGGTGATGGGTGGTATGAGCAGATGATCCATGGGCCGTCATCGCCAACCCTGTAAGCCTCCCCATGGCCAAACCGGCCTGCTGATGACGTGTCAACGCCCTTCTTTGCAAGGGCCTTAATGGTCCACATGTACGCAAACCCGCCCAGGGCGAGTATGGCCTTCGGCTTGAGCGCATCGAGCTCCCGGCGAAAAAAATTGTCGATACATGTTTCTGCTTCAATAGTTAGTGGTTTGTTTGCAGGCGGAGCGCACTTGACTATCGCGGTAATATATACACCATGTAAGGTCATTCCATCACCCCTTTCCTCAGATGACGGCGAACTGGAAAGCCCGGCCCTGTAAAGGGCTGAAAACAGGAAGCGACCGGACTCATCACCTGTAAAAACCCTGCCCGTCCTGTTCCCCCCATGAGCCGATGGCGCCAAGCCAACTATGAGCAGCTTTGCCTGCGGATCACCGAAACCTGCCACCGGCTTCCTCCAGTAGTTATAATGCTCGAACCTCTTTGCTGGTGGCACCTGCGTTCTATATTTGACCAGCCTTGAGCATCTGTTGCACGCCGTTATCTCCTCTTGGAATATCGGGTTCATATGTAGCCACCCTACGCATTACGTAGATCAACGGGCGTATGGCGTTCCCCTACCTGACCATTACCCCCTGTGTGTCTACCTCTTCTCAAGCCCAGGATGTCGGAGTTGCCGGCAGGCAGGCAGCGTTGGATATCCTCAATGGAGGGGGTGCTGTCATGATAGTTTTCAACCAACATGTGATAGACCTTCTTAGCAACGGTCGCCTGCGAAAGCCTGCCCGGCACTATTTCCACGTAGTAATCGCAATACCTATCAGCGCTGGTTATAGGTGAACAGTAGGCTTTCATAGTCCCGTCATCATCAAAGGCTCCAACCCCCAGATCCAACTTGAGCCCCTTTATGAACTCCTTTTTACCATAGATCATAGCACTACCGTGAGCCAGAAACTGGCCCGATGGCGCGGTGTTACTGACCTGGGCCGCGTCCACATAATAAACATCACCAGCGAGGAGTCCTTCCCTCCAAGCCCTGCTGAATGAAATAGTTGCTGTCGCTACTTCAATCTTTGATATTTCTGAAGGTTTACCCCTTAGTATAAAGAATGGCGAGCCCGGAACATCAGCGTGGAATACAAGGTCACCAGCCTCGAGCCTCTTCTTGAGCAGCGTGATATTGCCGCTGGCATCCCTTCCGCCTATGATGAACAATCCGTCGGACGTATAAAACCACCTGAAGCTTTCGTACCACTTCTTAGCCCTGAGGACCTTAACTTTAGCCTTCTTCGTAACCGGCATCGAACTCTCCAGCCTATTTATGGCCGCTTCAAGCTTATGAGAACCAGCTTCAACGTCCTTTGCCAGGTCGTATATCCTCGAAGCGGCGCTCGACGTGTTCTCAAGATTTACTACAATGTTGTCAATGGATAGCTTTCCTCCATCTATCATATAGCCGGCCTTGCTGGCTATATCCGCCACCTTTGATGTTTCGCCGGCCATCATTGCACTCGCCAATTCACGAAGCGTTCGCCCCTTTTCAAGGTGAATCGACAGGGCCTTCCTTTGAGCTTCTATTTCAGCTCTACGATGTCCCTCCTCTCTAGCCTCCTCCCCCACCGAGAGGCCTGAAAATACCGTTTCCAGGCCATGGAGTACCCCATTAATCATTTCCCCTTCGCCAAGATGATTCAGCCTGATAAAGGAGAGCGCAGAGGGTCTATGTAAATCGTCCCTGTAAATATATATCGTATCAGACCGCCGGACCTCCTCCGTCATTTCTATAGCTTCCGCTATTATATTCCGCCTTTCTTCGTCTGTGAGGGAACTGGCCGGCCTGACGGGGTCGATCGACAGCCTGTAGAGCAGCTCGTCTATGAACTTTCGGGGTGCCGAAATGCTGGTTCCAAGGTACTTGGCCACCGGAACGTTGGCTTCAAAATCCGGCGGCATCGACGTTATGTCAAGGAGCGGCCTGCCCCTTGAGGGTGGCAGGGAATATGTTTTACCCCTGATCAGCGACCTGTCCCTGTATATCTCCTCCCTTAGCGCGAACTGTATCACAGAAGCGTCATCAAGGACTAACATATTTCCCTTGCCAAAGAGCTCCAGGACGAGCTTGCCCCTAAATAGATCGAACATAACTATGCGCTCCCCCTTTGGGGATGTCACGCCGTCTATCCGCCTTCCAGTTATCAATTTCCTCATGGCCGTCGTCTGTTCGCTGGTTACCCTTTCAACCTGAACTTCGCTCGAAGTCCAGATACCCAACCTCAGGTCTAT
Organism: Nitrososphaerota archaeon; assembly: GCA_029786595.1. Taxonomy (GTDB): domain Archaea; phylum Thermoproteota; class Nitrososphaeria; order Conexivisphaerales; family UBA164; genus JAJZYL01. Next base: position 1,767 of record JAFLXO010000004.1, on the reverse strand, counting down.
GTTGACCGCTATGGGCTTCATCCCCCTGGTCACCAGTAAAAACCTGTCTTCACCTAAGCCGTAAATATTATTAACGTACGAACCAGCTAGTAGTACGTTAAGCTTGTCTGCTAAAAAAAAGAGTTCCAAGTCAGATAAAAAATCCATGGAAGAAGCAAAGACCAAACAGCTAAATAAGCTATACCTATTAAGGTCCATCCTAGCCATAGCAGCAGGAATCGGAAGCGCTTTTGTAATTTATGCCCATATGTCATCTTACTTGGCGTTTATCATGCCGGTTATTGCCTACGCGGCCTCTTTCATAATGGTCCGATCAAATAGCTTTCTGAAGGTAGCGACCATGAAAAAGGGATCCTATCATGGGGTCGGAATTTTCATTCTTGGCTGGTTTGTGATGTACATTTTAGGGCTTACCCTTCTTCTTTACCTTTAGGGCTTACCCTTCTTTTCCGTACCTGAAGCACCGGTTGACCCTTCAGCCGAGTGGCCATCTATCTTAACTATTAGTACCACCACGCCGGCCAGTATAACAAGGGCCCCAGCCATGTAGTACATACCCACTAGTATCAAGTTCACGCTCTTTAATGATAAATAGCCATAATACACTATCAACGCCCCTATTATTACCGCTATGATCCCGATGACCTTAGCGGTTGGACCCTTAATCTTTTCAAAACTCATGTTTCATTGCTCCTTTAATAATTTAAGCTTGTCGGGTAGGTATTTATCAACTATATAAGTTAATCCGTATCTGGCAAAGGCCTCCTGTTCAGCCTTTCTTTTATACTTCAAAAAGGTGGCCATTTCATCCTTCCACAGCTTTTCCCCATAACGCGGGTCGCTTTTCAACTCGAACAGCCTTTTTACATCCAGTTCCGTGAGAGGGTCATGAGGCAGTTTATACTTATTTATGTCTGAAGCCCAGACGCCGGCCCATTTGGCGTCAGGCGTAGTCAACTCCCTTAAATGCGCGGCGTTGGCGGAACCGGATATTATCACCATTGCTATGTGCATTCCCCATGGGTCCGCGTCCGTGAACACGTATACCGGTAATCCTAATTCTTCGTGGAGCCTCCTTATCATATAACGGGTGCTGCGCGGAGGTTGACCCACCGTATCTATTAATATCGCGTTGTATTTCTTGTAGACCTTTTCTTCTACGAACCTTGTGAATAATGCCCCCTTTTCTATGACCAAAACCATTTCGGCGTTTGTCTGTGCGAACGCGGCGGTTGTCAGGGCCGGTCCTATCATGACGCCGTCGGGGTGGGATGTCAAATCAAGCCGTTTACCTTCATAACCGGGGACAGTGTACTCGATGGTCAGATCCCCAAATATGGCGCTGCGCTCTTCTGGATAGACGTTAAAATCCTCTCTGGCTTTTCCAAGTATGGACTCGAGCTCGGTAATTACTTCGTCTGATTCATTCTGATCTTCGAAATCTATGTTGTACGCCTGCGCCGAATAAAATATATCCCTGAGAGTGGATGTCTTCCTGTTAGAAAGAAGCTCCTTGCTGAACGACGCTAACCAGACCAACTGGGTAAATGGCCTTATATGTTTAATGTTTTTCGCGTTCCTCTTTACGCTTGTGGGCCCCAGCACATACTGTCTGAGCTTCGGGTCATATTCTATGTTCTTTACGGAGCGGCTGGGCATCTCGATATCCGGATATTTACCGCTATCAAGCAGATCATATATCCTAACCCCCATCTCATGCAGTTGATCCCTGACGATGGATTTTCGGTCTGCTCCTTTCATGGGGGG
>JAFLXO010000049.1 GCA_029786595.1 Nitrososphaerota archaeon | reverse complement strand
TGCGGATGCTATTTTAAAAAAAAGCTAGATGAGGCCATACCTGAGCTTAATGAGCCCGTCATAGGCTTCCTGGACGAATCAAAGGTTGACCTTAATCCAGCAAAGAGGAGGGCTCTGAACACAAAGGTTGTCAGATACAGGGAAAGCGCGAAGAAGGGAAAGCCAAGGAGCTGGACCCTGTTTGGCTTTATGGCGGTGAACGGAAACGATGTGGTCATGGCGTCTGAATCCTCAACTGCACCAAACATGATTGAATTCATGAAGCTGATAACGAAGGAGAACCCTGGCAGTGAAATCGCAATAATCCTAGATAATGCAGCTATACACCACGCAAAGATCGTAACAGCAAGCCTGGATGGCGCGCCGTTGCATTTCATCTTTCTTCCTCCATTATTCGCCTGACCTAAATCCAATAGAGTTCAGCTGGAAGGACATCAAAAAGGAACTCTCCAGTTGGCTGGACTTCGATATAATGGTGGAAAACGCCGTGCCGGTAGCTATGGAGGTGTTCAAAAAGAGGAAAATGAATTACTCCAGAAATTGGATGGCAAAATTTATAGAGGTAAAAAGTTGATGGAGGGACTACACATCGGCTATTTCCCTTGATTTCTTCGCATGCTTATTAGCTCAAGGTGTTCTATTACATCTTCTAGCTAATACTTTGTCAGCATGTCCTTGGCTTTACAAGATCACCTTAAAGCCTTTATCTACAGGTCTAACAACTCCATTTAGGAATATAGATATCATAAGTATTGAAAGGGATTATGGTTTTCAAGGCTGCTATATATTACAAGCCATGTTTGCCTTAATTGGTGATACATAGAATAATCGTTCCCAATATAGGCAGTATATTTAATAGATTTAATAAGAGAAGCATCCATTATCATAGGAATTTTCTAAATATTAAACTACATGAAACGGTAATTTGGCTAAAATAACTTTATCAAACGATTAACAACATTTGATATCATGATTGATATTATCATCTGTCTCAAGTAGGTAATGGATGATGATGAATATTATGCTGCGCTTTACCTCAGGAAGTTCCTTCATAAGGATAAGCTTGATGAAATAAAGTGGATCATAAAGTGGAACCTCTTCAGGCCGTATCCTGAACGGCCTATTCAAGGGCACAGAAGTTGGAAGGCCCCCATGTTGATTTAATGGCCAAGATGCTCGTTCTGCAGGCGTAGTACAACATGTCTGATGAACAGCTTGAAATTCAGTGCAAGGACAGGCTCACCTTCCAGAACTTCCTCGGGTACCCAGACAGCGTTCCCGATGCCAGGACGGTGTGGCTATTCAGGGAAAGGCTGGCTTCAACAGGAAAGGAGGGGGAGTTCTGGGAGCTGTTCAATTCGCAGCTGAAGGGCCTAAAGGTGAAGGAAGGCGAATCGAAGGATGTCGTCTTCATGAAGGTAGGGGAAAGGGAGGTTGAGGCCAGCAAGGACAACGCCTACCTCCAGAGCTCAACGATGCTTGAAGCTGACTCAGGAGCTCCCACGGTTGGCGACATAATAAGGAGAAAGCAAAACGAAGCCAAAGGAGATAAGAATGCCAAGGGAACCTCAATATCGATAAGCTACGATGAGCTAAAGAAGTCGAAGGAAAGGGGGGATGAAGCTGAAACCAGGAGGTCGGTGGACGGAACCTGGACAAAGAAGAGGAACAAAAGTTACTTCGGCTACAAGCTTCACACAAAGGTTGTAGCTAGATTTGGCCTGATAGAAGATTATGAGGTTACAACTGCATCGTTGCATGACAACCGGGTTGACCTAAGCCTGCCAGGTGAGCCGATGGTGAGGGACAAAGCCTACAGCTTTGTATCAGCGAAGGGCATCCCATTTACCATGATAAGGGCGTCAAGGGGCAATCCGCTATCAGATGATGATAGGAAAGTTAACAGGATCCTTTCCAGCATAAGGGCGCACGTAGAGCACCCGTACGCCGTGATGAGGAGGGTTTTCCACTTCACCAGGATGTACGTAACAACGATAAAAAGGGTCAGTGTCAGAGCCATGTTCATGTGTATGAGCTTCAACCTGATGAGGATAGCGTTCCTGTTAAGGCCCAGAGATTAGCGTAAGCTATCGACGAATTTTTGTGGTGAAAAACGATGAAAGGAAAAACACAGATGGCGGGTGAGGAGAAATGGAGCGGATAATCTGCCTGTTATCTACCATTGCCAGATCCTAATTAATTTTTAGAAATTCCCTATATTTATTATAATGGCGACTACCGCTATTCAAGGAAATATCAAAAGGCAGGATAATATGTATTGTAATATCTCTCGGGCCCACCGTGGTTTTTACTGCGAATTTGCCTTAAATCATCTATCATTTTACACAAACGGGTTGTGGAACCCATATTGATAGCTCTCAATATTCCTAACAGTTTATCATCTAGTTTGATGAGTTATACAATGTAATTCGACTTGTTACTGTTTTGATTAACATTACCGTGGATTAAATTTTGGTTCTATATCAGAGCTCTTCATGTTCTTACAATGTCGCCTAGACGATTGACGTTATCATGATCCCAAGTGGGTGGGAAGCTTGCTTTGCTTACTTCTTCGTAAACCTTAATTAAATCATCGTATGTTGATACCCTGCATATTTGTGAAAGAGGCGGTCTAAAATTTATTTCGAAAGTTGGGCGAGTTATTTCTTCTTTAGCTTTGTCCCTTCTTTCATCTGGTATAACTATGAAAAGCGAAAACCTGACGTTAGGCTGAACTGAGATCAGGTCAGCCATTCTTAATAGTCCGCTGTAAATAGACGTCGTATGCTCGACTTCAAATGCTGCAATTATTGTATTCTGACGGAACCATAAGACATCAATGTTCTCCACTATTCGCCGTACCTTGTCCTCGAAACCGAGCTGTGGAAGGTATTGAAGCGTCAAGTTTTCAAATAATTCGTCATTGAATGAACGGCCTCTATCAGCCGAAGGGACCCATACATCACAGCGGCCATATTTGCCAAGCTTAATGAGCATATACTGAATTTCAGTATGAGTTATATCCATCTTACTAGGTTCAAATATTACATTCGCTCCACCACTCTTGATCTTTTCTGTTGGTAATTCCACCTGAGTTGTCAGAGCACTCATTGCTTCCATCTTGGACACCACTAAATTGTAATCCCTTTCAGGAATATTATGTCTGAAATTAGCAGGCGAACCCATCAAGTATACGTGCCAATCCGCCTTATTTTTGATAAATGACAGTTTATCTGCCCAATTTTTGGCGTTAACTCGACCTAGCGCTAACCAGCGGATAGGTGCCTGCCACGGCCAAATCACCTGATTTTCTTCTAACTCGCCTTTCCAGATGGGGCCCGCGGCCTTCATCCATTGCCCTGTAACTTCCGCTGAGCCTCTGAATTCATTGGTGCCTTTAACATAAAAGAGGATCCTATCCCCTATTGAAATTAAATCCCGTCTAGAAACGCTGTCAAAGGCCCAAATTTTCTTTTCAAATGCAATCCTAAAATTATCAGGCGTGACCGAACAAATCCAATAATCCAAGGCGATATGAACATAGCTGTATAGGTTATTTAAACATTGGTGCCTTAATATGCGAATTTTTCTTCCTCTTAATCAGCAGCTCTTTCTATTTTATATTACTAAACTTTAGCAAAAATTGCTCCTGTTTTAGGCTCGATAAGAGGAACGAAGATATCGTCCCATCTGTATCTAGTCTCCTGCCCATCTTTAGGCCGTCAAGTATGACCTGGTACCTGGCTTTATCAAGCTTTTCATTGTACCATCAAGAATCGATGTTCAAGTTGTTCAGGACGCTCTGGTCATTATAGAAATAGAACAGGTTGTTCATCGCGGAAACCGTTTTATTGCTGGATATCATGAGACCCGTGATATACCTTGTAAAGTTCTTCATCTGCGGTTTAGAGAACACACCATTAAAGGCAGGCAGGTATGAGGAAACCACTGACGGATACTCAACTATAGGTATCATGAATTATTTCAGCAATTCACCTATAAAATCAGTAACAACAAATTATCTGGCAAATTGGTAAACTAAAATTTGCCAAAGTTTAGCATAAGATTTATTTATTCCTTGATTATATAATTTTTATAGGTAATATCGTTTGGCCGATTCCACTAGAATGATAGGAACAAGGGGAGCGATGGAAGTATATGGAAAGTTGCTCCAGGAAGGACTAAAAGTCTATGTTCCGCTTACATATACGGGATATGATTGCATTGTAAAAAGTGATGCAGGCAAGCATATCGATATAGAGATCAAGACGCGCACTGAAGGTGGCCAAAATTTTATTGTGGACAACTTCGAAAACAGAGATGATTTTTTTATTATTTGCCATATTCTATCTTCGGAAGACTATTGGGTGCTTCCTTCTTTTATCTACGCAAAAAATTCAACGTCGCAGAAAGGAGGGCAGCTCTTAGTTCTTAGTAATACCAAGAAAAAGGTCCTAAATGAATATGATCGAGCTTTTTTCTTACTGAGGGACTTCGGAAAGAATTCCAGGGTAAAGGACATAAAGGCTCCAGTAAAAAGGCAGAAATCGCTAAACTGATTCTCAAAGGCCTTTCTGATGTATAGATCTCCAAGAATCTGGGTATCAGCATAGGTTATGTTGATACTGTCAGAAGGGCCAAGGGCTCCGGTCCAATTAAATCCTATAGTAGTGGAAGAGACAGGGCGAATGGAGAACTTGATGCTATAGCGAAGTTTACGTAGATCCTGCCATTGTTAGTCTGCTTGCAGATACGTTCAAGTTTGAAGATATTGAAATTGTAAGTGTGCAACGGGGCTATCCGGTATCTGGTAAAGAGGTGGACATAGCCCTTTTCTTGCATTCCGGTCCATTTATCTTTGTAGAGACCAAAAGAAAGCAGGCTTCTGGTAGTTCGAAGCTATATGCAAGCCTCGATTCAGCAGTCATTGGGCAAGCCATAGGATATTGCGCTCTTCAAGAGGACGTGAACGGCCAGAAAGTGCCATACTTCATTACAATAACCCCTAAAAATTTTGGTGTTCCGCACCCCACCGAATATTTTGGGAATTAAATAATTACAAACTGCTCAAAGGAATCACAGAGGAGGCTCTTCCAGGTGTTCATACGTTTTGGATCATGCACGCGTCGAAATTTATAGAAAGTGGCGGTACTGGAAAACTGGGGATGCTTCACAGCGGCGCCACTTCCCAGCAGGCAACGATCCAGAGCTACTCCCTTGTGCCCGGGTCAGGTAAAAACACCACACTTACCGTAACAGTACAAGACTCGGGGGACCATCGCCATCACAAGCATCAACATCACATCAATGAGCAACGCTATAACCACAACCTTTAGCCCCTATGTCGTAAATCCATTCCTCAGATCGATCGCACCGGTTTCCACGATGAGCAATTCAACATCCATCACTGGAACTACGCAATTCCTAGCCGATGATATTGACAAAATTGGCTTCACATATTTGAACCCCCGTGTCGAGGGACGTCTGTATTTATTACTTAAAAGATAGAAGGACGCACTAGAATGCGTTTGAACAGCACAGACTGCCAATGGAAAAGGCGATGATGGACCCTTGGCATATTTAATAGAGGGCGAAATGCATGATTGTGGTATATGAAGGTATTAGTGGATGATAGAGAAGCGCTCCTTCTGAAGTACCTTGGAAAGAACTACCCTGTACAGAAGGTTAGGCTGCCATTGGGCGACATGATTGTCGCGCGGGATAATGGTGCTCTGGTTGTAGAGCGCAAGACGGTTGCCGACCTGATAGCATCGATCAAGTCGAACAGGCTATGGAGCCAGCTGCTGAGACTGATGAAGGCGAAGGAAATCCTGGGATACAGGATCAGGAGGCGGTTGCTGGTCATACAGGGAAGTTTCTGGGGTTATACCAACGTTTCCTCCATCAACGAAGAGCGTTTCTGGGGGATGGTATTCGGCTCGCTCATCTCCATAAATTTCGTATACGATACGCCCTGCATAGTCTGCGAAAACAACCGCGCGTTCGAGATTTTCCTTCGTATACTGATGAAAAGGGAGGAGGAAGGGAAGGACGATGCCCTGCCCCATGGCAGGTGGCGCAGGAAACCCATAAGCAGGCTGCCGGCGATGAACATAAGGCAGTACGTCCTGGATGCTATACCCTCTATTGGCGAGGCACACGCAAAGAGCCTGTTGAGCTCCTACGGAACCATATCAGACATCGCGGGGAGCAGCATGAGCCGGCTTATGGAGGTCCCAGGCATAGGGAAAAAACGGGCCCAGAAGATATACGAAGTATTTCATTAAGTCCCACTATGTGCCACGGTTCTCTATCCTGGATTTGAAGAAGCGCTCCGTGTCCCTGTCGACAAAATATATGTAACAGCCCTTCATGCCCCGTGACAGCAGGACCCTGTAAGTGTTCTTGACCAGTTCAAGGAACGAGTCTCCGGCCCTCTTGACCACGGTGTCAGCCGAATTGCCGGGGTTGCCCACCCATTCCTGCCTATCGAAATCGTAGACAAGGTCGTTCCCAAATATCACACCAACGTAGTCAAATTCAAATCCCTGCGCTGTATATATGCAGCCGACCTGTTCCAGCCCTGCCGGATCGTAGGCCCACAGGTTTGATTTGGGAATTCCGGGCGCCAGCTTCCTCGCCTCTGGTTTTGCGTTCCAGGGCCTTCTAAAATTCCCGATGACCACGTCATCCTGCAGCGTTCCGTCATAGTTAGGATTCGACCATTCCCAGCAGAACCCGGCAGTAACCCTCCCAGTGAAGCCGGCGCGCACCTTCTCCCTTATGGCGTTCTCGAGTTCCGTAGCGGTATCGAATATCTTCAGGTCGAAATCCTCCTGCTGGTCCCAGATGACGTTTGCCGTCCGTTTTATTCCAAGGGTGTTGTTCACCCAGTTTACGAACGCATCGGAACCGTTGCACCTGAACTGGGCCTCAAGCTCATATTCATAGACCTTGCAGTTCTTCTTTTGTGCGTATTCCCTTATGTAGCTGGCTGAGCCGATTTCGCCCGGCCGAACGATCTGGTCGTCGTCTATGAAGAAGGCTACGACCTTGGCGGCACGTATCAGCTCCTCGATCTGAGGTACGTCGGGCCCCCTGTTCCTAGGTGTGAACCTGCTCCTGCTGGTCTTCCTCAGGCGGTGCGCTTCATCAGCTATGAGGACGTCTATGGCATTCTCCTCGGCCTCCGAATAGCTGTTGAAATACTTGAATTGGGCGGCTCCGCGGCTGCCGATGATCCGCCTCATGGTTTCTGTAAAGGCGCGTGAGCCGGTCGCATAGTGAGCGTTGTACCCCTGATGCAAGAGGTCGGCCATAAGGTTGATGGCTATGACCGATTTTCCAGTTCCGGGTCCGCCCTTTACTATTATCACCGTCTTCCGCCTGTCGTGGAAGCCTTCTCTGGCGCTGGAAAGGACCCTGTCATAGACTACCTGCTGTTCGTCCAGCAGTATGTATTCATGCCTTCCCCTTATAACGCCTTCAATGTGCTCCATCAATTTCTTGCTGGGGCGGTACTTGCCTTCCTCGATCCTCCTCAAGACGTCGATGCCTCCACCCAGCTGGAGTTTCGGGGTCAGGTAGCCTTCGAGCTTGCTCAGGTCGTCAGCAGTGAACAGGGGCCACCTTTGCAGCGCCCCCTCGAACTTCTGCGCGAAGATGGGGTCTCCTGGGTAGTAGTTGTAGTTGTGCAGGTAGGCGCAGGCGCTGAGCGCTACGGGGCTCTCCCCCTCATGGAAGGCAGTATGCGTATCTTTAAGATACATCTGATACCGCCCTGCCTGGACTGAGGGATGCAGCATCTCCCTGTCTCCTCCAACCCATGTCGAAACCTCGTTTTCACCGACGGCCTCCTTGCATTTTTCCCACTGTTTTAGCTCGATGATCACAGCGTTGTCCCTCCTTTCAGTGCTCCGTCCGCAGATCATGCAGTCCAGCCTCCTTGAGGAGAGTGGCAGCTGATATTCCAGTATAACCCCCTGATCCGTCAGGTTGGCGTGCTGGAAGGCCAAAGAGACAGCCCTCAACGAATTTCTCCAGGAATTCTTCTCGCTAGGCGACGGATAATACCTGAAATGGTCAAAGAAGGCAGTGCTCATCTTTTCAGTGATCTGGTTTTGCGCCGTGTCCTCGATGAACTGCTTTGAAGTTCCGGCATAGAGCCGCATACCGAAAGCTAAGGCGGCTCCCCCTTTATATTATTTTAGCGCTATATGCTCTGAACAGCAATAAAAAGGTAGGACCACTCAGCACCTAAAAAGTGGTTAAACGAATCGCTGAACGGGGCCAAAAAATTAATTAAGTGTGCCTGAAGAAAAGCATGGTATGGATAAATTCGGATTCTTTGGTCCATCCGAAAGGCATTTTGTTCCAAGTGGAGGGTTCTGCATCTCTGCGTTTGCGATTTCTAGGAAAGATGAAGATGTGCTGGTTCTACGACCTGCCAAGCATGAGAAGTGGGAAAAATGGGCGCCAAACTGGAAAATTTATTCGCCTGAAGCCTTAGAAAGGGAATATAAAAGTTGGCGTTTTCCGAGCTCATATGTAAAATTTGGGGAACATCCTGACGATACCCTGCGCAGAATAATGGAAGAGCAGCTGGGAATCTCAAGATATCAAGTTAAGAGCTACAGGTTGGTAAATTATTATTCGCCCAGCAGAAGATATCAGGGTGAGATGCACTGGGATTACTGCTTCATGTATAATGTTAGCTTTAATGGTTCTCCTACGCTGAAACCATGGATTCAAGATATAAGTTATGTTCAGATAAAAGAACTGAGGGAAGAAGACTTTGGCAGTGCCCAAGGTTCTTTGATTGATGTCATAAATACTTTCTAACATATCTTTATGTTAAACAACCAGACCGTGTCCATATTCCGAATATGTAGTTTACATTTTGGCGCTCAAGCGACCCCATAGCTCCTTTATCCTCCTGGCGAAACGTTGTTCATAAGTCATCAGTCCCTCTCCTTCTGCGGATGTGATTTGAGATACTCGGCCCTGATGTAATCGTCTTTGTATGTCCTTCAGCCTGGCCTGGATATCGGCGCCGCGAAGCTCAACCGTGCCTTACTATAAAAAGCGAAGTTAAAAATTAGTCCGTCCATACATGTAGCGACTGCCAAACGCCGTACCCATGTACGGCGGCATGTGGATCCTATCCGCGGAATAGCGTCCCACGGCCACGATGCGCAACTCCTATATTTATATGCCTACATACATGATGCTATGCATGATTATATACTTGAATGTCCTGCATCAAAGCGTATGCTGAGCAGTATTGCAAGATTCGAGCGCAAGGCATTTGGCAGCGATGCAACGCCGCTTATGCAGCTGTCGGACTTCTGGTCTAAGAACGCCTATCAGGTCATTGCCTTGCGCAGCGGTGACAAGCTAGTCGCATATTCGCTCTTTGAGATTTTAAACAAGCGCGGTTCGGAGATTGTAAGAAGCGGTGTGCTTGTAGACAAAAGGCTTAATGCAAGCCATACGCTGAATCCAAGGTACATGCATAAGGCAAGCG
>JAFLXO010000048.1 GCA_029786595.1 Nitrososphaerota archaeon | reverse complement strand
TACCTGGCGGCTTCGCTGGGCGAGATCTTTTCTGAAAAGGGTGGTGTGATGAACTTGGCCCTGGAGGGCATAATGGCTATGGGGGCTTTCGTAGCCTACGGGATAGCCTTCAACACTGGAAACGTGTACCTCGGGGTAGTGGCCGGCATCGTAACCGGCATGATGATGGGGCTGCTCTTCGGCTTCCTCGCCATCACGATTAGGATAAACCAGGTCCTTGCAGGCTTGTCGGTGTGGCTGGTCGGCTACGGCATATCATATTTTATTTATGAACTTACATATAACAGGTCCTTAATTCTCTTGCACTCGCCCACCCTGCCCACCGTACCAATCCCGTACCTTGTTTCCATCCCTTACATAGGTCAGGCCCTTTTCAATCACACCATTATTGATTACATAGTATATCTGATAGTACCATTACTGTGGTACATCATGTTCAAGACAAAGTGGGGGCTGAAGATCATAGCGGTTGGAGAAAATCCAAGGGCAGCGGACTCGGTCGGCATTGGGGTAAATAAAGTTAGGTATTTGGTGGTGCTCTTCGGGAGCGCAATGGCCGGCCTTGCTGGGGCCATTATATCTCTGGAAGTCGGGCTTTTCATTATTGGTATCACAGGTGGAAGGGGATTCATAGCGGTGGGGATAGCGGTATTCAGTGGGTTCAATCCTCTCTATGGTTTGCTGGCCAGCCTGCTGTTCGGCGTAGTAAGCGCCGTAGGCCCCAGCCTCGCAATAATCGGCATAAGGATCCCCTATGAGTTCCTAGATATGCTGCCATTCCTATTATTAATAGTCGCGGCGATGATAATAGCACGTAGGCTATTGACCCCCTCTGCCCTCTCCATGCCCTATCAACGTGAGTGATATTGAAATTAACAAGATCCCGCCTGACGATAATAGTGATCATACTGGCGGCGATAATCATATTTTCAACCGTCGCGTATGAGCATCAGGGGGAGAGTTCCGAAATATATGGAAAAACATATGTATATCAGATCGATAGATATTATGTATTCAACAACATTATCATAAACTTCACAGAGTTCCAGACGCTCAAGTTCGGCATGCCCAGAACGGATGGCCTGCTCCCCATAAACGTCACTGAAGTGGAACAGCAGTACACCGCCCTTATCAACATGACCGATGGCAAAATAGTGAACGTATTCTATGATGGAAATACTAGCCAGATGCTGACCAGCGGACAAGGCACCCTGGAGAACCTGTACATCCCACCGGGGAAATTTCCTTCAATAGGACAGAGTGTTACGCTATTGAACTATACAATGTATGCACTGGGATATACATACATAAGGTTACCTTCAGGATACAGGGAAAAGGTGCTGGTATTACAGTACACCAATTCTTCCTCGTCAGACGGCACTTCATATTATTACAGGACGGTCTTTTACTATTCAAAATCAACCGGCGTCCTAGTCAGGTCCTCATTTCTAACTAGGACCACAGGGGTAACTGGAAACTATTATAACAACCAGACATCAACGCTGTACAGGGTGTACTGAACGGCACTTTAAAAGCCCCAGCTTCTTGAGATCCGGTTAAAGGAAAATGAAAGATGATATGATGGGGAATTGATGAAACTGATGCCCTTTTCGCTCAGCTATAAACGTCCATTTCGTGATACCGCTCTTCCTGCTCAAGGGATTTACCAAGCGGCCCCGATACAGCTATCTATTTCAACCGGTATTTTTCGCAGGTCCCTGTTCGTAGCATCGACTATTGCATTGACTATGGCTGGAGTTATCGAAACCAGGGGGAGTTCACCGGCCCCCTTTACGCCCATCGGGCCCAGCGGTTCATAGCCTCTTACGGGCTCAACGAGGATCCTTGGCGAATCCATGACGGTGGGTAGCATGTAGGTGGTGAAGTTCGTAGCCCTGACGCGTCCACTCAAGAATTTCAAGTTCTCATACACCGCATATCCCATGGACATGATGGCGCCTCCCTCCATTTGAGAATGGAAGGAGACTTCGTTTATTATATTCCCGGCTTCGGGGTAAATTTCCAGGTCAGTGACCTTTATCTCTCCGGTCAGCGCGTTGACCTCCACCCTGGCTACGGTCGTTATGAAAGAATATATCATATCGCCCTTCTTAAATACTCCTCCCTCAACCTTCGGCAGGGAGTAATGGCCCTCTGCTTCTATGATACCATCCATCGTCAGTTCGAGTAGCTCCAGCCCTGTCCTTTCCCCGAATCTGCTCTTGGCCTTCTCCTTGATGTTTTTCGCTGCATCCAGCGTGGCGTTCCCAATTATGAAGGTCACCCTTGACGCGTTAGATGTACCGGATGGGGGGAAGTTGGAATCATAGTTATCCACTTCGATGTACTCCATGGGTATGCCCAGCGCGCTTGAAGCTATCCGTGAGATCGACTCCCTTATTCCGGTTCCCATATCCGGCGTCGTGAAATACACTTTAACCCGGCCCCGGCCAATGGTGATCCTTACAGCGGCGCTATCGCCGCCCTGCCCGTAGCTGGTGCTCTTCATCCCGGAGGCCGTGCCTATTCCGACCCGCACAAAGGGCGATCTGGCAACCCTCTTCCTTGCGGACCATAGATTTCCCATCCGGGCAGCCTCTATCGTTTCGGTGGCCTTTACTGTGGAAATCGGCACCAATCCGGTACCGTTCTCCATTCCCGGCTTTAGCGCGTTACGTAACCTGAACTCCAGCGGATCCCATCCCCTCTCTCGAGAAACCATATCCATATGCCTTTCTAGGGCAAAGTTGACTTCGGTGGCCCCGTACCCCCTCATGCCCCCCGACGGCGGATAGTTTGTGTGTACAAGCATCCCTTCAAATCTCACGTTCGGGATAAAGTAGGGGCCCGCCGCATGCCCTGCGGCGACCTCTATAACTCCTGGTCCGTGGGAAATATATGCCCCGGCATCACCCACTGCTATAAAATCTAGGCCGGTTATTCCCATATCGTCCTTCACCTTCAGCTTGATATCGAATTTAAAGGCATGCCTTCGTGTAGTCGAAACATTTGAATCTTCCCGCGATAATTGGAGCTTTACCGGCTTGCCGGTTTTCATTGAAAGGAGCCCTGCAATTATCTGCGAATGTATCTCCTCCTTCCCTCCGAAGGCGCCTCCCGGATCTGGATAGGTTAAATGTATGTTGTCCGGTGATAAGTTAAGGCTTCTGGAAATCTGCGCTATATCGTGTTCCGGGCTCTGCGTTGTAGTGATGATGTTCAGTGTACCGTTTTCAAACCACGCCGTGGATGTCTCCAACTCGATATACATCGGCTTCACCGCGCCAATTAGATAGGAGCCCTTAAATTCCGTGCCGCCAGCCGCGCTATAGCTTCCCTTTTCATACAAAAAGTGATTTACGATGTTCCCATTCTCCCTCAGCCTGATTTTATCCTCCAGGGCCTCTTCTATGCTGCCGACGGCTGGTAAAGGCTCAACCTCCACCAGTATGCTCCTCAGCGCATCGGCTAGGGCGTCTTCGCTGTCAGCTGCAACCGCCGCAATGCTATCCCCTTCATACATTATGAGATCCTCACATAGGACGGGCTGTTCGGCAGCGAAATAACCGAATCTGTTTACCCCGGGCACGTCTTGGTGCGTTATGATGGTCCTGACGCCCTTAACAGCTCGTGCGCCCTCCACATTAAGGCTGCGTATCTTTCCGTGGGGCACCTTTGCCCTCAGTATGCCACCGATAAGCGCCCCTTCGACTTTATAGTCACCTGCGTACCTGTAGGTTCCAGCAACCTTCCGCAACGTGTTAGAATAGTTGCTAGGAATGAATTCAATTAACCGACGTTCAGAGTTCATCGTCATTGAGTTGTTAAAAGCCAATAAAAGGGTTAGCCCTATATTTTACTAGGGAAATGCTATATCCTTTCATGTATAATCTCCTAGGTTTTGCAGAGCGATGTGTCCCCTTAAACTCCCGCCTTTGCGGATACATGTTCCTTGTTAAAACTATTGACGGCCGCTGATGACCGTCTGGCATCATCAGCGGCTTCTTGCTGTTTATTTCAGGTATATCTGTCATTGAAGCGCGTTATCTCAACAGATCAGGCCCTGCCACCAGTTTTGGCTAAGGTTAAATTGGCCGGCATAGGAAATCTTTAAAAGAATAAAGGAGAAACCGTGTTCAGAATGAAGGTAGCAATTTTTAATGTCGGTAAGATCGTAAGCGGTGATTGGAACAAGGGAATTTTAAAGGCAGATACGGTCATTATTGAAAACGGGAAGTTCCTTCAGATAGGATATGAAAAGGACCTACACCCAGAAAGGTCGGATATCAGAATAGATGCAAACGGGATGGTGCTAATACCGGGGATGATCGATCCCCACACACATCTCGGCTTTGGTGAATGGGGCCCTGAAAACGGAATGCTTGGGGTGGCGCAGGAGGCGCTTCATCAGGGCACGACGACTACGGTCGACGAATTCGCAAGATATGAAGGTGAGCCGGATTTTTATCCGCCAAACCCAGGCGGTGTTAAGGCTTCCGCGATAGTCCACTATTTTTCTTGGAAGAACTACAAGCCCGGGGGTTTGATGAAGGTTCACGGTGGAAGCATATTGCTCGTAAAGGGTTTAAAGGAAAGCGATTTCAAGGAGCTAGCTGAGCTCGGAATCTGGAAGGTGGCTCAGATAGGCGGAAGCAGCGACCTAACGCCGGCTGAACTGCTAGAAATGGCGTCCTGGGCAAGGAAATACGGCATGTTCATACCGACCAATTTTGGGTCTGGCGTGTTAAAGACGGCAGTCTACTTGGACGCTGAGTTCGTAAAGAAGCTGCAGCCTGACAAGCTTGCGCACACAAACGGCGGAAGCACGGCAGCCTCATGGGATACAACTAGGGAAGTCATGGAGGTTGCGCCAAAGGCGGCGGTTGAGCTGGTTACCTATGGTAATCAGAGGATGTCACTGAAAATACTGGATTACCTGAAGAACAAGAACGAATTAAGCAGGGTCATCCTTGGAAGCGATACCCCGACGGGTCAGGGATACTTTCCGATAGCAATAAACCAGGGTATCAAGTTCGTTTCAAGCATAGGCAACGTGCCCGCGGAAAAGGCAATAGCCATGGCCACGGGTAACACATACGATTATTACAGGAAATGGATAAACACGGGAAAGATACAGGAGGGCCTTGAAGCTGACTGCGTAATAATCGACAGGCCACCCGGCAGCGTTGGCACCGATGCGCTAGGCGCTATCGAGAACGGCGATATGGTGGGTCCAGCCATGGTCATGGTAGATGGAAAGATAGCGGCCCTCAGGGGCAGGGACAGCAGGCCTACTACAAAGTACATCAGGCTAAACGGGAAGGAGCTCGGCGTCACTGACCCCGATGACAGACAGTTCGATCCGCCAAGGTTCTACTGGAAGAGCACTGGCGAAACGTACCTGCTTCTGAAGTAGTGAGGGAGGTACGCACAAAAACTTTATTTTTATTATTGGTATTTTTTATTAATTGGGCTAACTTTCTCCTTATCTTCCCACTGATGGCCGGTTCTTGTGGTATTAGGTTCCTGTGAAAGGTCCATGAAGTGCTATAACCAAGCTCAATGGAATCCTTTAATAATGGTAATGGATAATATATTAAAATAATGAAGGGCAAGGACGATATAAGGAAAGAAGTCTGGCAGCGGTTAAGGAAAGTCGCCTATCCGGATTCAAGGTTCGATTATGATTTCAGCAATTTTATAGCAGATTTCAGGAACAGTGAAAGGTGCGCAACGCGGATATCAGAGATGCCAGAGTACAGAGACTCCAAAGTCATGTTCATAACTCCCGATAATAGCCTTACCAACCTAAGAGAACTTGCGCTGCGCGGGGGGAAGACATATGTGATGACTACCTATGGTATAAAGAGGGGGTTCTTACTTTTCGAAGGAAAGGTGTTGAGCAAGGATAAGGCCGAATTTATGGCCACCCTTGATGGAGCCGAGATCTTCGGCCAGAGGATATCACTGGAGGACCTAGCTGCGCTAAAACATATAGACATGTTGGTCACGGGAGCGGCGGCGGTCACTATGGATGGCATAAGATTTGGCAAGGGGCATGGTTTCTTCGATGTGGAATGGGGCATATTTACCGAACTGAAAATGATAGATGAAGGAACGGTAACTGTGACGGTAGTTGATGATGTACAATTGGTCGATTATCCGTTTAAGCCTGATGAGTACGATACGATAACGGACTATATCGTCACTCCCAAGAAATTCCTTAAGGTGAAACCGAAATATAAGCGGCCTTCCGGAATTAAGTGGAGTGCCCTCAAAAGGGAGCTATACGAAACCATTCCGCCATTACAGGAACTGGCCAAGCTGCGCGGGGTCAAAGTATAAGCAAATATATGGTTTAATTGGGAGGCTCCTACGCCCTCATCATAAGGGCCTGATTGGGAAAAAAAGGCGGTCGGCTGATCTTTTTTAGGATAGCCAACCTAATGTTATCAAATTCTGCCTTGTCAGTATTGATGATAATCCTGAAATCAGGATTGGGGCTATTAGAACTGTTGGTATTATGTCCGATAGGAAGAATCCGCCCCACCAGAACCAATATGCCGCTGGAGGGATAAGCCCAAAGCCGAAGAATACGCTCATTGCTATTTCAGTTGCCACCAGGTTAAACGCTATCCCATTGAACAGGATGAACCACATCCACGCGGAAGCCCGTTTTGCCTTAACTCCATCCACTACCTTGAAAACCAGATCCCGCCATAATGGATCATATCCATATTTTGCCATTATTCCACGATAAACTATGAAGACAAGCAGGGCTGGAATTAAATCAGCAAATCCGTCCAATAGCGCCGGAACTAACCCCAGGCCCGCGAGCAGCCCTGAACCAATCACAGTTCCTACATATGAACCCAGAGCTCCCCAGAACCCCCACCACATTGTAAAGACCAGCATGAAGGGATAGACAAAATAAAACAGGGATATTCCGGAATAACTGAGAGGACCAAGGAGGAATACGCTCAAGTAGGCTAAAACGGTCTGGAATGCGATCTGCGATATATATAGGGCCATTTCGCTGATTGTAGATTTTCTGGGATTCCAAGCTAGTGTATACTTCAACCAAGGATATTTTGCAGTTGTATTACTGTCTTGCATCGATAAATTTAGTTATGAATAAGTATTTATACGTTTTCTAAATATTCTAGGCGATATCGCTATAAACAGTACTCCCAATGATATATATTATAAATTGTGTAAAGATTTTAATTATATAATCAATATATTATACGTTTTTGACCTACAAAGTGACTTCCTTTTACTCTCTTTTGACACAGCAAATTAGGTTAAACCATATCCTCGTAATATGACAGTTTATCGTGAATTCACTTTTCTAATATATACCGGGCCCCGTTCCTGGGCTTTGTACGGAGACAGGTACCCCTTTGGATATCTCCCTGCCCTTCCTCCTCCTTCTTATCAACGCGTACAGGGCGATCAGTGCAGCTGCCACTATGGCGGCCGTTATAGCTATATTGGTGTAGTTGTATGAAAAGGTCACAACCGTCAGCTGACTTGCAACGGTATAGCCCGCTGCGTCTTCCACTCTCCCAACTAGTACATAGTTTCCCATGGCCGTCAGGGTCAGGCTGTAATTGCTGCCCTGCGATATTGGAACACCGTCCAAGTACCAGGCATATGTAAATGGCTGTGTTCCATAGCTTTCATGCGCACTCAGGGAGACCAGGTTTCCTTCATAGAAGAAGTTGCTGGACGATGATACGATGGAGAAATTTACTGCGGGATCAGGATTGACAACTACTGAGCTCGGGGTTGAATTAGCAATAAAGCCCGCTGAATCGGTTACCGATTCCCGGATTACATACGAGCCGGGGCTCGCTGGATCGAACAAGAAGGAGCTACCGCCCCCAACCTTAGAGCCATTGACATACCAGGAGTACGTATACGGCGGTGTCCCTCCTGAAACTATTCCGGCGAACGAAATGGGGATTCCCTGGTCGGTTGCCCCAGCTGAAGCCACCGTACTGACCGTTGGATCCTCATTCGCTATGATCTGGACCCGGGTAGAATCGTAGACGGTCTCCCCTCCAGTGCTGACCACCCCGACATAATAGGAGTAAATTCCCGGTGAAAATTTCCCCAGACCCTGAGACCTTATCAGAACCGATGAGGAGCTTGTAACGTTGTATACCTCTGTCCCGTTGCCAAGATAGATGGCGTATGTATAGGGTGGTACCCCACCGTCGATGGTCAGGTTTATGTGTGCAGTAACCATAAGGCCAGCGTCCGTTGTTATTGGGATTGAGGAGAAGGATATAAATGATACTGGTATCAGGCCCGAAACGAACGAAGAAGAGCTCGCATATACGGATGCGCCGAAGGAGAAGAACGGATGGAGCTCCGATGACAGGGTTATCGGTTGGCTGGTCGCATTAGTGAACAGGCCCTGTCCGTCAACTGCGTTGAATTCATTGACCCAGAGCCAGGCTGAGGGTAAGCTAACCCCGCTTTCTGAATATGTTACGTCCTGTTCGTTTCCGAAATACGGGAAGACGTGGTACCATTCTGTCATTAAGCCTGTAAAAAAGCCATTAGAATTTGCGATGCTGAACGGCAGGCCCACAAAGTAGGTTGCGCCCTCCGTGCTATATGTCTCAAGGGCCGAAGCCCCCGTATTCCAATCATACACGTACATGACTACTGCATCAAGGATTGGAGAAAAATACAGATCGAGGAGGACGCTGTCACCGGGATTGACGGGGCCAGAGAGCGCGGATAGCCCTCCCCCTCCTGTAGTTGGATAAATCGAGTTCCCGTTTGGATCAAATACTTCATAGTTCATGTTAAATCCGGTATTGTAGCCTCCGCCGCTGTTGGGCCAGTTAAAGGAGATGCCCACCTCGTACCAGTATCCCGTGCTGGAAAGTCCAGCCAGAAGGTATGCAGGCCCATACCCGTATCCGCCAGCCTGTGCTACGGCCGTAACGTTGAACGCGATGACGGAGACATCCTGGGTAAAGGTTTCGCCCAGCTGCTCGTCGTAGCTTGGGGATGGGATGATTGTAGACTGTAGCTGCTCAACAAGCTTATGGCCTCCGGTCTGCAGTGGAAGAAGCGCCAGCGGATAGACCGAGGGCATTGACAGGGCGGAAGAAGTGCCAGCCCCCTTCATCAAAGCATCATCTGTTATCTTAGTGGTGGCCGGTGTCACCTGTGAGGGAATTTTAATTGCCAGGCCGTAGGGCTGTGACACGGAGATGATTAATAGTGATATGATCACCGTGATGACCATCCATTTTCTCAAGCCCTTGGCCATATCGGCCGCCTGTATGGATAGGTAGCGCCGCTTAGCCCGCAAATCGTTACACCGCCCCAGATCGTCCAAGGAATGATTCTTCCATGACGATCTTACTTGTGGAGGCGCCGGTTATATAACTACCGGTATTTCAGGCGTTGCAATAGAAGAGTCCCCATGCAGCCCTTGATAGCTACGTCGTCGTATAATGCATCAGTAGGATCTAAGGTTTTGCCCTCTGCAGGATACGCCATGGGAGCTCAAAGGCCCACCACAGGTCCGTGGATGATAAACCTTCTACTCATGAAGGTTAAAGGAAAAGAAAAGTTAGTACCTATGGTTCTCCAGCCATCAACCACACTTCATTTTCATCCGGGTCCTTGATCATCGCATATTCCCCCCATGGGGCCTTGATTATCTCCTCGCTTGAAAATGTGACCCCCTTGGCCTTCAGTTGCCTGAACGTGGATTCAAGGTCATCGCAGTACAGGGCTATGCCGGT
>JAFLXO010000047.1:5626-9792 GCA_029786595.1 Nitrososphaerota archaeon | reverse complement strand
CTGGGCCTTATCAGCCCCTTTCCCTCGGATATCCTCCTGTAATATGCTATAGCCGTCGGCGCCTTCTCCAGGATCCTCACGGCCATGTTAAAGTTTGCATCAATGGTGGTGGCCCCAGCCTCCTTATCGTAAAACGCAAGGCTAGAAACCAGGCTCCTCAGCACATCCATGGGCTGGGCGCCGGCCGGAACCTGCTCTATCATTTTCACCATGCTCTCAGGCACGTCCCTTTCAGCCCTTACCATCCCTATGAAGTCATCCAGCTCCTTCCTGTTTGGCAGCCTTTTCTTCCAAAGCAGGAAGACCACCTCAGCAAAGGAGGACTTCTCAGCCAGTACCTCTATTGGAATGCCTACATACCGAAGTATGCCCTTCACGCCATCTATTGAAGCCATACTAGTTTCTTCGACTAGGACATCATCAAGCCCCTTGTGCATCTTCTCTAAACTCATGGATATAATATAAAATTTCATCAATATAAAGTTTTTAGATGTGAACCCACCAGTTGTTGCTGATCTAGGCAGGCATAAAAAAATATTAGTTTGGAGGAATTCTAAGGCATATGCCCAGTTACTTCTAGCAATTATTAAATTTCTAGTTAAAATTTGGTAATATATTATCACCAACGATATATTTAAATATATATGTTGATAATATAGCAGTAATGTCTAAAAAATCTATAAGTTCTGCGATAATGGCTATCATCGTAATAGTTGTCATAATCATAGCAGGAGTGGGTGGTTATTATTATTATACTACTACACAGGCACCGCCCCCACCAAAGAGTGTGACTAAGATCGGGTTGTTGTTGCCTGGCCCTACCAACGATCTTTCGTGGAATGAAGCAGGTTACGTAGCGGCACAGGAACTAGCCCAAGAGCTCAACGCGTCCGGTCAACCGGCTACCCTTTCGGTTACGAGCGGAGTTTATACCACATCCGATATCACCCCAGCAATGACTTCTTATGCTGCAGGTGGATATTCACTGGTGATATATTTAGGGTATCAGGGTCAAGTTTCCGCTGACACTTTAAACACCACATACCCTAACACAGGGTATCTGCTTGTAAACGGCTATGCGCGGGGCGGAAACGTTCAAACCGTAGTGGTAAGATCTGGGGAATGGGGGTTCATAATGGGCGCTGAAGCAGCGCTGTTAGCCCCTTCTAATGGAAAGGTGGCGGATATAGCCGGAGAAAACGTCGGGCTGGAAGGATGGGCAGCACAGGGGTTCACGCTAGGAGTGAATTATATTGATAGTAATTTCAATAAGACCGTCACGCCGGAGGTAGTATATGTCGGCAATTTCGATGACCCGGCAGCGGCCGAATCTGCGGCAGCAACCGCGGTCTCCGGGGGCGCAAACGTACTATACTGCCAGGGTGACGGTATTACAGAAGGGGTAGCGGCTGCGGCGGTGCAGTACAACGTACCGTTCCTGTTCACCGAATACAACGCCACCTCCGAGGCTCCTAATAATACATATGGTGGAATACTATTCACCTATGCTCCAGTATTTAAGGCAGCGCTAGAGCAATGGACTACATATCACAGCTGGGGATCTCAGCCAATCTATATGGACTTCCAAAATGGCGGAGTGACATTCTATATGTCTTCAAAGGTTCCCTCAAATGATGCTACAGTGCTGAACAACATATATAATGCGCTTTACTCATATAAAATACAGGTGTATTATCTGGAATCAAATGGCACCCTGGTATATTCGCCGATAACCCCGTCTTATAGCTCCCTTTAATGGAATCAATGAGGCCTCTGAACTCATGAATTCAAGCAGGCTTCAAATAATTTTTTTTATTTTTTTAGGATTAATCGTTAGTTCCTTTACGTTTACCCTTTTTAACCTTTCACCGATAAGCGGCCTTTTAACCCTTTTTTCCGGTGGGTTTGGCTCCTTTAACGCGCTGGCCCAGACCTTTGTAATGTCCACCCCGTTGCTGATAATAGGTGTGGGCCTTGCATTGCCCTTCCAGGCAAAATTCTGGAACATAGGGGCGCAGGGCCAGTTCATACTGGGTGAAATATTCGCTACATGGATTGGGCTGGAGCTAGCCAGCAGCCTCCCCCCCCTTGTCGTTATTCTGGTGTCCGTTGTATTTGGGTTCGTCGGAGGCGCCCTGTGGGCCATACCCCCTACTCTGATGAAACTTTATGCTGGGGCCAACGAAATCATAACGACGTTAATGATGAATTTCGTTGCGGTTTACCTGTTGACATACCTGCTGGCAGGCCCGATGGAGGGAGCAGAGGCTAAGGTTGTCCATGCCCCATCGTCGGCCCCCCTGCCTGCAGCCGACCTGCTACCTCATGTCGGGATGCTTTCTGTGGGGATATTTCTTGCCATAGCCATCGCCCTCATTTTGTACGTGGTTTTGAAGCGTACAAATTTTGGCTATGAGCTAATGCTGATAGGGCAAAGCCCGGATAACGCCAGATATTCAGGCGTAACCGTAAGGCGCAACATACTCCTGTCCATGATCATAAGCGGGGGGATAGCCGGAATTGCAGGGATGATCATGGTGTTCGGGTCGACCCAGGCCCTTATCCCGCAGTTCTTCAGCGATGTATCCACCAGTTTCGGATACGTCGGGATAGCCGTAACCATGATATCATCATTGAACCCGCTGGCAATAATAATCATATCGATCTTCTTTGGGGGGATTCTTAACGGTTCATATATCATGGAGGCAATATATAGCACCCCTATAGACGTCGTAATATCGATATATGGCATACTGATGTTCTTTACAATGATCGGCATACTGATCGACTTTTCAAAGTATTTTAGGAGGAAAAAGGTCAAATGATCCAGGCTTTCATCTATGTCCTGATCTCGACGGTGCTGATCGGAATGGTGCCTAGGGCAATGCCGATATTTGCGGCCGCTATAGGGGAAAACATTGACCAATCATCCGGGGTCCTGAACTTGGGCGTTGAAGGCATAATGCTCATGGGAGCCATAATAGGATTGGAGGTGGATTTCTTTACGCATGACCTGATCCTGGCGTTCCTGGCCGCTGGCGCCATTGGAATCCTCTTCTCCCTGTTGCACGCCATAGCAACCATAACCTTCCGGGCCGATCAGGTGGTCAGCGGCACCGCCATCTGGTTCATAGGGTGGGGCATTTCAGGCGTAATATTTGCAGCAACCTTCAGGGGCGTCTCTCCATCGGTTAAAGTGCTGGGGTCAATATATATACCGTACCTTACAAGGTTGCCCCTGGTGGGGAAACTGATATTCGGGGAGGACCCCATGGCCTACATCCTGATAGCGTTACTTATAGCCGGGCAGTATTTTCTGTATCATACAAAGCAGGGGCTTAACCTGAGGACGGTTGGCAATGACCCCCGTGTGGCTGAAATAATGGGTGTAAACCCATTCCTGTACAGGTATGCCGCCGTCCTGTTCGGCGGCTTTATGGCCGGCATAGCGGGGGCATATCTGACCCTGGTAATCGTCGGCTCCTTTTATTTTGACATGACGGCCGGCATGGGATTTATAGCGGTCGCGCTGGTATACTTTGGAAAATGGAACCCCTGGAGGGTATTTGCAGGTTCCCTGATATTTGGCGCAGTGTACATCTTTTACATATACCTTGAAACCATAATCACTTCAGTTCCATACGAATTCTTTGATATGTGGCCGTACTTGGCGGTCCTGGGCATGATATTAGTTATAGGGTTAAGGGCGAGGGCACCTACATCGCTGGCCATGCCGTACATAAAGGAGGAGTGAGGCCATGGAACCCGTTATAAGGATGGAAGGGATAACCAAGATATTTTCAAGCACCGTCGCTAACGACGGCATCAACTTTGACATATACCCGGCTGAGATCCACGCCCTCCTGGGAGAAAATGGCGCAGGTAAGACAACCCTGATGAACATCCTTTACGGCCTGTACAGGCCTGACAAAGGTAGCATCCTAGTGAACGGGAAGAAGGTGAACATCAGGAACTCGCTTGACGCCCAAAGATATGGAATAGGAATGGTGCATCAGCACTTTTCACAGATTCCATCATTTACCGTCCTGGAAAACATTTCAATAGGCCTAAAGGAGGGCCATGTAAGGCTGAACCTTAAAGAGATAAGGGAAAGGGTGACGAAGGCCATGAAAGAGTACAATATAACCGTGGATCTGAACAAGAGA
>JAFLXO010000047.1:0-5528 GCA_029786595.1 Nitrososphaerota archaeon | reverse complement strand
GTTTGACAGCCTGAGATCGCTCATCAAGGCAGGCAAAAGCGTGGTCCTGATAACCCATAAGCTCTACGAAGTATTTGAAGTGGCAGATAGGATCACGGTCCTTAGGAAGGGGAGGATAACCTACGAAGGGCTCAGAAGTGAAACCACAAACGAAAAGGTGGTTGAAGCGATGATAGGCAAGGAGGTCGATCTGGTCAATTTTCAAAGGGGCGAAAAGAAGTTCGAAGGTTCAATGAGGGCAGAAGGCCTCACCGTTTATCAGGAAGGGGTTATCAGGGTTGACAACGTTTCATTCGAGCTGAACAGGGGCGAAATACTGGGCATCGCGGCCGTGGCAGGTAATGGGGAGAAGGAACTGGTTGAGGCCCTGTTCGGGCTGAGAAAACTAGCCTCCGGAAAGATATACCTGGAAAAAGAGCAAATAGATGGTCTTTCGGTAAAGGGCAGGATCAGGCTGGGGCTTGGGTATATACCTGAGGAAAGGCTTACGAGAGGCGTAGCAAGGGGGATATCCCTTTCGCTTAACAGCATAAATCACGATCATTGGTGGGAACCTTATACAAAGAATGAACTGCTGAACTTTAAAGAAATAAGGGAATTCGCCACGAGGATAGTCAAGCAGTTCAACGTGGACAGCCGCTCCGAGGAGGAGCGGGTGCAGAACCTCTCAGGAGGAAACATCCAGAAATTTATAGTGGGAAGGGAACTTCTTCGTAATCCCAAGTACATGATCGTTGTAAATCCGACGGCCGGCCTGGACGTTGGCGCTACAGAGGGTTTCAGGAGGTATCTTATGGAGTTCAGAAATGCCGGCCGGGGCATACTCCTGAACTCCGAAGACCTTGATGAGCTGCTGTCCCTGAGCGACAGAATAATGGTTATGCACAAGGGCCGCATAGTAGGCGCCTTTAACAGGGATAAGTTCGACAAGCTGAAGATAGGGGCATTGATGTTAGGGAAGGACATTGGCGGCTGATTTTAGCCCTCTGTTCCAATCAGGATATTCTGGTTGTACAGTATCACACTGGTTCCTCCCTGTTCGTACACCCATAAGGTAGTCCCGTTCTCCAGGTATCCAGTCCTTAGGGAATAGACAAAGGAGTAGTGTTCGGTTATAACGGAGCCGTTCATGGCCGTCCGGTTACTATAGGTCAAAACCTCCCGGCCATTTTTCACGGAAATAACGGTAAATGGCAGATCGTTTAAAAGAAGCACCGTGTCGCCTACCCTATAGTGTCTGAATAAAATTATAGGCTCATAATACGACGAACCGCTGAAAGTTATGTTATAATGGGGAAAGCTCAGGTAATAGGCGCCCAGCACAAAGCCGTTGCTTTCGTTTATAACTATGATATACGTCCTCAGCGTCTTATACGCAATTACGTGCATGACCCCGCCGTTGATCCCTAGGAGCTGGTAAGACCAATATTCTGTATAGTTTATTGCGGTGCCGTTCATCAGGTCATTAGTTACATAGGCATATTTCAGGGTGACCTTATAGGGGTCCTGAGGTCGGCTGAAATATATGAAGCTCGATGATAAAATGATAATTACCAGCACAGCCACAATTATCAATTTTTTCATGGAAACAAGTAATCGTCAACGGTTAATAAACTGATATCGGTTCAGGTGAAATGGAGCAAAAGGGGGCCATCAAGAATGATTTTCGGATCGGCACGATTTTAATGAGATCGAGGATTTGGCACCGGCCCGAACACTATTATTGGTCATCTGGCCTGAGCGTATAGCCGTTAGGCAGTATCATTCCGCTCAACTTCCTCTCCGAAAGTTGAGAGATCCTGGGCGCCATCGCCAGCTGAGCTTCAATTAAGAGGCCTGAGCTGCCGCGTGGACCATCATCAACAGGGCCATATGTCAGGGCGCAGATAAGACGTCCCTTTGTGGCTACATGCAGTCCTCCAAGCACGAAGTTCCTTATACGCTGGCTTATGGGACGGCAGCGAAACGCCGCTCCAGCTCCGCGCGATTAAACGGATAAGTTAATAGCTTTCTAATATGTAATATCGGGAATGGAGGGAATAAGCGCTCCAGAACATAGTAACGTAGGCCGTAAGGTTCCGCAGATAGATTCAAGGCTGAAGGTCACGGGCACGCTGACCTATACGTTTGATATGGACCTGCCTGGGATGGTCTACGCTAAGATCGTGACGAGCAATATCGCACACGGAAGGATACTGAAAATAGACACGGCGGACGCTGAAAAGGTCCCTGGCGTTATAACCATAGCCACCGGGAAGGACTTCCCATACAGACTTGGCCTTTACGTGGGAGACAGGGACATCCTGGCCGTTGACAAGGTAAGGTGGGTGGGCCATCCGGTGGCAGCGGTCGTGGCTGAAAGTATGCGGGCTGCTGAGGAGGCCGCTGAGCTGGTGGTGGTGGAGTACGAACAGCTGCCCCCGGTGCTTACCGTGGAGGACGCCATGAAACCCGGGGCCCCGCTGCTGCACGAAAAGCTCGGGGAGTACAGGGTGGCGCCCGCGTTCAAGCCGCTCCCGGGCACCAATATACCAAATTCATTCGAGCTTAAGCATGGGGATGTAGAAAAGGGATTTGCGGAAGCAGACTATGTGCTGGAGGAGGACTTCGCCCTCCCACACGTCAGCCATGCGCCCATGGAGACCCAGAACGTAATCGCCCACTATCACAGGGATGGCACCATCGAGGTGTGGTCCAGCGTCCAGTCACCGTTCGCGACTAGGTACCTGATGGCCAGTTCGCTGAACATTCCGGTGAACGATATAATAATAAGGGCGCCTCCCGCAGGCGGCGGTTTCGGCCTGAAGGCGGGCCTGGGATGGGAGCCGCTGGCGGCCATGCTTTCAAAGAAGGCCGGCTTCAGGCCTGTAAAGCTGGTCCTGTCGAGGATGGAGCAGTTCACTTCGGCCGCCGTTAGGGAGGGGTTCAGGGCCCATGCAAGGGCCGGGTTCAGATCGGACGGCAGGCTTATCGCCTACGACGTGAAGTTCGTAATGGATGCGGGCGGGTACGCCGATTATACAGTTAACGTTTCGAGGACCGCAGGATACTCGGCCGACGGCTCATATGATATACCTAACGTGCACGTCATATCGCTGGCGGTCTACACCAACAAGGTCCCGACTACTGCGATGAGGGGCTTCGGTTATCCGGAAAGCCACTGGGTGCTGGAGCAGGTGCTTGACCACGCGGCGAGGGAGCTGAAGATGGACCCTTTTCAGATCAGGCTCAGGAACTTGGTGAAGCCGGGCAGGTCGGTGACTGCCACGGGGGAGAGGGTGAGGCCCGATGCCGGCGACCCGGAGAAGGTACTCAGGACAGTGGTGAACGCCCTGGGTTACTTTGAAAGGGCCGAGGCACCTTCTGAGCCCTGGCTGGTCAGGGCAAAGGGGTTTGCGCTGCTAGTGAAGGCGCCATCCCAGCCACCGAACGCGGCGTCTTCTGTCATGATCAAATTCAACGAAGACTCCACCATGGATATCCTTCCGGGGACGGGCAACATAGGGCAGGGGACGGTCACCTCGCTGTGCATTATAGCTGCGGATGAATTCGGGTTGCCCCTGGAGAAGGTCAGGGTGCCGAACGTGCGCAGCACGGAAAGCACCGCTTACACCTGGCAGACGGTCGGCAGCAGGGGGCTGTTCACCGACGGGAACGCCCTCATTGAAGCGATAAAGGACGCCAAGGCGCAGATCGCGGACATGGCCCATCAGGTGTTCAGGGTCCCGGTAGAGGACATATCAATAGGAAATGGGAGCGTGAACGTCATATCCCACCCGTGGATGACGCTTCCGCTAAGCGACTTCATAATGGGTTACACTTACCCCAACGGGAACACCATAGGGGGGCCGGTAATAGGAAGAGGGGTCTTCGTATCCACCCTTAACTCGTACCTGAACCCCGACACCGGCGAGGGCAACCCGGCCATCTTCCACACCTACGGCGGCACCGGCGTCGAAATAGAGCTGAACCTCCTTACCGGGCAGACAAGGGTGACCAGGGGCATCCAGGTTTACGACCTGGGGAGGGTGATAAACAGGCTCACCATAGATGGCCAGATGGATGGGGGGTTCATAATGGGCGAAGGTGTCTCCCTGTTCGAACAGATGAAGTTCGATGAGCAGGGCTGGGTTACCAACCCTAACTTCACGAACTACTACGTGCCCAGGTTCAAGGACATACCCGAGCGGGTGGATAAGTACCCGATCGAAACACCCCAGGCCGACAGTCCCCTTGGTGCCCGGGGTATAGGGGAGCACGTCATGATAGCCGTCGGCCCGGCCATTGCCAACGCGATTTTCAACGCGATCGGCGTCAAACTCAATGAACTTCCGATGAGCCCTGAAAGGGTCTGGACCGCGATAAAGGAGCAGAGGCCGGAGCTGATAAACGGGGCCATGGAAGGCTATATGAAAGCAAGGAAGGAGGCTGAGGTACGCGCATGAGCTTCGGCTCTTCCTATTTTACGCTTCCGCGGTTCAAGTACGAGAGGCCGGGCAGCCTTGAGGAGGCGCTGGAGCTCCTCTCCGAGCACGGGGAGGAGGCCAAGCCCATGGCCGGCGGGGTGGGCCTCCTTGCGTTCATGAAGGAGAGGCTGGTGGACGCGAAGTACGTTTTAGACCTGAAGGGGATCCCCGAGCTCCGCAGGCTGGAATACGAGCGGGGTAGCGGTCTTACCGTGGGGGCCACAGTAACCCTCGGCGAGCTGGAGGAATATCCTATTGTGAAGGAGAGGTACGGGGCGCTTTACGACGCCATCAGGGTGCTGAGCGACCCCATCCTGCGCAACAGGTCGACCCTCATGGGAGACCTGTGTGAGGCCATACCCTGGGTGGACAGCCCACCGCCGCTGATGGTGCTGAACGCCGAAGTCGGGGTATCCAAGGCGGGCGGCGCCACAAGGACGGTCAGGGCCAAAGACTTCATAACGGGGGCCGCTGAAAATGCCCTGCAGCCCGATGAAATAGCCACCTCCATATTCATACCGGAGCCGCCGGACGGCTCCAGGAGCGCATACCTGAAGTTCTCGGCGGGGACGGAGTTCGGCATAGCCAGCGTCGCCGGGCTGGCCTCGGGACGGGAGGTCAGGCTGGCCTACGGCTGCATAGCCGCGGTGCCCGTGGAGCCGGTGGAGGCCGAGGAGGTCTTCAGGGGGGCCGGCGGGGTAAATGAGCTCATGAACAGGGCGCTGAAGGTCATCGATGAAACCGTGGAGCCCTTCACCGATACGCTGGGGACCGCTGAGTACAGGAAGAACATCATACAGGTGATCACGGGTGACCTTTTCAGGAGGCTCTTCGGGGGCTGATGGGATTGTCAAGGGTGGTCTCCTTCACCATCAACGGAAGCAGGAGGACGGTCGAAATAGAGGACAACGAGCTGCTTCTGGACGTGATCAGGGACAGGCTTAAGGTCAAGAGCGTAAAGGCGGCCTGCTGGAGGGGCGAATGCGGCCTGTGCACCGCGCTGGTGAACGGGAAGCCGGTGAAGACCTGCATGGTGCTGGCAGCGGACGCCGACGGAAGCGA
>JAFLXO010000046.1 GCA_029786595.1 Nitrososphaerota archaeon | reverse complement strand
AGTAATGAAAGTATCAGATCTGATGCTTGGGGTTATGTCAAAGAGTTTATCGAGAACGGCATAATAACGAAGGATGACGCAATAAGCTTGAAGCGGTACTGCCTTGAACTGCTCAAGTCAAATGATGAATTTATCAGATCTTATGCTTGGCGTTATGCCGAAGGGCTTATCGAGCATGACATAATAACGAAGGATGACGCAATAAGCTTGAAGCTGTACTTCCTTGAACTGCTCAAGTCAAGTAATGAAAGTATCAGATCTGATGCTTGGGGTTATGTCAAAGAGTTTATCGAGAACGGCATAATAACGAAGGATGATATTAGGTCCTAATTTTTTTGAGATGCGTCTGCCATTTTGGGCATGAATCTTTGCCTTTCCACAGACGCTTATCCTCTTCCTCGGAATGACGGTGAGCATCGCCAAGTTACGGTCAGCATTTAAACTTCGGTCTATTGTTAGACCGCACAGACCGCAGGAGTACGTCCGCTCCAAGATCAACATCTATGAGCGCTACATCAAGATCTAGTGCTGGTATAACTGGTAAGGCTCCAGATGGATCTATCTGCATGACTCGCACTTGAACTCCAGCTACGACTAAAAGGGGGGCGTTAAAAAACGGGGCTACCGTAGGGGTTCAATTAGAGGTGCTTGCATCTTTTTTACAAACCAAGGATTGCCGGGCTCCGCTCATTAATTTAAATACGCTAGGTTCCTGTTATCATGGCATGGTTAGAAGTGACAACAAAATATATGATGATTATACGGTGGATTTCAATCTAAACCATAAATCTCGAAAGGAGCTAAGGGATGCTGTAGTTCAAGAGTTTCTTAAAGAAAAAGGCGGTTACTGGGATAACGATATACTACATGTTACTAGATACAGGTACTTTGTTGAAAAATTATCTAATGGGAAGAGAATCTATCTTAAACGGCCCACATACCTTAACAAGGGAATTGATTTTCAAGTATGGATAGAGAAAATGATTGGTGATGAAGATAAAAGGCCCGCTCATTCAGATATAATTCAAGATTTCAAAGCTAAAAAGTACGAAAATACAATTGAATTTAAGAGGTTAATGGTAGCTGTTAATAGAGTGTGGAATTGTGATGAACCCGATGATATACTGAAAATTGAAAGATTCGATTTTGGGAGCGGTTTACCCGTAGAACTAACGCTCAAAACACTAAAGTGGCTCTTTATCGAACAGGACATCACTTATTGGAACTATCAGGGGCGGGGTATGCTGAAATTTGCAATTGATGGGCTGGCAAATAGTTCGTAACTACTAATTCCTTCAGTTTGCCTCTTCCCTTAGCGTCACAGCTGATCATCCTGCTAGCCAGTACAAAATTTATATGATAGCCCGAATACAAATTCTTGATAAAATCCGAATCGCTATTAGAAAGCATGACATTAACACCTTTCCTGTCCAATTCCGTGTATAGTTTTGCCAACCTTTCTTGCTCTTGATCTAGGAATGTCTCCTTCGTATAAGCAGTAAAGCTAGAGGTCTTCGAGATCGGGTAATATGGTGGGTCAAAGTAAACAAAATCGCCCCTTTTGGCCTTATCCTCTATTTCATAAAATTGCTTTGTTTCCACGCTTGTATTTTGCAGTAATCTTGATATTTCCTTCAATTCGTGTTCATTTAGTATGGCCGGATGTTTGTAGGAACCCATCGGAACGTTAAACTGCCCTTTAGCATTTACTCGATATAATCCGTTATAGCATGTCTTATTAAGATAAATAAAGCGAGCGGCTCGCTCAAGACGGGATAGAGCGTTGGGCCTTAAAGCCCTAATTTTGTAATAAAATTCCCTAGAATGCCTTTTTTTGTATTCCCCAAGCACTCCAATTAGGCTGTCGACATCGTCCTTTATGATGTTATATGCGTTAACTAATTCTTCGTTACTATCTGAAAGGTTAACTTCCTGAGGGCTGTACTGTTTGATTATGTAGAAAGCCACTGCCCCACCGCCCACAAATGGTTCAAAATATCTATTGATTTCCATAGGAAAATATGGTTCAAATTGTGAGAGGAGCTGTTTTTTCCCTCCAGCC
The DNA here is from genome assembly GCA_029786595.1 of Nitrososphaerota archaeon. Classification (GTDB taxonomy): domain Archaea; phylum Thermoproteota; class Nitrososphaeria; order Conexivisphaerales; family UBA164; genus JAJZYL01. The sequence continues at coordinate 7,741 of JAFLXO010000046.1, read as the reverse complement.
CATTTCACAAAAGTGGGAATATTATTCATCATAATAATTAAACACCCAAGCCAATTAGAGCACGTACTAGCCTATATATAATGCAGCCTATATTTGCTCTGGTTATTAAATGGTATTTGGCCATAAGGTACCTAACCGTATTCCTTTCAGCCTCATTGCATAAAACTCTAAGCGCATTGCTCTCCTTAATCACGCAACATAACCCCCGTCGACCCGATGACCGGACAATCGTCTGATAAACGCTTTTCAGCGTACTTGAATTCTTTTCTCTCTGGCGCAAGGCGCAGCTTCCAATATTGACCGTCTGCATGGGCCACAGTTCTACATTCATTATATATATGCATACTCCATTATACCCTATTATACCCCATTATGGTACTAAGGTATATATATATTGCGGTATATGGAGGTATTATGGGGTATCATGGGTAAAAAGGTAAAAACTAGCGTTGCTTTGGATTCAGACCTGCTAAAGTGGGTAGACCAGAAAGTCGAGAAAAAGCGGTTCGCTAATAGGACTCACGCAATAGAATACGCTCTTCAAAGGCTGAAGGAACAAAGTTAAAGATGCGGTTAAAGCAGATACCGGCTAAAAAGATGCTATTATTAAGGAGAAATGAATACCTTAAGTTCCTAGCTAAGCACAGTAGCATCACGGTAGGAGGTCAAGAAGTAGAACTTGTTAAGAAGTGGAATATCAAGGAATTTGGGCCCAAAAACTTTGCCCCTGAAGCATGGACGGTATGGAGTTTTGAGGATAGAGGCGACTGGGCTACGCACAGGGGAAATTACCGCGGTAACTGGAGCCCGTTCATTCCCCGTAATCTAATTGACCGTTACACCAAGCCTGGAGATATGGTCTGCGACCCCATGGTAGGTAGTGGTACCACCCTAGTTGAATGTAAACTTCTTGGGAGAAATAGCATAGGGGTAGATATCAACCCCAACGCGGCGATGATTGCCATGAATAGGTTGGACTTTGCGCTTCCGGATGATCATTATAAGGTTCCGAAGGCTGATGTGTATATTGGAGATGCAAGAAACCTTGATGCAATTAGTGACGGTGAAATTGACCTAGTAGCGACTCATCCACCCTATTGGGGCATTATACCATATTCTAAGGCTGTTATTCCAGGGGACTTGTCGTCTCTTAATCTAAAGGATTTTATTTTTGCAATTGGTGAAGTAGCTAAAGAATGCTATCGAATTTTGAAGCCAGATGGGCATTGTGGTATCCTTATGGGTGATACGAGAATGCACAGGCACTACGTTCCAATTCATGTCGGAATATTGAATAAGTTTCTAGACGCCGGCTTTGTCCTACAAGAAGAAATAATTAAACTTCAGCACGGAACGAAGACGACAAGGGAGAGGTGGGGGGGAGGCCAATACGATTTCTTCAAGATAGCCCATGAGCATTTGTATGTATTCAGAAAGCTTTCGAAGGAGGATAAACTGCAGAGCTTCAAGTATAGCCTTAAATGGTGGTAACCTTGACCACATGCAAGACCTGTTATGTTGGTTGGGCGCTCCGTGCACTAGTAAGTGAATGTAGATATAAAATTGATGGACTAGATAATTTTCTGAACAAGGCGTAGGGGACCTTAGAACTGGAAAACAAACTGCAGATACTGTATTGAGGAGAAACGCTATTCCGAACTGAACTCAATACGTTTCATTACCAAATCTACGGTGAAATAGGTACCACGGTTGGGTTAGATGATGGGGGATTTGCATATTTTTTAGAATTCCATAGGCTCTGGAAGACGCTTCATCAGTGTATCATAGAAATAGAGGTCACGCTAGCGAAGCGCCGTGAGGTTTCTTTAGCTTTAAATGTTGTTCACAGATGACAAGGAAATATAATATAGAAGCTCCCTTCAATCGTGGAAAGGTCAGTCGATTGGATATTACCGAAGTAGGTCCTTCGCCATAAACGAGATTTTAGGAATAGTGCTCCTATGAGCATTTACGAAAAGATGGCCAACCATCTAGAATGATAACCTAAACTAAATCGTAAAATCTCCGGAGGACTTGAAATTTACTGGTGTTTCGACTCCGTCTGAAAATGAGGAGCAAATTCAATTCGCTAAAATGCGGTATACTTCCTAATCAAGAATGATACCAACGCGTTTAACCTTGTTTGGAGGAGCGGCAACTGCACACTGAGGATTAGAACTGAACTAGAAGACAGCTGGACCAAGATATCGAATGTTGCGGGCCTAGAACCACATTGGTGACATACTTGGCTACGCACTTCCATTAAAGACTGCCTGAATTCTTATAGAGATTCCGATTTAGCATTTCATCACGTTCCCCAGTTCCCTAAATCTGTCAAAGTTAAAGCATAGTCAAAGCCAGAATTATTGACGAAGAATCTGTTGAAACGAGATGACTGGCCTGCTCACAACACAATAAATCAGCAATATATGGATGGGTAAGCCCTAGCTTAGGACCCGGAATGGATAGGTGGATGCAGATAACGTAGTTCGCCTAGGAGTTTTTATCTTCGCTATCATTTCATGGCCAACTCTTTTCTAAATAACTTCTCCTAGCTGCCGGGCGCAATGGTCAAAGGAGTATATATTTGCCGCTTATCTATTACCTGCATCGGTCAGTCCCCTTGGCACACTCAAACCGCTCATGGTAGAATAATGGAATATTGTTGAATGGTTATTTCTTAATGCTTGATGCCCCATCAGCCCATTGGGCCTCCTGCGCCTTGCTCCTTTGTAGTCCTTGCGCTTTCCCAGCCAGTTCTTCCTAGAACTGAAATTGATTTAGGGGGTTCCAGCTTAACCCGGCCAATGTCCTTCTTCACCAGATTGTGCCACTGGCATACCCCATGGCATTTTTTCTTAAGCGGGCAGCCAGGCATTTCCGCCTCTCCCACGTCTGCCAGAGCTATTAACTTGCTTTCCTTAGGAGTGGCCTTCCCTCCGCACAGTGAACATCTCTTTGTCCTTTTGGAATCCTTATAAAAGATATGGGTTGCGTTTACGTTGCAATGATATTCGACAACGGCGCTATTAAAGCAAGTTTGACCCATACGATAGAGCATATAATCCATCAATGCCGGACTACGCGGATGAGCTTCTGGGGAAATGATTCCCCATTCCTTCCAAACGGTTCTCCACGCTTCGGCTGATTTTGTATCCATTAATTCGTACTGATAACTAAAGATGTCAAGGAAACTACTGATTAAAGGGATTTTTGAGGTTATTATCCCGAGTCGCAACGCTACACGCATAGTGTTCCTGTCGCTTGCTACATCGATATTTTCAATGTTGGTTAGATTAGGCCAAACACGAAGGACAAACATGTCTCTAATGAACATATCAGCTTTCTTCCTCTTATATCCCATTCCTTGGTTGGATTCAAGTTCGGTTCGAATTCTCGAGGCATCATATCCATTTCTCTTCGCCAAGCCGAACGCGCTTATGTTATTTTTAATCAGGAAATCTGCTGCATTCTTGGCAAACTGACTTCTTTTATCAGTTTGAGACAGGTTTGTGACTCCTATCTCCTTCAAGAAGTCCTCTGGAGACTTCGCAACACTTTCTTTGCCGAAGTCTGGGTATTTTGCTATTATTGTTTCATATATATCCTTGGAAATGCTGGCCCTAAAATCCTGATTGGCCGTAAAAAACCTAACTTCAGCAATCTGCTCAATGCTGAGGTTGTCTGTTTTTGATGGAAGTTCGTATATCGAGTCTCCCTGTTCCCGATGAATCTTGTCTAGAACCAATGCCACATCTCGGCATTTAGATGGAGGAGCGACTTCTATGCCTAGGATCTCCTGATGGTGCGCCTTCCAATACTTGTGGAAATCCGAAAAGTAGTTAAATTCTTCATTATCTAGCTCGGTTGTAGTACCAATTCCCTCATAAGTCTGGTAGAGAAATGCATTGAGTTTGGATAATAATCTGCCTTTCTCATCTATGCTCATCCATCTTTTGTTTTCTAGTCCCAAGATTTCCAAGACTTCCCCCAAGAAAGTATCTAGCTCATCGGATTGTGCCGGTATTTTTGGCTCTTCGTTCATCTCAATTGTTCAACCATAATTACAAGCATGATTAAAAACTTAGCTATTACCCTAATTTTTAGCTGCACTTGAACTCTTACGGTTTCTCTACATAGGTTTCCTAAATACATACAGGTACCCATAAACAATCTCAGAAAGGCCATACCTATTATCCTTACACGTCTCTCTGGACATCTTCATACCTTGCTACAGCTTGATTATGTCTTCACACAATAGGAACCCAACATCCAAGAACTTACCAAGATGCCTACATTTACCTACCTTAATGCTTTTTTCCCTGATATCTACGATTAGAATTGTACGATACCCATTTGGCTTAAGAATCTTGTAAAATTATCTCGCTACTTGACCGTTTCTTCCAAAAATCAACGAATGTCAGGGCCTACAAGTCGCAAGAAATTATGGCTTTGAATATGAAATTATCCTCAATAATGTGGGTAAGTGGTTATAAGGTCAACTCCATCATCTCAAGTGGTAAGCAAGTACCCACCACTCTAGCAAAGTTGAAGCACCCAAAGCTTATTTAAACTGCAGGCAATCTACAATAGAAGAATTGAAAGAAGATCCTTATTGAATAGATATAAATAAATAAAAAAATAAAAAAATATGGAATGGAATCTGGTTGATTAATACGGGTTAGCTGTTAGACTTTCTGTAATGTCCTGTGTTGCGCCATTGGCAAAGGTTACCACAAAGGTCGCTGTGTATTTCTCGCCGGCGAGGAACGGTGCAGTTCCTTCGATAGTCAACGTACTACTATTTGTGGAACTTGGTGATATTGTTCCTATGAATGGCGTGTTTTTGAACGGGGTTAGGGTGGTTTTGTTTGCGAGACCTGCACCATTGCTCATTGAAGCGATGTTGACGCTAGAGATTGCAACGGTCCCCATGTTCTGTACGGTTACGGTGAGTGTAGCGTTGTTGCCTGAACCGGGTATAAGGGCGTAGTTCTCGATCGACGCCTGCTGGGAAGTGGCGCCGCTGTGCAGCATCCCTGAAACGTACGCGTAGATGAAGCCCCCTGCGACGACCGTGATCACTATCAGTATTATCGTGGCGATGATCGGTGAAATTGCCTTTACTTTCTTGAGATATATTTTCGTTGTCATCAGGCCTTCATGCCTGGACACCTTAAAAGGGGGGTGAGCATAGACAACCATGTTCTGGAGGATGCAAAGGAGGAGGAAGGCGGTCTCCGAGATGCTCGCGGCCCTGATCCTCATCATGATAGTGGTTGCCGGCTTCTCTATTCTCGTCTATCCCCAGCTTCAGCGCTACATCACAACCTCACAGCAGCTGGGAAATGGGTCCCAGACGGAGGGAACTAACGCGGGGGTACAGATATCGCTTGTGTACGCCTATGCTGCGCAATCGGGCTCGGTCACCTCGGTCACCGCCTATCTGGATTCGTATGGTACATCATCCTTTACCCCTTCGTCCTTGATAGTTGATGTCCCCGGCGCCGGCGCCTTTACGGTCGCCTCGTTCACCATCACATACAACGGCGGCAACACAGAGACCACCATCGCCCCCGGCCAGACGGTCGAGCTGCAGTTCTCCATCTCCTACACGGGCGCCATGCCTTCGGCCTACTACATCACGGCAGTAGGCGGCGGGCTGTCGCTGACCTGGACGGCGTAGACCTCCTTTTAAGCTATTTAATCATCTGGTATTATGCAGTCGTTGCAGTCGTTAAGGAGGGGGAACAGGAGGGCCATCTCGGAGATGCTCGCCGTGATAATTATGCTGGCACTGACCGTAGTTGCCGGCGCGTTCGTCTATCAGGTGTTCTTCAACAAGGCCAACTCGTATTCGAATACGGCCTCCATCAACATCGACAACGCACAGATATCCAACGGGGAGCTTGTGATGACCGTTAAGAACCTGGGCTCGATCACGTTCACAACGCTGTCAGTTACGGTCTATTCGGGCGGGTCCGTGGTGACGATATCCGGGGGGAGCTTTTCCCCCTCCACACTTTCCCCGGGCCAGACAGCGGTGTACACCGGCTCGCTGAGTGAAACCGTGGGCGCATCGTACCTGATCGAGGTAGAAGGCACATCGACATCGGCCGGAAGCGTCGTGGCTACTATAACGATCACCGGCTCCTGACCTTTTAAATCATTTTTTCATTAGTTTTCATGAAGAAGGCTATCTCTTCCATGCTTGCTGCGCTCATACTTATCGCCATCGTTATCGTAGCCGGCGGGTTCGTGTACGGCTATATGATGAGCGTGGGGGACAATCTGAACGGCGGCGCCAGCGTACAGATATCAGGGTCTTCACTTGAAGCATTACCGGGCGGGGAAGGCCTCCTCTCCCTGAGCGTCGTAAATGCCGGCTCCGTGCAGCTATCCACAGTAGCGGTGGGCCTTTTCACAGACGGCAGCACGGTCTTTTCGACGGGCACCGCTTCGAGCTCATCGTGGGCTTCGGTGTTCGGCGGCTCCGCGTGGCACAGCCAGGGCGCAACGCCATACACTGCAACCGTATCCGTTTCGCCCGGCATATATCAGGTGACAGCGGACTGGGTTAACACGGGCGGCCCGGGCATGTCCGCCATAACCTTCTCGGGGGCCGAGGCGTCATCTCAGGGATGGCAGGCCATGGGGAGCACATCCTTCACGTCCTCCTATTCAGTTGTAGAGGCTAACCCGCTAGATCCGCCGGGCACCGCAGTGCAGGCTTCAGGTGTGCTTCCCGCAGCGGAGTACGATTACGGTACACTGAACTCCTATCAGGGCAATGCCTACCTAGGTTTGCCCTGCCAGCCCTTCCCTGCACCCTTCGGCTTCCTGAACGTATTTGGCGGCGGACTGGGGTATGCCGCGTCAACCTACATGGTGTTCACCTCCTCGGTTACGTTCAATATCGAAACCGACGATGCCATGGAGGTGTTCTACAGGGCGGCAACCGTCACCCCGGGACAGGCGCTTCCCCTTTCCTTCGTTATTCCGTCCGGCATTCTTTCGGGAACCACGTATAACGTCATAGTGACCAGCACCTCGCCTCAGGGTTCAGCAGGCACATCCCAGCAGGTGGTCGCGCAATGAAGAGGAGGGCAGTCTCGTCGGTTCTGGTTGCAGTCTTCCTTGTCGTGCTGATCATGGGCCTCCTCATGGCAGCATACTATGTGGAAGGCCCGATGCTGGCCCAAGAAAGGTATTCAGCAAGCTCGCCGCTGAAGCTGGCTGCAGGTAATGATTACCTGAATATCACGAACACAGGCTTCGCCCCGGTAACCATCAGTTCTATAGTGGTCAACCATGAAGGCGCCCTTTCATTTTACAATTATTCGGCCACGATCCTGCCGGGACAGAGGGTATCCCTGTACATGTCAATCGCGCCGGGCGACAGGGTAGGCGTTGAAACCAGCGGTGGGGCGGTGTGGGCGCCATGATTGAACTGAGGAGGAAGGGCGTCGGGGACGTGCTTGGCGCCATCATGGTCCTGATCATAATATTTGCCGCTTCGATGGTGCTCCTTCTGGCAGTTGGCCACCTGTATGTAGCGGTTCAGGATTACCACAACGCCCAGGTCCTCACCAGCATGGAGGACAAGGAGAACATGACGGCAGTTTACATGCAGTCCGTGCCGCCCTCTGGTTCCCCAGGCATCGTGGTCACGAACTATGGGGTATCCACGAACATTACGTCCCTGATTGAAATCGGCCCGGGCGGCGTATCATATACCCCC
>JAFLXO010000045.1:5742-10316 GCA_029786595.1 Nitrososphaerota archaeon | reverse complement strand
GCAGCTTGGACATCTCTTCGTAAAGCGCCCTGACGGCAAGCTCCTTGACCGATACGCCGGGCACCCTGCCCTCCCTGGTCAACCTCTCCTGCACGTTCTTAGTCAGCTCAAGCACCTGCCTGACGTTTACATCGCCCTTTAGTAACGTCCTCTGCACGTCCAGGCTGAACTCCCTTAGCGCCTCCTCGTCTATGGAGCCCCTGTTCATCAGCCTGTCGAGCGCTTCCTTTAACCCTTTCTTGAGGTCATCGAGCATTTGGCTTATCGGTCAGGTGAGCCTGCCTTATTAAATATACCCCGCGGTCGCCGAACCACCTGGCTTCGGCGGAGTCCACGGCTATGGCCCTGTGGTAGAGCGGGGAATCCAGCACGAAGGTCTCCCCTTCACCGCCTTCTAGTGAGGGATTGAAGCCATACCTTCTGGAGAGGAGGATGAGCCTCTCGATGTTATCTCGGTCCAATTTCAGGCCCAGCCATCCCCTGTCAAGCCCCAGCGATGACGCCCTGACTACCATAGCCAGTATCCCATCGTCGACCAAGGACCTCATATATGCCTCCTGGTCCAGCCCCCAGAGCGGACTGAAGACCCTCAACCCATAGCTGCCAGCGATCTCCTCGAACTTCCTCTTCTGGAACCGGCTCGCTATGCCGCCGGTCACCAGCGTGCGGATACTATAGCCATCTATGGCCTCCTGGATGGCCCTGTCCGGCTCCATTTCCATGATATGCGGCAGGCCGGCAGCTTCGGCCTGAAGGCCCGTCCATTCAGTATTCACGTGATGGTAAATCAGGTCGTCCGGATCGGAGGGCCTTATGGTTATCAGCACTGATGGCGGATAGCCCAGCTTGTGCGATGCCCTGACCATTGCGCAGTTGCTATCCTTGCCTCCGGAGAAGAGGACAGCATAGGGAGAACTGCCATCGACTTTGCCCAAGGCTGACCCATCCGCCAACTAACCCTCTCCTGAGGGGATATGAGGAGAGCTACTTATAAGCAGGCTGGCAGGGGGCGGCTAGCCTTGGATATAGGATAATCACATCCTCCATTAAGTTTTAGGTCCAGGAACCATGGATTAGCATCAAATGCGCGCCCGATGGTCCTATTGAAATGAAGCCTCTCAATACTCATAATCCTCTTCATGACATAACCAGCTCAGGCGGCTCTTCCTTTTATCATCGAGGCCGTTCACATGTGTCCTGTTTTATATATAAGCTAAGCGCATAGGATAAGGAAATATCACCATCATTAACTTGCTCCTGAATAGCCCGGCGGCCTCCACTAGGATATGGACGATCTGACTTCCTCAACAAGCCCTTCCAGTCCCCCCAGCCTGACCTGGTTTCTCAGCGTCATAGGGGTTATTGATATGTTATTCAGGTCGAGCAGGGCGTGCGCATCAGTCCCTTCTGGATACTCCTTCATCCTCTTGCCCCACAGCCAATAGTATTCCTGTCCCCGCGGGTCCTTTCTCTTATCCAGATAGTTGTCGTACTTGATGGCGCTGGGCTCCGTTACCATTATCTTCGTCCTGTCGCTTATCTCCATGGGGAAGTTCACGTTAAGCAGGGAAACGTCCTTTGGCAGGCCATGATGCATTACGTACTTGGTCATAGCCGCGGCCACCCTTGCGGCCGGCCGGAAGTCGCCGGCCCTCCTCGAAGGCATGAACGCGAATTCCTCTGATATCTTCTTCGAAAAGGCTATGGCAGGGTAATTGAGCAGCGCCGCCTGCAGGGCGCCGGCTACGGTCCCGCTTGAATGTATGTCCTGCAACCCAGTGTTATCCCCCAGGTTGATCCCGGTTACAACTATGTCCGGTTTCTTATCGAATAATATATGCGCGGTCATTACTGCGTCAGCCGGGCTACCTGACACGATCATCCCGTCCACCCCCGCTATGCTTATCATTTTGGTCCTGATGGGCTTATGAAAGGTGAGGCTCATGCTGCTCCCGCTCCTGGGGCCCTCCGGTATGGAAAAGGTTACGTAATCCACATCCTTGAGCGCTTCAATGAGCGCCTTCAGCCCCGTGCTCCTCGGCCCATCGTCGTTACTTATCATTATCATGTAATAAAGTAATATACATTGGCTTTTTAACTTGTCGCAAACTTGGGCCAGCCTTCCGCAGGATGCACGATAGGTTGGGCCGCTAGCTAGAACTCACGATCGTTTGGCGGGCCAGATGCGCCACAGGGCGTCAGAGGGCATCGCATTCGGCCGTCGAGCTAAGCACTAAATACCCTGCAGCCTTCCTGAGCCTGTTGTTAACCGCATAAAAAAGGCCGGTCGGCGGATACAGTTCGGCCAGGATCATATCCACCCCTCTTTCATCCATGTGTCTGAGCGAAGAAAACAGGTTGTGCGCTATTGAAAACTGGTCATCCAGGCCGCCTATATCGATGACCATGGCTTCATGTGGAAAGTAAGCCCTGTGCTCCGATGGCGCTATCACGCCGACCCTCTTTCCCTTGGCCATAAGGTGGCGGCAGGCGTAGACCCCTATCTGTGGATCATAAAACAGGGCAAGGGGCTGCCTGGGTGCGTAGTGCCGGTACTTCATCCCAGGCGACCTGGGCCTGCTTTCAACAGGCCCACCGGCATCCAGGATGACCTCCCCGATCGCTTCCCTGAGGTCCTCGGGCGTTATGGCCCCTGGCCTAAGTATCCGGAAGGGCCTTTCCGTGGTGTCAAGCACGGTCGATTCGACGCCGAACGTCGTCTCCCCGCCGTCAATGACCATGGGTATCCTCCCCTTCAGGTCCTGCAACACGTGGGCTGCAGTGGTCGGGCTTGGCCTCCCCGATGTATTGGCACTAGGCGCCGCAATGGGCGCCCCCAGGGCCCTTATGAGCTCCCTAGCGACCCTGTGGCTAGGCATCCTCACAGCGACCGTGTCAAGCCCCCCTGTCACCAGATCGCTTATCCCAACTTGATCCCCATACTTCCGCCTCTTAAGTATAAGTGTAAGCGGGCCAGGCCAGAACTTCTTCATCAACGACCTTTCTACATCCCCGGCCACGGCCACTAAGTCCAGCTGTGCCATATCGTTTACGTGCACTATCAGCGGGTTGTCCGATGGCCTTCCCTTGGCCCTAAATATCTCCTTCAGCCCATCTGGGCTGTATATGGAAGCGCCCAGCCCGTACACCGTCTCCGTTGGGAATGCTACCACCGCGCCTTGAGCGAGCAGGGCGGCCGCCTCCTCGATGGCCCTCACGTCCGGCCTCAGCGGGTCAACCCTCCTTACGGCGGTCCTCACGCCGGCTCACCGCCCTTCTACTGGCGATGCCACATTAGAACATGAACAGCTTTTCGTCCAGGATCGTCTTCCATATGGTGGGCAGCTTGGACAGCTCCTCCTCAGCCACCGACCTGCCGAGCGATTTTATCTTATCCTCACTTATGTCGCCCTGTACTTCAAGGTACAGCGACTGAGGCTCGGTGATGGGCTTGCCTATCTGGCTGAGGATGTAAACGTACGCCCTTTCTATCCTGGGCTCCTCCTTTACGAGCTTGTCGGCTATCCTCTGCGCCGTTACGTTGTATATCTTCCCCGTATGGTTGACCGGATTCTTTCCGGCCGTGGCCTCCAGCGTCATGGGCCTGAAGGGTGTTATCAGCCCGTTGGCCCTATTACCTCTGCCGACCTGACCGTCGTCCCCGTTCTCCGCGCTTGTCCCGGTCACCGTCAGGTAGAAGTTCTTCTCCTTTGAATTGTCGGCCGTATTGACGTCCACAGCAACCCTGCTCTTTGTTATGGTGGTGGAGAGGTCAAGCACCCTCTCCGTAACCTCCCTCTTCACTTCCATGTACTCTTCCTCCCCCTTCACCTGCGAGCTTATCATGGCGGAAGCGATAGTCAGCTTGATCCCTCCTTCCTTGAGCATGCCCATGACCTTGATGTCCTCTCCTATAGCGGGCAGCTCCTTCTTGATGCGCTCGGAATTCAACAGCCTCTCGGTCTGCAGCACAAGCTTCTCCGTATCGCTAAGCGGGGCGTACCCCACCGCGAAGCTCGTATCGTTGGCCAGGGGCACACCGTTGGCCGAGTTGAAGTTCTTTACGAGGTCCGCGCTGCCGGGCCTTATCATCGTATCAACCCTGATATCCTTCTCGGGGTCCAGGAACCTGAACGACTTCTTCAGCCAGCCCTTTGTCACGTCCTGAGCAAGCTCCTTAACCGGCACCTCCTTGGCGCCATCCACCTTGGTTATAGCCCTGCCAACAAGCAGAAGGTACATTGGCTCTATCACCCTCCCACCTCCGAAGTATGCCTCCGACCGCCCTCCCACAAGGACGCATTTGTCAACATTGTGATGCAGCACCCTTCCGAAGTTATCAAGATAGTACCTGCTGAGGGCCATGCTGAGCTCTTCGCTGGCACGGTCGCAGACCGTATCGGGGTGCCCAGCACCCTTCCTCTCTACGAACTCGATCTGTCCAAGAGGCCTTTCGTCCTTTTTTATGTGTATATTCAAGACCAGATCAACCCATCAGGATATCGGATCTTGTAATGATCCCTACCATCGAACCGCCGTGCATTACAAGGACGGCACTGTAATAGCTTAAAAGT
>JAFLXO010000045.1:0-5645 GCA_029786595.1 Nitrososphaerota archaeon | reverse complement strand
TCAGGATATCGGATCTTGTAATGATCCCTACCATCGAACCGCCGTGCATTACAAGGACGGCACTGTAATAGCTTAAAAGTTTTGCTATCATGTCAATGGGGGCGTTGGGGTCCACCGTGGGGAAGGCTGGGTCCATGTAAACCTGGACCGGCTTTGATACTATCTCTTCAATCGGCTTGCCCGAGGCCATTATATCCACCATCTTCTTATCCGTCAGTGAACCCACGATCTCGTTCCCCTTAAGCACTGGTAGCTGGCTTATCTCCTTCCTGTGCATCAGGGCTATCGCCTCCTTAAGGAGTGAGCTCTCCTGAACGGAGACCACATTCACCGTCATGATCTGCGCCGCCTCCCTGTGGCTGGGCTGCTTGGCGTTTTCGAGTGTATCAAATATCCTTTTCATCTTGCTGTATCCCGGGTCGATCTTCCCACCTTCTATCTTGGCGATGAGCGACTGGCTGACCCCGCTGGCCTCGGCCAGCTCCCTCTGGCTCATCCCAAGTGCTCGCCTGAGCTTGTAAATGTCGGTTATTTCATACAAATTGTCCCTATTTTTGTGCCACAAGCGTTATAAACCTTCCGTTGAATTAACATATTAAATTCTTAACAAAAAAATACCAAAAACCCCCGATAACGGGAGCGCCAAGCTATTCAATATACTATATCTATTAACATACTAAAGCAATTTATATTAATATTATACACTTAAATTGGAGCAAACCCTTTTATTTTAAACTTCGAAGCAAAAACATGCTCGATTCATCGGAGAAAGATATATTAAAACAGTGGTAGAAACTGATGACGTGAACACACACAATTTACACAGACCTATTATCGTCGTTAACGTTATCGTGTCCCTCTTACTTTAAAGAAGGTGAAAAGATGACAAACATGTCGGGCGCAGATGCTATAATCCATGGGTTGAAGGCCGAAGGCGTGAGCGTGATGTTCGGCATACCAGGCGGCGCTACCATGCCTCTTTATGACTCGCTAAAGGATAGCGGCATAAGGCACATACTGGCCAGACACGAGCAATCAGCAGCTCATATGGCCGATGGGTTTGCGAGGGCCTCAGGAAAAGTGGGTGTATGCTCTGGCACATCAGGGCCGGGTGCTACAAACCTGCTCACCGGCATCGCTACGGCCTATCTGGATTCTTATCCGGTCGTGGCCATCACCGGTCAGGTGGCAAGGCCATTCTTAGCCACGGACGCGTTTCAGGAGGTTGATACGGTTGGCATATTTAACCCCGTGGTCAAGTACTCCTTTCAGCCACTGACGGCTGCTGAAATACCCATGGCGATCAAGTCGGCCTTCTATATAGCGTCCACCGGAAGGACGGGGCCGGTGCTGGTCGACGTGCCCAAGGACGTCCAGATGGAGAGTGCCGATATGGACTTCAGTGGAAAAGTGGATATCAAGGGTTACAATCCTTACATCGTACCCGATTCGATGGACGTCGAAAGGGCAGCTGAAATGCTTCTGGCTGCTGAGAGGCCGGTGATACTGCTGGGCGGGGGCGCTATAAAGGCCAACATAACGCCAACCGTGCTAGCCATGGCGGAGCTGCTGATGGTGCCGGTGGCCAGCACCCTGATGGGCAAGGGAGCCATTCCGGAAGACCACTTCCTCTCCACGGGCCCCGTGGGGATGCACGGAACCTACCACGCCAATACGCTGATTATGGAGTCTGACCTCGTAGTGAACATAGGGGGCAGGTTCTCCGACAGAACCACGATGAAGGTGGATGAATTTACAAAGGAGAGGAAGATGATACAAATGGATATAGACCCCACGGAGGCCGGGAAGAACATCAAGAATGCCCACTTCATAATAGGGGACCTCTCGACCTCCGTAGGCATGCTGTACGAAGCTGTCAAAAGGAGGGTCAGCTCAAGGAAGGAGACCCCCTGGTACAGGAAGATGAAGGAGCTCAAATCAGAGTACGACGGCAAGGTGTTCCAGAACGATGGGCCCTTTTCATCGCCTCATATCGTGAAGAAGATAAGGGAGCTACTGCCGGCTGATGCCATAGTGACCACGGATGTAGGGCAGGTGCAGATGTGGGGGGAGCTTTTCTACAAGGTACTAAAGCCTAGGACCTATCTGACCAGCGGAGGCCTCGGCACGATGGGGTTCGGGCTTCCGGCCGCGCTCGGTGCAAAGGTAGCAAAGCCGGATGTGCCTGTGGTAGTGCTGGCCGGCGATGGGAGCTTCGCCATGACCAATAACAGCCTGGCTACCAGCATCATGGAGAAGATCCCCGTCGTGGTGTGCATCTTTAATAATTCGAACCTCGGTATGATATCACAGTGGCAAAGGGTGGTATACGGTGGCAGGTACTCGGCCTCCTGGCTTGGCGAATCGCCTAACTTCAGCAAGCTGGCCCAATCATATGGCGCGGAAGGGATCAGGGTCAACTCCATGGATGACTTCGAGAAGTCGTTCAAGGAGGCGCTCGGCAGGGAGGTCACCACGGTGATCGACTTGGAGATATCCCCATCAGAAAACGTTTATCCGTTCGTCCCGTCAGGAAACAGCCTGAAGGAGATGCTGACAAAATGACCGGAGGTAAGGCCGACGAGGAAAGGGCAAGGGTCTTTTCACTGTTGGTTGCTAACAAGCCAGGCGTCCTCTTCAGGATAACGTCTCTCTTCAGGAGGAAGAACTTCAACATAGAGAGCGTTTCTGTCGGGGAACACATAAAGGAGGATGAATCCAGGATCGTCATAGGCCTTATGGCCGATGACGCGATGGCCAACATTTTTGAAAGGTTGCTCAGGAAACAGATAGATGTTTACGAAGTCAGGCAGATGGATATCTCCAGGGCTGCGCTGAGGGAACTGGCGCTGGTGAGGGTGAGGCTAGTAGAGGGCAACGGGGTCGGCTATCTGCACCAGTTGTGTTCTATATTTGATTACAAGGTTATATCCATAAACAGGAACTACGCTACGGTACAGGCGGTTGACGTGCCCAGCAGGCTCGAGGAGTTCCTTGCCATCCTTGGAGAGTCAAGAGTTAAGGATATAGCCAGGACAGGTATAACCGCGCTCGAGGAAGCTGATTAGTAAAATGGCAAAGATATATTATGATTCAGATGCAGATATAGAAGTTATAAGGAAGAAGACCGTAGCCGTGATAGGTTACGGGAGCCAGGGAAGGGCCCACGCCCTAAACCTGAGGGACTCCGGGGTAAAGGTAATCCTGGGGTTGCGGGAGGGCGGTAAGTCCTGGAAACAGGCTGAGCAGGACGGCTTTAAGCCACGGACCATAGATGAAGCGGCCACCCTGGGAGACGTCATATGCATGCTGATCCCAGATACTGAACAGAAGAAGATCTATGAAACCAGCATAAAGGCGCACCTGTCACCGGGCAAGTCGCTGATGTTCGCCCATGGCTATAATATAAGGTATGGGCTGATCACCCCACCAGATTTCATAAACGTCTTTATGGTCGCTCCAAAGAGCCCTGGGCCAAAGCTAAGGGAGGTGTACAAACAGGGATTCGGGGTTCCATCGCTAGTGGCAGTTGAGCAGGACTACGATAAATCCGCACTGAAGCTGAGCCTTTCATATGCCAAGGCGATAGGCTCAACAAAGGTAGGCGTGCTTCAGACCAGTTTCAAGGAGGAGACCGAAGAGGACCTGTTCGGGGAACAGGCGGTGCTGGTCGGCGGGCTGATATACCTTATCAAGGATGGATTTGATGTGCTCGTTGAAGCCGGCTACGACCCTGAGCTCGCCTACTTCGAAGTCCTGCACGAAATGAAGCTGATAGTGGACCTAGTTTACTCATCCGGCCTCGAAGGGATGCTGAGGGCGGTAAGCGATACCGCCAAGTACGGCGGATTGACAAGGGGTAAGGTGGTGGTGGACGAACAGGCCAAGGCCAAGATGAAAACGCTACTCAAGGACATACAGGACGGAAGCTTTGCAAAGGAGTGGACGGGTGATGTAGTGGCCAGCAAGAAGCGGCTTGAAGAAATGATGGAACAGATAAAGCACGAGAAGATCGAGGAGGTCGGGCTGAAGATAAGGCGGATGGCAGGCCTCCAAAAGTAATACACCTTCAGGACACCATGCCAGCAACTGGCAACATTTCAGTAACGGTTTAAATATATCCTATATTTACCACTTGGCGTTTATGGGGGAAAAGGTATACATCTTCGATACTACTCTCAGGGACGGTGAACAGACGCCGGGCATAAGTTTTACGTCCGACGATAAGCTGACCATCGCCCGGAGGCTCAGCGAGCTCGGTGTCGATTGTATAGAGGCCGGCTTCCCCATATCAAGCGAAGGGGAAAGGGATTCTGTAAAGAGGATTGCTACGGCCGGCCTTAGCACCAAGATAGCCGCCCTATCCAGGGCTGTGCGTTCGGACCTTGATACGGCGCTTTCGACTGGCGTAGGTAGGGTGCATGTGTTCATAGCGACATCCGATATACACCTTCAATATAAGCTGAAGATGAGCAGGGAACAGGTAATCGATGCTATCGAGAAATCGGTGAGCTACCTTAAGGCCCATGGCGTAGAAGTTGAATATTCGGCGGAGGATGCCACTAGGACCGACCCTTCCTTTCTGCTGAAGGCGTTCAGGGCGGCAGTGGACGCGGGCGCCGACGTGCTGGATATACCCGATACGGTCGGGGCGGCCACCCCTTACCAGATAGGTAAAATAGTGGGAATGGTAAAGAAGGAGCTGCCCAACTCGGTCATCAGCATGCACTGCCACAATGACTTTGGACTTGCGGTGGCCAACAGCCTGGCCGGAATCGAGGCAGGGGCTTCTCAGGTTCACTGCACGATAAACGGAATAGGGGAAAGGGCCGGCAATGCAAGCCTAGAGGAGACCGTAATGGCGCTTAAGCTCCTTTATAAAAAGGAGGTAGGCATAAGGACCGAACTACTTTACGATACCAGTAAACTGGTGTCACGCCTTAGCGGGGTCCCGGTTTCCAAGAACAAGCCGATCGTAGGCGATAACGCCTTCGGCCATGAAAGCGGCATTCACACTCACGGCATAGTCAATGAGCCAAGGACATACGAATTCATAAGCCCGGAAATGGTCGGGAGGAGGAGGTGGTTTATGGCCGGAAAGCTGGCCGGCGTCCATGGTATATCTGCCCAGCTGAAGGAGATGGGCCTTGCCGTCGGCGATGAGCAGGTCAGGCAGATAGTCGAAAGGGTAAAGGAGCTGGGGGATAAGGGCAAATCGATATCTGATGCCGACCTGTATGCGATAGCGAGCTCGGTAATGGGGAAGGTCAGGGAGGAGAAGAGGTTCGTAGAGCTCGGCGGCTTCGTAACGGTGACCGGTCGGGGGGTGACTCCCATTTCGTCTATAAGGCTGGTCATCGACGGAAGGGTTCACGAAGCTTCACAGACCGGGATAGGCCCCATAGATGCATCGCTGAAGGCCATGCAGGAGGCCATGAAGGGTATAACGGGCATCAGCCTGAAGGAGTACAGGCTAGAGGCGATAACCGGCGGGTCCGACGCGCTAGCTCAGGCCACAGTCAAGGTGGAGGATGATAGGGGGCACCTGGCTTCGGCCACGGCCACTAGCCCTGACATCGTAATGGCCAGCGTAGACGCCATGCTGGACGGGATAAACTGGCTGATGCTCAAGAGGAACGCCGATC